>NZ_JABDVY010000022.1:0-88714 GCF_019685025.1 Rhizobium sp. NZLR8 | reverse complement strand
AAGCCGATATGGCCAGAAAACCCGCCTCAATCGGCCAAAATCCCACCGCACGACAGCCAGTCTGTAAAAAAATCAGACCCACAGCAAGCAACTGCGCCAACGCAGAGCGAATTTCAGCAGCCTGCTAGGTCCCTTGCATAGTCGTCGCCAATGGTCTGAACGAAATCTAGGTCGCGCCAGCCGCGTTCGACGGCGAATGCACGCTGCCGATCCACAGGGCTGCGGCCGATGATCTTTAACGCGACCCGCTGCTTGATGTCCGCACCGTTGCCATTCGCTCCGCCGAGGAAGTTCGTGCACATGGGACAGGGCCGTTCGCGCTGCGTGCCGAACATCCAGAAGTACGTTACAAGCGCATCGTGATGCCCGAACAGGTCTGCCAGCCCGACTTCGGCGCCGTTCTCGTCCCTGAAGCGATAGTCCTTTTCGACGACCGGGCCCGGAGGCAGGCGCCGGCGCTGCTCCGCAAGCCTGGTGAGATGTCGTCGGACTTCGATCTCCTCGGCAAGCAGAGCCGTCCTTGCCTCGGCGTAGTCCGGAGTTTCATTCTTGAATCTGCTCGAACGTTTCGCGGCCAGTTCCTTCGCTGGTTTCAACTCGCCCATTTCCATGTGACTTTCCTCCCTTGATTCACACTGACCGCGTCGCGATTCAATCAGCCTTCTGGTGACGGTGACGGGTGCGTGTGATGATTTTCCACACCCCGACCTTTAGGAGACGTAAGAGGAGATCGGTTTTCGACAAGGACAGGGCCCTGGTGGTGCTGGGCCAATGAGATGCCGGGCCGCAGCCCTGCGCGAACCAAAAACATGATCACCCTCGATCACTAAAGATTCCGCGCCGCGAATTGCGGCGAGGGGGTCTGGACTTGCTAGAATGAGCCCGACGGACGTCGGAGTATGCTTTGGTTGCGTTCTGACCGTACGCGTCGCGCATGCCACTCCGCCGTTTTTCATCCAGTGTCCAAAGACAAGATCTCGCTTGTCGGAGATAAAGGAGGAATTCCTCGTGGTTTCCAAAGATCAGCCGTCTTTGTGGATGGCGTCCTAGTTCGGGGACCTGTCCGGTCCGCGTTCGATGATGTCGCCTAGGAATACAACACGATTGGCGTGAAAGGACTTTGGTGTGCAAGGACCGAGCGGCGGCTAAAGTTTTTGATGTGATCAGCGATCGCCACCGGGTACACCCGACACGTCTGGGGGATTTCGGACGCCGGGCGATGCTCGGCGCCATACAGGGACTCTGACACGTCCAGGAGTTCCGCGGCCCGATGCCGAAGGCCCGCGCGCCACACGTCGTCCTCCGGAACAAGCTTCAGCCAGAGGCGTCGAAGGACGTCGAACGAGGAGACCCCCGTCAAAACGACGACGGGGAATCCTTCGTGCTTGCCGTCCGGCAGGATCATGTCCTTGGTCAATTTTCTTCTCTCTCGCCGCCAACAGACGATGCTTGCAGCATTACCACTCAATCCTGGGCGGCAATACGCCTTAACCGAGCTTATTGCCCTCGGTGGTCCGGGAAACGGCGCCGGTGATCAGATCGAACGGCCGGGTCTGAAAGGAAGTGCTAACCAATCCCCTTCCGCGCGCTTTAACGCTCCCTGTTTTACGCTCTACGCACATAGAAGGACGTAATGCAGATGAATTGGCAGGCGCGGTCGCAGTGGGTTTTAAAATGGGTTCTCCCGGCAGCCACGTCCTTGATCATAGGGTGCGTCCTTTTTGGTACCCTCCAATGGGCCGCAGCGCAGACCGATGTGGTCGCGGAGGCCCGCCAGCGGGATCTCGTCAGACTGATCGTCTCGAAGATGCAGGCTAGCGTTGCTCATGATCAGGAAAGCGCGACAGTCTGGGACGACGCGGTTCGAAAAACCGACGCGCGGGATCTCGAATGGCTTCGGTCGAACCTCGGCGACTGGATGCACACCTATTTCGGACATGACGCGGCCATCGTACTTTCGGCCGACCATAGCCCGATCTACGAGTTCATTGCGCCCTCTGATAGCGAATTGACGCCGGATGATCTGCGTGTCGCTTATGCGCCGCTGGCGGATGCATTGCAGAAACGACTTGCTGCCAGCGACGGCGAAGGGGTCACGGACCGGGTGCTCTCAATCGGCGAAAGCGACCTTACATATGTAGGGCGCCACCCAGCGATTGTGAGCGTCAAGCCAATTGTCTCAGACACCGGCGACATCGAACAACAGCCGGGGGAGCAAAATCTACATGTGGCTGTGAGGTTCCTCGATCAAAGTTTCGCGTCCGAGATCGGAAAGGACTACCAATTTTCCGAAATGCAGTTCTCGAATGACGCTCCGACGGACGCGGAGCACTCATTCGTTCCGTTGAAGTCTCGTGCGGGCGCCGCTATCGGCTACTTCGCCTGGCGCCCATTTCGCCCAGGTGCGAGCGTGTTGGAAGCGACCCTGCCGGCGGTCGGCCTGGCCGCCGTTGCCATCTTCGTCGCGGCAAACCTGTTCGGGCGTGCGATCTGGAGACGCTCAGCACGCCTTGCCTCGAGTCGTGAGGAGCTCCAGCATCTCGCCTCGCGCGATCCGCTGACTGGCCTTTCCAACCGCGCTCATTTCAGCACCGAACTTGCCGCCCGGCTCGGCGCGGCTTCTCAGAACCAGAGCCACTGCGTGTTGTTCATAGACCTCGACCGGTTCAAAGCGGTCAATGATACTTTCGGGCATCCGACGGGAGACAAGCTCATCTCGCTGGTGGCCCAGCGCTTGAATGACACTATGTCGCCGGCAATCATCGGCCGCGTCGGAGGTGACGAATTCACCGTCCTGCTTCAAGAAGCCGACAGTCAGGTGGCCGCCGCCGCTTGCGCCCAGATCGTCCAGCACCTGCGGGAGCCTTTCGAGATAGATGGCGCCCATATCGTCATCGGTGCGAGCGTCGGAGCTGCGGTTGCTGTCGGCCCCGCGGATCCGTCGGAACTCACCCGTCAGGCCGACATAGCTCTCTATCACGCCAAGGCGGCTGGTCGAAACACTTTCGCGATCTTCGGCGGCCATATGGACGAGCTGCTGCGCAGGCGTCGGAAGCTTGAACACGACCTTCGGCTGGCGCTCGAGACAAGGTCTCAAATGGAGGTCTTTTATCAGCCGGTATATTCGGCGGAGCACAAGGGCCTGTCATCAATGGAAGCGCTTGCCCGCTGGAAGCATCCTGAAGAAGGTTTCATTGCTCCCGACATCTTCATCCCCATTGCCGAGGAAATCGGCCTTATCCATGAGGTCGGCGCCATCGTGCTCGAAGATGCTTGCAGTGTCATGGCGGACCTTCCTTCCACCTCTATGGCAATCAACGCCTCGGCGCTGGAACTCTGTTCCGACGGTTATCCTCTTCGTGTTTTGTCCAGATTGGCGAAATGGAACATCGATCCAAACAGACTGGAGATAGAAATCACCGAGTCTTTGGTTTTGGGTGGAGAAGGACATAGCGATGGGAACATTGCTGTGCTTCGAAATGCGGGTGTGCGTATCGCCATCGATGACTTCGGAACGGGATACTCCTCCTTCTCAAGGGTGCAGAACCTCGTGGTCGACAGGATCAAGATCGACAAGTCGTTCATCGATGCAGTGCAGGGAGAGAGCAGGCCATTGATCGAGGCGATGATTAATATGGCTCGAGCAAAAGGTCTTAAGACCACGGCTGAAGGGGTGGAAACGGACGAACAAAGTGATGCTTTAGTGGCCCTTGGGTGCGACAGCCTCCAAGGCTTTCTGATCTCGCGGCCTCTTCCCCGCGCGGCCGTTATCGATTTGTACAGCGTAAGCGGGAAGCGGGTATTCACTGCCTGAAGCGCGGCCCGCTCGAACTGCGCTCGGGGTACTCGGGCAAGGGAAGCGTTTCCAAGGCATTTAGCCAAGAAAGTCGCCAGGCGCCCTGCCAAGCCGGCCGCCGAGGCTTTAGCCATTGGGCATCGTCTCACGATATCGCGCCGTGCATCGGTCGGCTAGCGACGTCGTCGCTCCTGACTATCCGGTGTCGTCGGCGACACTGAACGAAGTGGCGCTGCGCAGGCCACCTGCCGAATCCATCGGGCGGTTCGACGCTCGTACAGCGGTGTGCAATCTGTCACGGGCCGACCGGAATCAGCCGCGCGGACTCGCCGAACTTCGGAGGCCAATACGCATATAAGCAGCTCCACGACTTTAAGACCGGTTCCCGCGTCAATGCCGTCATGAGCCCCTTCGCGCTGATCTCGTCTGGCGGCCGGAACTATCTTGGAGAAGCCGACGAGGAGATCGTGTGTTTCGCAATGATCGAAACGGCCGAGGCTCTCGACAAGCTCGAGGAGATCGCAACCACGCCGGGGCTCGACGGCATCTACATCGGTCCTGCGGATCTCACGATCGCGCTCACAGGAAAGAAGTACGCTCCGGGGTTCGACCGCGAGGAGCCCGAAATCATCGAGGCGATCGACCGGATTTTGAAGGCCTCCCATAGTGCCGGCATCAAGGCCGCGCTGCATTGCGGTTCTGCCAGCTACGCAGCCAGTGCTGCCAAATGTGGATTCGACCTGGTGACGGTTTCGAATGACGTCCGGCTGCTCGCCGGAGCGGCCGCTGCGAGCATCACTTCATTCAGATCCATCATGAAGGAGCAAGCGAAGGCGTCAGGGAACGCGAAGGGCGGTTATTGATATGATCTAACGAGTGCACGGCCGGCAAAGGTGATCGGCGAAGGCTCCATCCACGTCATTGCCCTTCATGGTTGGATGGGAGACCACCGTCTCTTCGAGCCCACCTTTCCATATTGGGATCGTCAGAAATTCACCGTCGCGTTCCTCGATTGTCGAGGATATGGCACCCGCTCTGGGGAGACGGGAAAATATATGGTGGAGGAGGTCGCACACGACGTTCGCGATCTTGCCAGGTCGCTCGGCTGGTCGCGGTATCATGTCATCGGACATTCGATGACCGGGATGACGGCGCAGCGCCTGACCGTTGATTTTCCAGAGGAAGTCCAGTCGATTATACTCGTCGCCGCGGTGCCTGCTTCTGGGGCCAAGATCACTGACGAGCGCCGTCAGCTTCTATTGGACGCCGTCGGCGACGGACAAGTCCGGAAGAAGTTGATCGACGTTAACACTGGGCATACCAGGGCACCAGAGTGGCTAGACGGACTTCGTGATCTTAGTCTGGTTGGGACGTCGCCCAAGCCGCTCCTCGCCTACATGTCTTCCTGGACCGGGACCGATTTCTCGCGCGAGGTCGTCTGCAACAAGACGCCGGTGCTCGCCGTGCTCGGCGGGAAGGATCCGGGAACGTCGGTTGAGCGGACGCACGAAACTGTTGCAACCTGGTATGGGAGCGTGGCCGTAAAGGTGCTTGTCGATGCTGGGCATTATCCAATGTACGAGGTGCCCGAGCAGTTCGTCGAACTCGTCTCGGAACATCTCGCGACGTTTTGACGCGTCCATGTCGAAAAGCAGAGCGGTCTGCCGTCTTTTGATAACTCACTCCTAGGTGGCCAGTCCGGCAGACTTCTGACGCGCCGCGTCCTGAAGGCCTCAGAGCGGGATAACACCTGGCGTACTCTGGGGTCGCCGCCGCTCGGAAACGTTGCGGGCGAAGGTCATCAAGCGGAGGTGAGGACCGCGTTGGGCATCGACCTTGAATCTACCATGTCGAGATCTCATCTTCGGGAGAGCATTCCTAATCGCTTTCAAGCGAGGCACACTGCAAAAGCCGGTACTGATTCCGTCCTGCGTGCGACCGATGCAAATCGCTTCTCGAACTTTACGAGGTAGGTGTTGACGCAGTTCTTCGAAACAACTCAGGGTATTATGTTCGTCGGAGCGATGATTGGGGCTGGCTGTTTCGCCGCCGGCACGATCGTACCTAACGCACTGCGGTGGGCGAGTGCTGAACGCGCGCGGGACCCGAAAGCCAACGCGCGTGGCGCAGCGATGCTGACAGCTCTGGCATTGGACGATTTTGTCGGCGCCGCTTACGCTGCCGTAAACGACACGCCTGAGTTCAATCCAGTCAACGACGGCGAGTTCGTCTTCCACACGCCCGATCCGGTTCTCGTCCTTCCACCGGCGCAGGACCTGAGCTTCCTCGGCGGGGAGCTCTTCAACGAGACTTTATGGCTATCGAACCGTATAACGAACTTGGGCAACGCGTTGGACAGTCTTGATCTCTCGGGTCCGGGATTCGACGGGTTCTTCGAGCGGCGTCAGGAGGGCTATGCGGTGCTTGCCGCGAAGGCCATGGACCTCATCGAGAGACTGCTCGCCGATTTCGATCTCAGTCTTCCGGAGAAGCCTGGCTACTACAGGCAGCGCGATGGATTTGCCTCTGTCGTACAAGGTGCTACCGAACGCCGCGCGGCCGGCACCAAGAAGACGGCAGCGAGGATTCAGGCCGCTGGTTCCAATATCACTCATCTTTTTCCTAAGACGGGCGAAGAAGGCGAGTGACGCCCGGAGCGCACGGCGCTGGAACCACATCTCGGTGGGGTTTCTTGGTTGTTGTTTATGACGTTTTGTCCGTGAACCGACGCGTTTCGCAATTCGGCCACGAAGGACGAGGGAAGCAGGTCGACTCCTTCTCGCAGTTACTCGGCACTTTCCTTCGCAAGTACAGGAGCGGCGGCTACGCGAATGCCGGCGGCGCAGCCAAAGCGGAGAGGTTAAAGCAGGGCGCTCGCGCGGACCTTTTTCAGGCAGGTTACTCTGGGCTGAGATAGATGACACAGCTATCGCGGCGCTTGGGGCGAATGCGCCGAAATGCCCGCCCCGCGGCGAAGTGCCGGGCCCGGCCGTCCTCGTTCTACACGACGACCTCGACGTCTGTCTCGCCGAGCGAGCTGTCGAAGACCGAGCGGTGGACGTGCAGCATCCTTCCGGACACGCCAGCGCGGCCATCATGAAGGAATGAGTCTGAACTGTGGACGAGGTCCATGATGGCGACGTCGGTCATCCAGCCGCTCGTCAACCCGTCAACCGGTCCCGCACCCAGCGGGAGGCCTGATGCGACCTGCCCCAAGCTATGCCGGACCGACTGCGTTAAGTGCCTGCGCCTATGTGGCGAGCGGGCAGTTTATGGCGCAGGGGAATGTCGCGGTGATCCGCGAGCGAAACGCAAGGCGGCGCGGGCTGACTTTTCTTCGCTTCGGGGCGGGGAAAGAGTGAAATGCGGCGGCGAAAATGGGCGCGGGCTGAGCTACTTGCTCAACTCTTGATTTTGGAACGGTGTATTACTATCAGTTGCCTACGAGGGGATGAGTCGCAATGAATTTTCTGGATGCGCTTTTAAAAAGCCAACAATTGTATTTGTGCTGAACGTGGTGGTTTCGCTAATGCTCATTCCAGCGGGTCACTTCCTATCCCGCTACCTATCTCGGCGCTCGCCCGACAAGTTTACGGCATTATGGAGCAATTGCCACAAGGTCAAGGATTGACCCTCACGCCCGATTGCGCATCTCGCTAACTACTCCTTCCGATGTTATATAAAAGTTCTACATCGATGAGGCGAAGCTAATGGCGACAACAAGAGGTCAATCGGCGAGGAAAGACTTTTCGACAACCTCGAAGCTAAAAAAGGCTGGCGGCTCGTTGGTCCTAATTGTACCGGCCGCTGCTCGCGACATGCTCGGTCTAACAGAGGGCCAAGAGATGATCGTTTCGGTAAAGGGAAGGCAGGTTATCGCCGAACCCGCATCGAGTGCCGTCAAAACAATGAAGGTGCGTCAACCCAAATATACGCTCGATGAATTGTTGGAGGGTTATGATGCCAACTCTTCTCGGTCTCCAGAAGAACAAGCGTGGATCAATGCACCTGCGGTAGGGAACGAAGTTTGGTAAGACCTAACATCCCAGCCCCTGGCGAAATCTGGTGGCTCGACATGCAGCCCTCTGCAGGGAAAGAGCAACGTGGACGTCACGCCGGACTCATTCTCTCAGCCTTTAAATTCAATATGGCTACGGGCTTTGCGTTCATCGCGCCAATAACCACGACGGGTAGCGCCTCTCGCGCCAACGGCTTTGCAGTGCAGTTTATCGGCGCGGGAACGAGCGTCACTGGTGTCATCCAAATCGATCAAGTAAAATCGATGGACTGGCGAAATTGGAATGCTGACAAGTCTCAAGACAAGGTGCCGGATGATGTCTTGGCGGAGGTGTTGGAACGGTTTGCACCCATCTTCGGTCTCGTCTTTGCGGTACCTGACCAAGAGTAGTTGCCGCGCCTGATGGCTGCCGACGCACTGTGGCTGTGGCTGAGGACGAGGCTCCAGAAAAGGAGCATTCCTTAGATCGGGTGACAGCAATTTTGGCTTTGTGGCATTTGCTCCATAATCCCGCGGATTTGCCCACTGATGTAAAGAATTCTACCTCCGTCACGAACCTCAATTTCGAATAGGTCGCTTGTTCGTTCCCTGACGGGTTGCGACGGGTATGCATGGTATCTCCTCACTTGCTCCTCATGTGAAAGAAGGCCGCCTAGCAGCGGCCCCCCCCAAACTGCAAGCTTGGCTTAAGTCACCGGTTCGCGACTGCGTCGGCGGCCCTCCGAATAACGTCGATGACGATGTCCGGCTGAGAGAGCATTGGGACATGGCTGCTATCTACTTCAGTCACCGTCGCGTTCATGCGCTTCGACACCCAACGCTGGAGATCCGGATGCACCGTGTGATCTTGAGTGGCCAGTATGTACCAGCTCGGCTTCGACTTCCACGAGATGTCGTCGGCGCCAAGCTTCTGCTGGAGGAACAAGTCGGCCACCGGCGCATAGTGCGTTGCCCAGACAAGCTTCTGCTCCTCCTTTTGAAGGTCTCCGGCGAAATGTTCGACGCCGCTCGGCAACATCCAGGCGCGGTTGTCGGCCGCCTCGACATGGTTGAAAATATCAGATGGAAATTTGTTGAGTTGATCCTGAACTGTTTCGCCCGCATCCGGCGCGACAGCAGCGATGAAAACCAGGCCCACGACCCGCTCATCGGTTCCGGCCGCCGTGATTGTGGCGCCGCCGTAGGAGTGACCGACAAGGAGTACGGGGCTACCTACACGATTGAGGGTTCGCTTCACTGCCGCGACATCCTCCAGGTAGGAGTCCAAGCCATACTGGACGGCGATGACTTCGTACCCATCGGCCTGCAATGCAGGAATTACCTTGCTGAAGCACGAGCCATCGGCCCAAATGCCATGGCAGAATACGATAGTTGGTTTCTTAGCCATCTTTATTTCCTCTCAATTCGCCGAAGCGGTTGTTGAAATATCCAAACTGCGCAGGGCGGCGCTCTCTCGCATGGACGCCAAAAAGCGGCCGATTACGGCGCACTCGGATTTCTGTGACCAGGCCAGGCTGAACTCGACGCGCGCGTTCTTCTCATCGATTGGCCTGAACTGAACGCCCGGAAAGCTGGCTTCTGATTGACTTTGCTGCGCCAGCGTAACGCCGAAACCTGCGGCGATCAGGCTGAACACGGTCTGCTTACCTGCTGGGATAGATTCCAGCGGCAGACCGATCCCCAACATTGATGCGTAGAATTCTCTCATGGCGTGGCTCTGTGCCCACTCCTGCACAAAGATTTTCTCCCCGTGAAAGTCGCTCCATTTCAGGTTCGGGCGGCTGGCAAGAGGATGATCCTGTGGAACCGCGGCCACCATCCGCTCTCGGTAGAGCGGCTCCATCACGATCTGGGGCCATGGTGCGAAGCTCGGGACCAAGGCAACATCGATGCGACGCGCTACAAGCTCAGTAAAAATCTCACGGTCTGAGAGCTCGTAGACGACAAACCTGACGCCCGGATGATCTCGTCGCCAATTCGCAAGCATGCTGCGCAGAGGCTCGCCAAGGGGAGGCGACCGGACTCCCAGGCGAAGCTCACCGACAATACCTCGCGCGGCGCCATCTGCCGCCGTCGCCACCGAATCCAAGCTGGCGAGCATACGCCGCGTCTCATCTAAAACAGTCTGCGCGGAGGCGGCGAGATGTACACCGTGACGGGTGCGCTCGAACAACGTGAGACCAAGGTCGTCTTCCAGGGTGCTGACGCTGCGCGTAAGGGTGGAGGTCGACACACCTAACCATGCCGCAGCCGCAGTGAAGCTGCCCCGATCAGCGACCTCGACGAAATACCTCAGCCCGGCAAGCTGCATGCAACAACCCTCGTGTCGCGGAGACCCGCGAGAAAATAATGTTAGGATGTGATCAGTTGCGGATCGACCCGTCGTTTACGGCGCTCGTTTTCGGCGCCGATAGGGACCGGTATCTGATGCGTATGTCGTATTCTGCATCGCTTGCCACTCCTCTGGCAGAAGTCGATTGATGCAGAAGATATCACACGAACTTTCGCATTGGTATGGAACACCATTGCTTCGTTTGGAACGACCTTGCGGGTCGAACACGACTATTTCTTCACGTGTTTCCGTCTGGATTTGCGGGCATACGCGCCGGGCGTCATTCCGACCGCCTTTCGAAATCGTCTCGTGAAGTGGCTCTGGTCTGAGAAGCCTGTCTGATATGCTATCTCGACCAACGGAAGTTCTGCCGCTTCGATCAGAGCCTTCGCCCGCTCGATCCTGAGGTTTTCGATATAGCGGCCAGGCGCTATGCCCGTTTCCAACTTGAACAAGCGGCTAAAATGGAATCGGCTGATCCCGGACATCGCTGCGAGTGTTGACAGGTCGGGATACGCACCGCGTACACCTTGTAGGCGCTCAATGACAAGATTGATCGCCTCGTGCCCGCTCTCCCCCCGAAGCAAGCCATGCGCGCCCGGCAGCCCAAGGCTATCTCCGAGGTGGAGGGCAAGAGCTTGGGCAAGATGGTGGAGGAATGCGGCACGCGAGCCTAGTCTTGCTTTGGACGTCTCTGAGAAAATGATGTTGCCAATATTCATGGCAGTTTCGTCGTTTGAGCGATGGTGTTGAGACTTTCGCTCCAGCTCTCGTTTTTCGCCAATCCGCTCGATTTCACCCGCCCATCGTGGATCAATCGCCGCCCTGAGTAGCGGTGGCAGTCCACCGGAGATACGAGTTATGCAGCCATGCGGAACAGTAATGACATCGCCTGCTCGGCAAGAGTTGCCGTTGCCAGCGGCGCTACCGACCTCGCAGCGGAAGGCGCGAGACGATCGCAGACAAATGATGACAGCGTCGTGATCGCACGAAGGAACGATGATTTCACTCGTGCCATCCAGGATGTCGAGATGCAGACCGCTAAAGGTCGTCCATGAGCCCGTCGTGATTGGACGCAGTCTCGTCAACGTGCGGAGTTCAGCTAATCCAATGAGTGTGTTCGTCGAACGAGTTTTCATGTTGGGAAGTGCAGCGTAGTCCTAGCAACTGAGGACCCGGCCAGTACGGATATTCTGTTCACTCGTCACGCCTGCAGGAAGGCAAGTCGTGTTGCTGGAAAGGCAACATTGAAATGGCGGAAGGTGGGGGACAGTGCGAAGCCGTCCACGACGGCGCCTGGAAGAGTTCCCCGAAAACGGAAGTCGAAAGCGCGACCGTCGATGGTAATCGGAGGGTGCAGCGGGCGCTACATGCGATTGTTCGTATCCACGCGGAAGCTGCCGCTGAAGTCCAGGAGGCCTCCCTACGTGCCGAGGGCACTTTGAGCCATAACACGGACACGAAAATGATATTCCCGGAGGCAGCCTCCTCACGCGTGCCGGATTTAATTGTCAGGAGCCAACGCTACAAACTTTTTGAGACTTTCAGGTCCACGGCTGTTTGAAATAGTGGGCCTTGATACCATTGCGGGTAAGCACAGTTGCAATAGCGCCGTCTATTCCCCCCGCACCGATGATTCTGGTACCCGGACAGGCGTCGTTGGACAGTGAGGAGGGCGCTGTCACGGTACACAAACCTCGGCGTCGCATAAACTAAGATGGATGGCTCTGCTCACGCCGATCGTTTGAGAATCGCTTGAGACCTCGAGTCAAAGTCACACACGGAGAGCACTAGCGAAGCAAACCGCTGCTGCCGAACTCTGCCCATCCGCTCAATCCACACACAGCTTCCTCAGCGTTCTGTTCGGTTGGCTTGGTCTTTTTTGTCTTCTTCAGCGAACGCGTCAGGTCGGGCTTGCGGCTGCGAATCTGAACAAACTGCCAGCTACCGACCGCAATCGGCACAATGTTTGAAGATTCCTAGCAATCCCAAAGCGAGCCCCGACGTCAAAAAAGAGCTTACCGCCACCGTGAAAGGCATGATCACGTAAAACTTCGCTTTCGCCGGCGCCAAGAATCCTCCTACGTAGACTTCTGGCCCGAAATCTTTGCTGAAATCGAATCCGTTCATGCGGTAGAAAACGATCGATCTGATGCACCAATACCAACTGCAAGCGCAAAGGCCGGCAAGGAAGCAAAAGGCAATCCACAAATTAAATCGCTCTTCACTCACTCAAGCTTCCCCATCCGTCTAGCCATCTTCGTCGAGTTCGTGCACCGGCGCCCAAAAGCCGCCCCCATGGCTCCGCTTTCACGAGTTTCAACCCAAATCACACCAAGGGTATTAATCACCAAATATACCGTTAAGGCTAAGCCTATCTGTCACAGACAAAGATATGTTCTTGTTGGAGAATAATAATGTCCGATTTGTATTGGGTCTTTTATTTTTTATATTCCTCTATTTTTTCTGGGGTGCGTTGATTCGTCATCTATATTCTGCTACTTTAAGTTATTGGGTTGAACGAAGAAATAGCAATCAGGGTTGGTAATATCTGATCGGGATCACGGCATCAGCGGTGGTAGCTGAACTCATAGACGTGTCTTCCGGCCGGTTGGTCCGAGTGCGGCGAGGCTTACGACATACGCGGAAACCGTCCGGAAAGGCGCGTAGGCAACTGCACAAAGCCCTGTCGTCGTCGCAGCATAGCAGATCTCATAATGAACGAGCCTGTGCGCAGGCCAAGGGAGGGAAACATGGCCGGTGAAATTCCCGAAGAAGTCGCAAATCTCCTTGATCCAACGATGGAAAGTGAGCTTTTCGACAAAGTCACGGTCGGCAAAGCCACATACTACTTTGTGAACCAACACGACAACGATAGCGGAGAGCAAGTAATTGTCCGAAGCGTGCCAGGCGAGTCTCCCCGCGTGGAAGAAGACATTCTGGCTGAGGACCAAGTTAGCGGTGCTCCCTCCGTTTTTTCCGACAAGTTGCAGGCTCAGTTAAGAGCCAATCGCGGCGACGATTTCGTGCCGCAATCAAGCCCAAGTGGCGGTCCAGTCCTTTCTCAATCTGAGCTCGATCGAACTCTTTCCGATCAGGCGGTAAAATGCGCTACGCGGCCGCGTATGAGTTCCGCGGATGCTCCGGGCACGCAACATGGAAATCTAGCTTGCGCCTGGGCCGTGAACCGCGTCACTGAGATGGCTCTCGGCAGAGAAATCGGAGGCGGACTGGCGACCGCCAGCATGGTAGTTGTCTTACGAAACAAGCACAAAAAGATAAACAGACCGGTTTCCGGGTGTGTCGTGATCTCGCCCACCGTGACCGCGGCCAACGGGCGCCGGAATATCGGACATGTCGGTATTGTCGGGGTCGTAGACGATTCCGATGATGAGGGAACAAAGATATACTCGAACAGCTCCGGCGCTGCAGAATTCCAACAGAACAAGACGCTCAAGTCGTGGATTGGACAATACAAGACCGGCAAAGGGCTTTCAGTGGAGTTCTACGAACTGGAACCAAGACTTTTCCCCAACGCTGGCGCCTAGCTACGAAGTCTCACCTCGGCCGCAAGGGCAGATCAAGCTTTACCGCAGGTCGCGTCTGCGTTGGTCGACCGTCACCTAATTCGGCGTTTTGCAAACTGCTAGCGATCGGGAGCAATCACGTGGTGCATGCTCGCAGTCTCAAAGGCATCCCATTCGTAGCCAAGCCCGATACCCGGCAGAAACCGTTTTCACAGATAGGCAGGACAGGATCGGTCGATGATCCAGGCCAAATGCTTAAGGGTTGGACAGGGTGGGCGGCGAGGGGATTGGACGACGCCGTTGCGAAGGGCGTCATAACGCCGGAAGCGGCCATAGGAACTTACGTAACGTCCCAGTCAGCGCTGCTCCAATTGCTTTCGGACCGGCGGAGGTCAGTGGCTATCATCTCGGCTGACGGGGCAGATTACCAGGGCGTCGACGGCTTTTGGAGTGGGACCGGCTTTCTTGTCGGAGCTAACCTGCTGCTGACCAATCATCACGTCTTGAATTCGATCGATGTCGCCAAGCGAGCGAAGGTGGAGTTCAATTATGAGATTTCGCCTGAGAGTTTACTTGCTGGAGATGGTCGAGCTCCCCAGGCGACACAGACTTTCGCCATCGATCCCGCTCGGCTCTTCATCACCAGTCCGACTATCGGCGGCCTGGATTATACCTTCGTATGGGTCGAGGATGCTGCCGCGCAAGCCTACGGGGCCATCGCCATGGAGCGGGCGTTCTTCACAGTGAGCAAGGGCGAGTCAGCCTTCATTATTCACCATCCAGACGGTCAGCCGAAGCAGGTAAGTCTGGACGACACAGACATCCTCTCGATCGACGCCAACGTAATCCACTATTCGTCGGATACGATGAAAGGTTCCTCCGGGGCTCCTGTGTTCGACAAGCGAGGGCGCCTTATCGGACTGCATCACGCGAGCCGCGCGGAAAAGGTGAAGCTGCCGGACGGAGGCAGCACCGGCGTGGTGAACGAAGGCATCAAGATCGCGGCTATCGCGCTCGATCTGGAGATGCGCATGCGCAAAGGCGGCGTCGACGCCTCGTTTGCCGAAACGGTCCTCAAGAGCATTAAAGGCTCGGACACGATGTCGGGCTTCTTCGGCGGTCTCGGTCGGCGCATCGATGCCAGCGAACTCGGACCAGAGGCAGTCGTGGATACCTACCGCGGTTCAGATCAGGACGTAGACATCGGCTTCTGGAACATTGAGTGGCTCGCAAACCGCTACGACCAGCCCGAGAAGCTCGATGGCGCCGCAAAGGTGATCTCCGATTTAAGCCTGGACATATGGGGCCTGGTGGAGATTTCGCCTCCTGCCGTCGATGCCTTGGTCAAGAGAATCCAGACGATCTATGGCGACCACTATGACTGCGCGTTTTCAGAACCGAACGCGCCGGAAAGCAAGCAATCGACCGCTATCATCTGGAAGTCGTCCAACCTAAGTGGCGAACGGGTCGCGTGGCCGGCGACGATTGAAAAGCTGCTCCAGCAGAGAAGCGACGATCCGAACCTCGAGGTCGAGGCACTTCACGGCAAGATATTCGACCGCTATCCCGGCCTCTTCCGGTTCAAGACGATCAAGCCGCTCCCCGCCTATGAGTTTTTTGTGGTCCCGCTCCACCTCAAGGCCATGGCCGAGGGGAGCCTGCGACGCAGACTTGCCGCCCGCATTCTCGCCCGAGCGATCGAGCAGATAGCTGCCGAGACCAAATTAGACGTCCTCCTGGGAGGCGACATGAACGCCCCTCTCGCGAGTGGGGATTTCACGGCGATCGCCGACGCTAGTTTCGACATACTCGGCGCCGAGGACGAAGCTGATGGCGCCTTCACCTATGTGAAGTCCCCGAAGTCTGCGATCGACAACGTGTTTCTCTCGCCATCCATGCGACAGACGGTTGGTACGGCCGATTTTTTCATCGTCGCCAAAGACCGCACCATGCCGAACTACCTAGAAATATCGGACCACCGTCCAGTGGCCGTTCGACTGTCGTTGTCCAAGCGCGGCGATCGAAGCGATCTGCACGACCAGAAGGATCTGGACGCCTTGATCGACGCATTGATCAGCGACGGTGCCGCGAACGCAAAGAAACCGCGCAAGAAAACCAAGGCGTGACGGAGGTAGTCATGGCAAAGATCAGCTATCAGGAATTCAAGCAAAAGCTGATGGATCCGGAAGTGCCAGATTCCGAGATCGCCAAGTACCTGACGGCCGATCGACAAGCGAGTGGGCCCTTCGATCCCCGGATAGAGCCGGACCCCCAAAAGGTAGAGATGCCCATCGAGGCCCAGATGGATGTCGAAAGCGCCATCAGATGGGGAAACGCCATTTGCCGATGGCGTCGCCAGCAGGCCTTTCAGAACCGCATAGCAAGCGGAATCAGGAAGCCCGTTCTCGTTTCGGAAGGCGACTCCTGGCATCAGTTCCCTTTCCTCATCGACGATGTCATCGACCATCTCAATCCAGATTACCTGATTTGGAGCCTCGACGCCGCTGGCGACACCGCCGACAACATGGTCAACCGCAATCCCGAGTACATGAAAGCGCTCGTTCAGCAGAAGGCCAACAAGGTCAAAGGCTTTCTTTTCTCTGGCGCGGGAAACGACGTGATCGGTGAGGACCTGCTCGGGAATCCTGTCCTCGCTACGCTCGTCAAGCAGTTCCAGGCCGGAAAGGACGCCGCCTGGCACATCGACAAGGCGAAGCTAGCCAATGTCCTGACACAACTGGAGAAGGACTATCGGAAGCTGGTGGAAACAGTGCGGTCGGACGAGGATTTCAAGAAGCTCCCAATCTTCATCCACGGGTACGACTACGCGATTCCCGGTGGCTTCCCAGGAGACAAGCGCCACCCTGTCTATGCCAAACAGGACGAGTGGCTGGGCGCTCCTCTAAAAGACAAGGGTATCGTGGACCTCCAGCTCCAGCGCGGCATCGTGCGGGTGCTGATAGATGCATTGTACGACATGCTTCACAACGTTGCCGGAAACAGTAAGCAGTCCTTCGTCTACGTCGTAGACGTGCGCGGAGAGTTGAAGGAAGACGATTGGGCGGACGAGATCCACGCCACCTCGAAGGCATTCGGCGGGGTCGCAGCGAGGTTCAAGAAGGTCATCGACCAGGCAATCTGACGAGGGTCCGACTTGGTTCAGCAGGTTCATGGCTATGCGAGTAGAGTGCGATCTTATCAGTCGGCGGAGGTTCAACGCGCTATGCCTTGGCGCGCTATCCGCGACTGCCTTGAATTGTTCGGTGGCGACCGCCAAGCAGACCCCGTCCAAGCATTCGTCGGAGGCTATCGCCGCAGTCGCGGAGAGCGAAGTTGAAGATCTTTCTAATGAAACGCCTTGGTCGCCGGCGGTCATGGCGCGACTGAATACCTACTGCCACGATCTGGCCTGCGCCGCAGTCAAGCAGGGAGACCATTTCTCAGGTATCTTTGTATCCTGGTGTGTCAGGCACGCGGGCTTCTCCCAGCGGGAATTCCCCTTGTTTCTTTCCCATCGTTGTTACATCCGGCGAGGTTTTCGCGACGACAAGTTCGTCTTCAAAGCTGTGCCGTTCGACGCAATCCGACCGGCGAGAGGCGACATCATCAGTTTCAGCAGGGAGGGTCCGCTAAGCTTCTCTCGCCTGGTCCACACTTCGAATTTGTTCAAATTGGAAAGCGCAATTTGCCTCGAAGTTAATCACGCTGGAGTGGATTGCGCGATAGGGAACTGGCCGGAAGGAAGGATAGGCAGATACGCCTTGGAGATGAACAAGAGCGGGTACCTAAAGCAACGCGATGAATTTCAACTGGTGTCGATCTTGCGTCTCCGCTCGGCTTTGGAGGATTGATCTAATGAGCATGCGGGCAATGGTCGTCGTCGGGACGACCCTCGTACTGGCGGGTTCGGCCAGCGCACAAACTCCATTGAAGGATCGGGTGTTTCAAGCGATCCTCGACGCCGGAGGTTGGGCTTCTATGGCCGACGACAATGGTGGGAGAGAGCGCATTAGCAGCGAGACGCTAACTGAAGTTATTGCGGAGTTCCAGGCAGCGAAGAAGCGGGCTGAGGAATTGAAGTGCGGGACGAGTTCGCAAGCCGCGAGCTGCCCGAAGACCGTGGCCTCGCTGAAAGACGCGACCGACGCGCTCGGAGAGCTGAACCTGGCGATTTCAGTTGCGGAATGGGGAATCGACTGGAGCGGGTCATTCCCTACCGATCCCGACGGGCACGATTGGGCTGGCCCGCCCGATATCAAGGAGGGCAAACACCTCATGAGTTACGCGATCGGAGGAATTGGTCTCGCCCATCTTGACGTCGGCAAGGCTGAGGACTTTCTGCGCGAGACTTCGAGGCGCTTTCCTGAGGCGGAAGGCGATCTTCGACAATTCCAGCATGCCTTTCGCTACGATCCCGTACGCGCCAAAGGTGGCCTCTGCAGTGAGCGAAAAGATGCTGTGATCATGGACGATCTAAACGGAGTGCCCTTTCTCCACGGCGCTGTCAGATACGGTGGGACGTCATACTGTCGCAGGTTCAATCCAAGCAAGCTACTGGAGGCAAAAGAATGGCAAACATTCCGGAGCTGGGCTCGCATCTCTCTGAGAGATCGTGAAATGCAGCGTTGGGTGGTTGAATACTGGCTGAGCAATGTGTGGCGGCCGGCGCTGGTCAGTATGGGAGAGAAAGCCGACATCACTGAGGCCTTTGTCGTCTCCAGGATCTGGAATACATCGAAGGGCGCGGCCATCCGCGCGCTGGAAAACGCAGCCGGGCACCAGGACGTCAAACGACGCATTCGGCTCGAGCTCGCAAGTTATGGTCACACGCGTCGACACGCCCTGATGCAGCGGATGGGTGTCGCGTTCGACCATATCGCGAAGGAAAAGGTGCCTGGCACAAGATAACTCTGGGTTGAACTGAGCGTCAGTCCTGATTGGGGGCATGCGCCAACATCAACAGACGTCGGCGCATCCAAAGTCGGGTAAACTCACTCTTGAGGAAAGTCGGTGCTGACCGTGACGTCTTTCAGGCATCGAAGCTTCTGCAGCGCCTGGAGACGACCCGCTGCTGCGACATCTGCGAAGTGCCTGTCGCCTCGATCGGCAACGTGACGGAACCGAAGGCCGAAGTCTTTTGCAAGAAACCGTTCGCGCGGATGCGACATGCCAGTTAGGCTAAAAGTTCGCGCAAGTCGCCGTTCAGCATGAATTCACACAGGTTGGAAGTCACGATGAACCATTTCAGGCAGAACTCGCTATTTACAGCGCTTACCCTCGGGCTTTTGTTTCCGCTGACCGCCGCCGGATTTGCGAAGGAAACGGTGCGAAACGGTGCTTGGGCGATGTCGGTTGTGCCGTCGGTTAATCTATATCGCATAACTCCGACCTTTTTTCGCAGCGCGCAGATCCGCAAGGATGATGTGAGAACCATTCGCTCGCTTGGCATTAAGACGATCGTCAGTCTTCGCGCATTTCATTCTGATCGTAACTTGCCAGGACTTGAGAAAATCAAGCTTGTCGGCGTCCCGATGAACACTTGGCATATCGAGGATGAGGACATTATCGCGGCGCTACGCACCATCAGAAACGCGCAGAAACTCGGCCCCGTACTTTTGCATTGCCAACACGGGGCCGATCGCACTGGAGTCGTCACGGCAATGTACAGGATGGTTTTCCAGAAGTGGAGCAAGGAAAAAGCTTTGGACGAACTCCAGAGCGGTGGTTTCGGCTACCACGCATTTTGGGCGAACATCCCACGGTACCTACGTACGGTCGATGTAGACAAGATCAGACAAGCCGTGAATTGATCCAGTCAATGACCAGTTAATCCAAACGCTGCGGCTGCGCATTGCCAAGCTGAAGAAACAGGTCATCGGCAGGTCCTCCGAAAAGATTAATGGTTCGTCAGCGAAACCTCGACGAAGCTCGGAGATCAGCCCCTAAAGTCTACTGACATCGCGAAAGCTGCTCAAGTCGATCCATTGGCAGTGCCATACTTCGTCATTCCGGGAAACTCCGAACGCTCGCATGGGACGCGACCCCCAGCGATTTCGTCATCATCGTCGCGAATTAAGAAATCCCAGTTTAGCCTCGCTAACCGTTGTAAACGGGCCACGCACGAAGAGGTCCTGCCAAAATGGTCGCTCAATCTAACAAGAACCGCCCAGACTGGAAGATGGTATAGATAGGCGCCATAGCTGATCCTGCCCAAGCCGCTTAGAGATTTGTTCGCCAGGATCTTGAAAAGCTGCCCTTTTGAAGCCACAGCCACAAATCATCGCCAGAGGCTACCTCCGCTATGTTCCGATCGGCTCGAAAATAAGACCCGAGCCCGACGGAAAACAACCGAATTGAGGTAGCGAATGCCACCGATCTCCGCCGGACGTCCGGGGGCAGGCTGAGGTGCGCCAACGCTGATCATTGGCCACCGAACGTCGATGTTGATCTGCGTACTCGATATTAACCTTTTGTTGTACTTGTCGCATGATGCCACTCTACATTAGCTAGTGCGAATTCTATGCTAGCATCGCCTGATGTTGGCAAAGGGAAGGTTCGGGCCATCGAGAGGCCGAAAGCATTGAAACGGGGGGTACGCCGATATGCCGAAACCATTCAAGCTTGCTATTCTCCGCGCTCGTCACGACCCGGCCTATCAATATATTCCAGACCAGACTTGCATCGAGATGGTTATGACCGGCACACAGTCGGTCCTGCGTTATTGGTCCGATACCACCCACGGTTATTTCGACTTTCTCAACAGCGCACTGTTGCCTTGGGTCGAGGTCACGCTCACGCCGCCTAACACCGATCGCGGAACCCAAGTCACCGCCGCGATCCAGGCCGTGCGCGCCGCGAACCCCGGCTTTGACCCCCTTGCGGGTTTCGATGGGGTGCTACTGTTCACGTTGCCCGGCGGGCAGATCATCAGTGGCAGCTTTTCGGGATGGGACGGCGGTTCCGGCAAACTCGGTGACGGCCGACCCTATTCGACGATACCTGTTATCCCCTCCACGGGTGTATTCACCTGCCACGAGCTCGGGCACACGCTCGGCTTCGAGCATACCTTTGGCATCGACAACAACGGCACCGACTGGGCACCTGGCGACGCGACCATCATCGTCGGCCCCGAATATGGAGCGCCGCACGACATCATGTCGGCGGAGTCCTTTGGCACGCGCTATCTCGGTACCGGACCCAAGTGGTCCGGTAATCCGACCTATCGCGGCGACTACATACCCAACTGGCCGGCGGACAGCTTCCGTTGGCGCGGTCCGCATATCTCGCGTGCAAACCTCCACCATTTCTATCCGGACGCCTTCGTCGGCGGGCGGGTGGTCGAGCACCCGTTTCCCGTCGCGGGGCAATCGGGGAGGGTGCGCCTGGGGCCGCCGAGCGCAAGAGGCGGCGCGACGCTCCTGATCCTGCATCCACCCGGCGAACCAGGCACCGGAGTTGGCCGTGTCTATGTCGAATATCGACCCGCGCGGGACTGGGATGTCGGACTGAAATACGACTTGTCCAACCTCTCCCAAGCGGGTTTAGTCGTGCACACGCTCGAGACTGTAGCGCCTGGAGTCGAGCGGGTCTGGTATCGGGGCGGCGTTCCCATGAATGGCATCGACTTCGACTTCCAACTGCCCGGAAGCGCGCTCACGATCACGCTCGAGGCTTTCGAGAACGACGATAATGGCTGTTGGGCCGACATATCCTGGGCGCTGGGATCGACTCGCTCCGCTACCATCCAGATCGGCGATCCCATCAGAACGCCTCTTGGCCAAAGCGGTTCGAAGGAGGGGCGAACCCCGTGTGGCGATGTCACCACCAAGGTAACTTGGTCCACCTCGACGCTTACCTTTTTTTCTGTGCGTACCCTTGGCTTCGGCGGATCGCCGCTCCCCGGAACCCAACCGACCATCGCCTGGCACGTCGACGGAACGCCGGTGTCCGCTCCCTCGGGCACTGTCGACATTCTCTTCAACGGGTCGACCTTCACTCTGGAATACACGATTGATCCTCTGACCTTTGAGCTCGGTCTGACGTCGCGCGGCGGTGAACGGTTTGGAGCTTCGGTCGACGTCATCGCATCGGAAGCCGGCGGCGGGCCCAGTTCATCCGGGTCCGCTCGGTTCGAGGCGGAAGGATGGCATGAGGAATATACTCCGGAGAGCGTTGCGGTCATCGCCCGATGCATCGACCGCCTGAATCGTTATGTTGTGGTCGAAGACGGGCCGATCAGACCGCATGGGCCTGGGCCCGTCGAACGTCCAGACCCGATACACATCCGCCGATTTGCCGAGGAGATCCGCTCTGGCGGCCTGGTGCTCCACCCACGGACCCAGATCCAGGTCGATCAACTAAGCCGATTTGGGTTATAGGTGACTGTTGTGGCTGCGGGCGTTCTTCCTGCGGCGTTTCTTAGCCTTTGTGTCGAAACCACTTTATAGCGAAACAAAACCCGGCCTAGAGCGTAACTAAATCACGTATAGCGAAACTGATTCACCCATTCCGAAACTGTTTTCAGCCGGCGCTTAAAACCGTAAGGCTATGAAATATCACTATTTTTCAAAAATCGATCATTCGGACTAATAACTGCGGTTTTGGTTTTCATTTTCGCGCCGAAACTTGCGCGCTTTGACGACAAACGAATGCACCGTAGTTGCTTTTAACTTCTAGCACGAGTCAGCGCCGAGGTGTCGCAGCTTAGACAGAGCGCTTTTTCAAAAACGAACTGACCTGGTCGTCAGGTCTCGGTTTCGGTCGGCGGCGGCGCCTCGTCTTCCGGGGGCGATTTGCCAAGATCTTCAAACCTGTTCAGTTCGCGCGCGTATCCAGCGGTATTATGATTGAACACGCCCCATCCGCGATCGCCGATAGGGGCTATGAATTCGATACCGCTCTGCTCATAGAAGTGCTGAACCAGCAATGCGTACTGAGGCAGATCGCGCACGCCCCGCTCCACGCGGTAGACCGTCGCCCGTGAAACGCCTGCATGCTTCTCGACCTGCTCCTGGCTAAGACCAAGAAACTCTCTTGCGACCTTCAGGATTTCCGGCGGCACCATCAGCATAAGGATTCAATGCCATGTATCCACAGGCGCCGCAAACTGACGGAAATAAATGTTGACGTCGAGAAGCTGACGCCATCCATTGGATGCGACGTCGGTCGGCGCCCGCTCTCGTCACCGAGGTCTCGTCCATGATCGGACCCGAGACAGATCGGCAGATGTGAGATTTCTATGCGGTGGACACGAAGTGTCCGCCGCATTAGTCAAGTCCGGCGACGGCGCCGCCGGACAACTTCAGATCTGATCCCGCAGAGACTTGAAAGAGTCCCTGAGTTCGGCTGTAAAAAGCTCCGGCTGCTCCCAGGCGGCGAAATGCCCGCCCTTCGCCGGGCGGCCGTAGTGGATGAGTTTCGGATAGGCCTTTTCGGCCCAGCTCTGCGGCGCCTGATAGATTTCATCCGGGAAGGCGCTGACGGCGACCGGGATTTTGATGCCGCGCGGATCGAAGAAGCCGCCGGCGGGGAAATGCGCGTTGTCCCAGTAGAGCCGAGCCGAGGAGATCGCCGTATTCGTCAACCAGTAGAGCGTGACGTTGTCGAGCACGTCGTCGGGCGTAAGGCCTTCCTTCTCGCCGCCGAAGGAACGAGCGATCATCCGGTAGCTGCGGATGTCGTGATCGAGCATCCAGGAGGCAAGTCCAATAGGCGAATCCACAATGCCGTAGAGCGTCTGCGGCCGATTGTTCATCTCGATCGCGTAGCCGAGCCCGTTCTTGTAGAAATCGTCGAGCTGCCCATAGGCCCGCTTCTCGTCGTCCGAGAGGCTCGCAGGCGCCGGCGCGCCCGATGACAGCAGCTTGGCGATATCGGCTGGCACGGTGGCCGCCATGTTGGTGTGGATGCCGATGAGGCCCGCTGGCTCCTGCACAGCCATCAGCTCGGTGACCGCATTGCCCCAGTCGCCGCCCTGCGCGACGTACTTCGTATAGCCGAGGCGCTGCATCAGCACGGCCCAGGCCTTGGCGATGCGCGGCGGATTCCAGCCCGTCTCCCTGGGCTTAGCCGAGAAGCCGTAGCCCGGAAGGGAAGGAATGACGACATGAAAAGCGTCGGCTTCGGTGCCATCGAAGGCGGTAGGATCGGTAAGGGGCTTTATGATCTTCATCTGTTCGATGACCGATCCAGGCCAGCCATGGGTGATGATTATTGGCAGCGCATTTTCGTGCTTCGACTTGACGTGAATGAAATGAATGTCGAGGCCGTCTATCTCCGTAAGGAACTGCGGAAGGGAATTAAGCCGAGCCTCGACCTTTCGCCAGTCGTGGGTCTTCCAATGGGCGGCGAGCTTCTTGATCGTGTCGAGCCTGACGCCCTGGCTGTCGTCTGTGACGTTTTCCTCGTCCGGCCAGCGGGTGGCGGCAACGCGTCGATGGAGATCGGCGAGTTGATCCTTGGACGCGGTAAACTTGAAGGGTCGGAGCTCGGATACCGTACCGGTCGCTGCGAACGCTTTGGGAAACACCCCGATTGCACTGGCGGACGCCGCGACTGCAAGCAGTGTTCGACGGGTGACTTTTTGCTCTACTCGGGACATGGCGTCCTCCTTGCTCGTGCGTTGTTTGACGAGGAGGAAATTCGCATCGAAGGAGTTCTGCAACAATTGCACCAAGGTATGGCCGACACCTTTGTATCGGGTGGTTCCCCCGCCTGCTCGACTGTCGTGCGGAGGTGGACCGGATCAGAGCTGCCGGAGCGGGGGGAGATTCCAGCTTTTCATTGCGAGGCTGCCGTGATGCTTGCCTCTTCGGCGGACGGTACGGAGAAGTGCATGGTAACGCCCGGCCCTTGGTTAGGCTCAGCCCAAAGGCGACCACCATGACTCTCGATGATGGAACGACAGACTGAAAGACCGATCCCCATCCCATTGTTCTTCGTCGTGTAGAACGCTTCGAAGATCCGCGTACCTCCGTCTGGGTCGAGACCAATTCCGTTGTCGCTGACCGCAACGCTTATCTGCCCATCACCGCCGAGCTCGGTTTGGATCTCGACCGATCCTTCACGCCAGATACCGCGTCAATGGCGTTGCGAAGCAAGTTGTTGATCACTTGTTGAAGTTGGACTCGGTCGCCGTTGACGGGGGGAAGGGAGGTGGCGAAGTGCGTTCGAATAGCGACGCCGTTGCGTCGCTGATCACCTGCAGACAAGGCGACTACCTCACTCACCGCGTCGTTTATATCGACGTCTTCGAATTCGATGTTGCGCTTACTGAATAACGCCCGCAGTCTGGCGATTACCTCGGTGGCACGATTGCCGTCCCTGATCGTGCGCCGCGCCGTCTCAAGGGCCGTTTCTATGTCGGGCGGTGTGGCTGCAAGCATCCGCAGACAGGTGTTCGCGTTCGTGATGATGCCTGACAGTGGCTGGTTCACCTCGTGCGCGATCGCCGCCGACATCTGGCCGAGGCTGAGGATGCTGGTCACTCGCGCAAGCTCTGTGCGCAACTGATCGCGCGCTTCCTCCGTCAAGCGCCTTTGTGTCACGTCTTGGATCGCTCCAAGGCATTCCCGATTTCCATTCCGGTGAATTATAACCTCGCCGATGACGCGAACGTACTTTATGTCGCCGTTGCGGGCGAGAACGCGGACCTCGTATTCCGAGTCCTGGTCGCCTTCGCGTACGGCGCCGATCTTCCCGGCAAAGAGCGCAACGTCGTCCGGGTGTATCCGCTCCGTTATCCGGTCAAACGTCACGACTTCGTCTTTTTCGAATTCGAGGATTCGAAGCCATTCGTCGGACAAGATCAGCTCGTCGGTTTCGACATGCCAGGAGAACGTACCCGTCCTGATCAAGCGCTGGCCTGCAACGAGAAGGGCCTGACTTCTACGCAGTTCATCTTCGGCCTGCTTGCGATCGTCGATGTCAGTCAGTAGTCCATACCATCGGACGATCTTGCCCTCTGCGTCACGAAGTGGCTGTCCTCGCACCTGGAACCATCGGAACACGCCGTCGTGTCTTCGATAACGGCTTTGGTAGTCGTAAGGATTGCCGCTCTTGAGTGCGCCCAGGAAGGTATCGATATTGACTTGCACGTCATCGGGGTGAGTTATGCCGTTCGTTGACCAGTCTTGCACCTCGTCGAGAGAGATTCCGAAATAGTCCAGTAGCTGTTGGTTGCTCCCGTCGAGCGTTCCATCAGGCTGCGAAAGTATGATCATGCCCGGAACCATGTTGACGATATGGCGGAATTCCCTCTCGCTGTTAGCAAGCGCGACTTCGGCGTGCTTCCGGTCGTCGATATCATTCAGCAGGAAGTACCATCGTACAACGAGGCCCTCGTGGTCGCGCACGGGAGTTCCCCGCACCTGGAACCAACGATAGACGCCGTCGTGCCGACGGAGCCTTTCCACTACCTCGTACGATTGACCAGCGGCGACTGCCTCGGCGAATCTAGCCACGCCCCGGTCACGATCGTCAGGATGAATGATATCGTTGGTCTTCCACTTTTGATGCTCGTTGAAGTCATAGCCGAAATATCGCAAGGACTGATCGTTTACGCTCTCCACAGCCCCGTCGGGCCGGAGCACAATGATGAGGCCTGGGATCGAGTTTACGATCAATTGCAGCTCGATCTCGCGCTCGCGCAACGCCTCCGCCGCCCTGCGCCGATCATCGATATCAGTCAGCAGACCATACCAGCGGACGATCCCGCCATTATTGTCTTTGACCGGGTGGCCGCGGACCTGGAACCAGCGAAATTCGCCATCATGGCGACGGAAGCGCGTCTCGAAGTCATACGGCTCTCCCGTTTTGAGCGACGCCGTAAATGTCTCGACACAGTGCTGCAGGTCGTCGGGGTGCGTGATACCATTGGTCGCCCAGTTCACAACCTCCTCAAGGGGCAGTTGGAAGTAGTCGAGAAGCTGTTGATTTGCGCCGTTCAACTGACCTTCGGGCGTAAAGAGCGCGACCATTCCTGCGATAGTGCCGACAATCAAGCGAGACTCGCGTTCACTGTTTGCGAGAGCTACCTCGGCCCGTTTTCGGTCATCGATGTCGATCAGCAGATGCAGCCACCGCTGGATCGCACCAGACCTGTCCCGCAGCGGTAGACCCAGTACGTTATAACACCGATAAATTCCGTCGGCGCGAAGATGGCGGCTCTCAACGTTGTAAGACGTGCCCGCCATGTGAGCGGCGATCTGGGCTTCGATGGTTTCCTTCAAGTCATCCGGGTGCACGACCTCCGAAGCCTTCCAGTCCTTTAGATCCGAGAGGCTTAGCCCAAAATAGGAGAGGGTCAGTTGGTTGAGGCCTTCGACTTCCCCAGTCGGTGTTGTCACGGCCACGGGTAACGGGATGCTATCGACGACGAGCTGGAAATCGAGTGCGGCCTGCGACCTTTCCCGTTTTTGAACGACGGGTTCAATATTGGTCGCGACCGCGCACCAATTCAATACGCCGTGGGGAGCGTCTTCCAAAGGGGCCCACTGGATGAGGAAATGGTGAAATTCGCCTGCGGCGTGCCGAAGCCGCGCTTCGATCGTTCCCTGTGTCTCTGCGTGTCTAACGCTCTGCAGATGGGCGGTGACCGCGCCAACGTCGGCCGGGTGCACAGCATCCTCCCAGCGCCAAGACTCTCCGGACGCCGGTCGCAGCCCCGTGAACTCTACCCAGCTTCGGTTGACGAAATCGACTTGGCCATCCTCCAGCATGGTCCATGCCATGCCCGGCAGCGCATCGAAGAATTGAAAGACGTTTATCCCCATCGCCCACTCAAAGCCCACTTTCCGGGCGAGAGCCTACAATATCGATCCGTTGACGGCTACTGCGCGGCAATAGACACTTTAGTACCTACGCCTATGTCGGATTGCAGGCATTCCAGGTCCGCCACCCTCGATCAGTCTAACAACGATGCGAGGCGCAATGCATCCTGAAGTTCGTCGGCACTGAAGGGCTTGAACAGACAGTCCGAGGCACCTTCGCGTATCAACCTCGCCCGCACGTCCTCATCCCTGATCGCCGTTATGAAAATGATAGAAATCCTTTGGCCTCTCCGACCGAGTTCCTGCTGAAGCTCCGGCCCGGTCATGCCAGGCATTGCCACGTCGAGGATCATGCCGTCGCTGGT
The DNA here is from genome assembly GCF_019685025.1 of Rhizobium sp. NZLR8. Classification (NCBI taxonomy): domain Bacteria; kingdom Pseudomonadati; phylum Pseudomonadota; class Alphaproteobacteria; order Hyphomicrobiales; family Rhizobiaceae; genus Rhizobium; species Rhizobium sp. NZLR8. The sequence continues at coordinate 60,907 of NZ_JABDVY010000022.1, read as the reverse complement.
TTGTGGCGACTTAGAATTCAAAAAAGCCTCAGCGGACGCAAAAGCTTCCACAGACAGACCGAACGAGCGGAGGAGATCCGGTAGGGCTTCGCGGACGGATTCGTCGTCGTCGACGACCGAGACATGTTTCTTGCTGGTAGTCATAAATTCCTCCGCATATCACTTGCCGTCGGTACCGCCGACCGACCGATACTTTCCCCGTCGCCGCTCGGAGATGTCGGGAGCGAAAATCCTACGGTAGCACCATGGTCAGCGTTTGGTGCAGCCCACAGCCGGCCTTGATGGTTCTCTATAATCGAACGACTGACAGAGAGGCCGATTCCCATGCCGTCTGGCTTCGTCGTGTAAAAAGCGTCGTAAATTCGGTCCACCCCCTGGGGGGCAAAGCCTACGCCGGTATCCTCGATGTAGAGCCGGATTTCTCGAAGGCCTCCCTCTGTCCTCAAACGAATTCGTCGCGGCCGATCTCCCGCGGCCGGCATCGCCTCGATCGAATTTCGAAGCAGGTTCATGATAACTTGCTGAAGCTGCACGCGAGCGCCGGTCACGCGCGGCAAATCGTTTGCGAAGTCGGCCGTCAATGACGTTTTCGCATGCTGCAGATCGCTCGATATCAGTGCGATGACTTCCTCGGCAATCTCATTGATGTCGACTGCCTCGAGGTGCGGCGGTTTGCGGCTAAACAATTCCCAAAGACGGGCGATCACGTCGGCAGCGCGGTTGGCGTCGCGGATCGTTCGCCGGGCCGTGTCCTTCGCGATATCGAGATTTGGAGGATTCGAAGCCAGAACTCGCAGACAAGTCTCCGCATTGGTCACCATGCCAGCTAGCGGTTGATTCACCTCGTGAGCAATTGACGCGGTCAACACGCCGAGGCTCGTAACGCGAGTTACGTAGGACAGTTCTGATCGCGCCCGATTGAGCGCATCTTCCGCCTTCCGGCTCTCGGTGACGTCCTGCACGGCGCCGATCAATTCCTGATCCCCATCCCTGTTCCGCTCACTATGCGCAAGCACCCGTACGTATTTTGGCGATTGGCTCGGCGTTATCAGGGTTATGTCGTAGTCGAAGTCGCCGGCCCCTCTGTTGGCTTGATCGATAACCTGCTCCACCGTAGCTAGACTATCGGGATCCAGACGGGACAGGACGATGTCGAGCGTCACCGGCGTCGTCGGATCGACTTCGAAGATACGATAGGTTTCCGCCGACCAGGTGACTTCGCTTGTGCCGAGATTGAGCAGGAAACTCCCCGTCTTGCTGAGGCGTTGAGCGTCCGCGAGGAAAGCCTCGCTTCTGCGAAGCTTCTCCTCGGCTCGCTTTCGGTCGTCGATATCCGTCAATAGTCCATACCAACGGATGATCTTGCCTTCGGCGTCGCGAAGGGGAAGCCCTCGAAGCTGGAACCATCTCCAGGTGCCGTCGTGCCGCAGAAAGCGGGTTTCGTAGTCGTATGGTTCTCCCGTGGCGATTGAACCCATGAAGCTATCGATGCAGGTCTGCAGATCGTCCGGGTGCGTGATGCCGTTGCTCGACCAGTCGTTCAACTCTGAGAGCGGACGCTCGAAATAGTCGAGGATCTGCTGATTGCCATCGATCAACTGGGCATCCGGCGAGAAGATCGCGATCATGCCCGCGATGCCGTCGACGATCAAACGGGACTCACGCTCCCGTTCGGCCAGTGCTCGTTCCGCGCGCTTCCGGTCTTCGATATCGATGTGGGTTCCATACCACTTTACGACCGTACCGTCGTCTCCGAGAAGCGGCGTTGCGCGAAAGAGAAACCACCGGTATGCGCCATCGCTTCCACGCATTCGCGCTTCGAAATCAGCAGGTCGGCCCGATATCAGTGACGCGTTCCAAAACTTTGCGAGATCGCTGGCGTCCTCCGGATGAATGACGGATTCCCAACCGGAGCCTTCGGCTTGTTCGGCATTCATTCCTGCATATTCAAGCCATCTATCGTTCACGAAGTCGCAGTAGCCATCGGGGCGGCACGTCCATACGGTGACTGGCATCGCGTTAACGATGTTGCGAAATGCCAGTTCGTTGAACCGCAGCGCTTCCTCGGCTTTCCGCCGATCATCGATATCGATATGAAGCGCGTACCAACGTGCGACGGCGCCGCTTTCATCCGCGAGGGGACAACCGACAATCCTGAACCATCGATATTCGCCGTCGGCGCGCCGGAGCCGTACCTCGGCCTCGTAGGCGGTGCCTTTATCGACCGCCCGTTGAATGGCTTTGGTTAACCCCTGCATGTCATCGGGATGGACGACATCACTTCGACCCCAGGAACGTAGTTCATCAAGCGACCGACCATAGTATTGCAGGAGGTGGCCGTTGATCGCCTCGACGTTTCCGTTCGAATCGAGAACTCCTATGCCGGCCGGAATACTTTCCAAGATAGTCTGATTTTCCGATGCCTTCGCGGCGGCGCCGTGTCGCATCTCTGGTCGCGATGCAATGTCCGCCCCCTCGGTCGCAAAGCCGTACCACCTCTCCACCCGGTCGTTGTCGATCAATGGCTTGCAGCGGACATGCAATTCCTGCAACGCGGCGGTGGGGTGACTTATTGGCAATGTGATTTCGAAAGGCTCGCGTCCGGACAGCAGCGCGTACCACTGCTGTCTCGTGTTCCGCAAGTCTGCGGGAGAGGCGGCTAGTGGCCAAACCGTCACCGCTTCGCCAAGCCCGAGGAAATCAACCAAATTGGCGTTCATGAAATCGATGCTGCCGTCCGGGAGGGCGGTAAAAGCCATTCCTGGCAACGCTTCCAGAACCCGAACGAGTTCCACGCTCATATCTATCCTTTTCGCGGGATTGCACCCTCAGGATACCGTGCGTTTTAATCAACCTGCCGTATATTATCCTATGGTATCGGTTGTGCCGTTATCGCCGGGTTCTACCAAGTTGTGCCGCGCGCCGATCGAGGCTTTACGCTTCAGTGAATTTCGGGTGGCTCCTCCAGCCGAAGGCGCGCGGCCATGTTCACGAGGTCGGGAAGAGTTCGGGCGCACATCTTCCGCATGACTTGGCCGCGATGCGCCTTGACGGTGATCTCGCTGATATCCAACTCGTATGCCACTTGCTTGTTGAGAAGCCCTTTGACCACGCGCACCATGACCTCTCGTTCGCGCTTGGTAAGCGCCTCGTAACACCCTTGCAGCGCAAGCAGGTTGCTATCGTCACGCAACATGGCCGCGCTCTGTTCCAACGCCGAGCTCACGGCCTCCAGGAACGCAACCGTCTCGATCGGTTTGGTAAGGAAATCCAACGCGCCTCCTTTGAGAGCTTTCACGGTCGTCGGGACGTCGCCGAAACCGGACACGAATATGATCGGCATCCTGCTCCGGCTTATCGTAATCATGCTCTGGAGATCGAGGCCGTTCAGTCCTGGCATATTCACGTCAAGAACCAGGCAGCAGGGAGAGGCCAGAACCGGTGCTTCGAGAAAACTATGCGCGGAGTCGAAAAGCAGGGGTCGCCACCCGGCGGAGCCAATCAGCAGCTCCAGCGATTCTCGCACTGAGATGTCGTCATCAACGACGAAGCCTGTCGGTCGATCCTGATCGCCTAGGTTCGAAGTCGTCACCGTGGAGGTCATCCGGTACATGTGCTCTCCCAAAGAGCTGTCCAGGTCGTCGCCAACTTCCCGAAAAATGGTATCACAAAATGTGCGCTTGGCGACAAAATCATCAGTTCGCTTAGCAAGCCTGGACAGAATGATCGGTCCAGCGGGGAAGTCCATTGTACGATGGTATCGGGCCTTAAGGGTCGCGCGTCACCTGCTTGTTGGGTAGAAGGCCCGTGACCGGCAACTTCGCGCGGCTCGCCGGCGCCTAAAGCGGTCAGGAGCAGATAATGGATCGTATCGATGCAATGAAGGTCTTTGTCACTGCGGTTGAAGAAGGAAGCCTGGCGGGCGCCGCTCGTAGGCTGAAGCGGTCCCCGACTGCGATCAGTCGGGCATTGGGTCTGCTTGAGCAACATGTTGGCGTGGAGCTCCTTCACCGAACGACAAGGAGTCTAAAGCTCAGCGAAGCGGGCCAGAGATATGTCGAAGCATGCCGCAGGGTGCTTGTCGATCTCGAGGAGGCGGACATGATCGCCGGCTCAGAGCGATCCTCTCCGCGAGGAACGCTGACAATTTCGGCGCCGCCCATCCTGGGCGAAGAGGTGCTCCGGCCGATCCTCGACAGCTTCCTTCGTGAGAACGCCAACGTCTCCGTTCGGCTTTTGATGCCCGATCGCTTCGTGAACCTGGTCGACGAGGGAGTGGACTTCGCCCTGAGGATCGGAAATCTCGCCGACTCGACCCACATGTCCACGCGCATTGGCGGAGATGTTCGCCGCGTCGTGGTCGCCGCGCCGCAATATCTCGACAGTCGAGCCGCAATCACTGAGCCGTCGGATCTCTCCCGCCACGACTTGATCGCCTTCTCGAACTTCGGCCTCGAATCCTGGAGCTTCGCGCCGGCCAAAGGCACTTCCGTCCCAAGAACCGTTCACTTCACCCCACGCTATCTCGTCAACAGCGTCCGAGCGGCTGCGGCATCGGCCGCCGAAGGAATGGGCGTGACGCGGCTCTATTCGTATCACGTCGCAGAATATGTCCGCGACGGTCGCCTAAGAGTCGTTCTTCATCAGGCGGAGCCACCTGCGCTGCCAGTTCACATCCTGACCCCTCAAGGACGCGCAGCCGTTCCGAAAGTTCGAACCTTCATCGACTTTGCAGTTCCGCGTCTACGTTCGGAACTTGGACGCATCGCCGCGGAATCCGGAAGCCTCGAATAATTGTGCCGAAACGCGGTTGGCTGCCTGCAGGCAAGCGACGGTTCTCCGCGACGTCCTTCCCAGCTAACCTCCTAGACACGGTGATGAGCTCGGCACCGGCTCGGTGCTCGTCAACCGAGGCGGACGGACGAGTGTCGCTGGTAGCCAGCGGGAACGCCGGCCCGAGAGGACCGGCGTTCTTGCGAAATGCTCGGGGCGGAGATGGTTGCCTGGGGCGCAGGCTTTCGTTCAGGAGGTCACGTCGGCAGGGTTTGGCCAGACTGCTCTTTGACCAGATAGTCGGCGTACCATTCTGGCCACGCCTCGTCGTGCTTGCCGCCGTCGCGCTTCTCATGCTCGCCATGGGCGGCCGCGGCCCTGCGCAGCGCCTCTGCGAGGTCGCCGGCGGATGTGAACGCTGCACCTTTGGTGTCGATGCGACCAGGAAGTCTCGCCGTGACTTCCTGTAGGAGCCAGCCGTTTCCGTCCGGGTCGGAGAAGGAGGCGAAAGAACCGTAGCTCGACCGGGAGGGATGTGGTCCTGGCAGCCGCTGGTCGGCGCCCTTGTGATGGAAGACGCCGCCGGCGTCGTGAAAGACGCCGCTCATCTCGGCGCCGCGGGAGGCAAGAGCCGCGTGCGCCATCTCGATGTCGGTAACGACCAAGTGGAGGCCTTGAGCGGAACCGGGTGAGGCGGCCGTCACATTCGATCCGAAAATCGTGGAGCAAGGCGAGCCTGGAGGGGTCACCTGCACGACGCGAAAACCGTCCTTGCCAGAGACGTCGGCGTCGAGCCTCCAGCCAAGGCCAGTGTAGAAGGACTTGGCGCGATCGACGTCGGACACGGGAATGACGACGACTTCGAGCTTCATGTCGATGTGATCCGCGCGCGCGGATTTGGTTGGGGTGGGTTCTTGGATAGCCATCTCGATCTCCCTGTTAATCGCGGTCACTTTCACCGCGATCGGCACGATGCGCCGTCGCTGTCCCCGATGTCCATTGTCCCAAGGTGTCGATGCGTCGAGCACGTCGGTAACCGATCCATTGGTATCGCCAATACCTTCGAACAATATCCTCGGCAGCCCTGCCGGACGATCCCTTAGACGCATTCCAACCATTCAGTTTCAACGGAGGACGTCATGTCAGCAGGAGTAGAAGCGAGAACCGCACTATCGACGACGCGGCGCGAACTGCTTGCAGTCACAGCCGCGACCGCCGCACTCAGCATTCTCCCCAAGCCCGTCAGGGCGGCGACGGAGGGCGATGCTATCCGCCCCTTCAAGTGCGCAATCCCGCAGGAGGAGGTCGATGAGCTGCGCCGCCGTGTCTGTGCGACACGTTGGCCTGGCAAGGAGACGGTTTCCGACCGTTCGCAAGGCGCGCAGCTTCAAAAGCTAAAGCCGCTCGTGGAGTACTGGGGCAAGGAATACGACTGGCGGCGCGGCGAGAAGAAGCTAAACGCGCATACGCAGTTCATGACTAGGATCGATGGCCTCGACATTCACTTCATTCACGTCAAGTCCAAGCACGCGGACGCCCTGCCGCTGATCATGACGCACGGCTGGCCCGGATCGGTGCTCGAACTCGTCAAGACGATCGGGCCGCTCACCGATCCGGCCGCTCACGGCGGCGCCGCGGAGGACGCCTTCCACGTCGTCATACCGTCGATGCCCGGCTACGGCTTCTCGGAAGTCCCAAGCGAAACCGGATGGGGCCCGGACCGCATCGGGTGGGCGTGGCACGTGCTGATGAAGCGGCTCGGCTACGACCGTTATGTGTCGCAGGGCGGGGACTGGGGCGCTGTCGTATCCGACAAGATGGCGGCGCAGGCACCGGACGGACTGCTCGGCATTCACACGAACATGCCGGCGACCGTTCCGCCCGACATTGCGAAGGCGCTCGCCGATGGCGAACCCGCGCCGGCCGGGCTTTCCGAAGACGAGAAGGCCGCCTACGAGCAGATGAACGCGCTGTACACGAAGGGCGCGGCCTACGCTTTGATGATGGTCACGCGGCCGCAGACGCTGGGCTATGCGTTGACCGATTCACCGGTCGGTCTCGCCGCCTGGTACTACGACAAGTTCGCCGACTGGACCTACAGCGGCGGCGACCCGGAGCAGTCGCTGACTAAGGACGAGATGCTCGACGACATCTCCCTCTACTGGTTCACAGGGACCGCGACGTCAGGTGCGCGGCTCTACTGGGAGAACAACGCCAACAACTTCAACGCCGTCGACATCAAGATTCCGGCTGCGATCACGGTGTTCCCCGGCGAGATCTACCAGGCTCCGAGGAGCTGGGCCGAGAAGGCGTACCACAACCTCATCTACTACAACAAAGTCGACAAGGGCGGCCACTTCGCCGCCTGGGAGCAGCCAGACCTTTTCGCATCGGAGCTTCGGGCGGCGTTCAGAACGCTGCGCTGACGCTTTATCCAAAGCACCGCAATAAAGGAGAAATGACAATGACAAACTTTCCAAGAGGCACTGCACTGATCACCGGTGGATCGTCGGGTATCGGCGCGCTCTACGCCGACAGGCTCGCCCGCCGCGGCTACGACCTGATACTGGTGGCGCGCAGCCAGGATGCGCTCGCCAGGATCAGCAAGGACATCGCAAGTTCGACCGGTCGGAAGATAAAGACCGTCCGGGCGGATCTCGGCCAGCGCGACGACCTCTCGAAGGTCGAAGGAATCCTTCGGAGCGACCCGTCGATCACCATGCTCGTCAACAACGCCGGGGTGGGCGCAGTCGAACCGTTGCTCATGTCCGACGTCGAGGCGATGGAAAAAATGATTGCGATCAACGTGACGGCTCTTACTCGTCTCGTCTATGCCGTCGCGCCGTCCTTCGTCGCACGCGAGCACGGCACGATCGTCAACATGGCTTCCGCATTAGGCATCGCTCCCGAGATCCTCAACGGGGTCTACGGCGCAACGAAGGCGTTCGTCATCGCTCTGACGTTCTCTCTGCAGAAGGAACTCGCAGAAAAAAACATCCGAATCCAGGCCGTACTTCCCGGCGCAGTGGAGACGCCGTTCTGGGAAGCGTCAGGCGGCTCGCTTGACCGTCTTCCGGACCAGATCGTCATGAAGGCGGAAGACGCCGTCGATGCGGCGCTCGCCGGTCTCGACATGGGCGAGCTGATCACCCTTCCGTCGGTTCCCGACATCGCCGACTGGAACGCATATGAGGCGGCTCGCCAGAAGCTGATGCCGAACCTTTCTCGCAACGTTCCCGCCCCGCGCTACCGGACGCCGGCACTGGCGTCTTGAAACCGGTGGGACAACACATAAGAAGAGAAGCAGAGATGTCCGACTGGAATCTTTTGAACGGTTTTCCGCGCGTGCGCCTGGTGAACGGACCGACGCCGATCCAGCGGCTGGATCGTCTGGAGCAAGTCCTCGGCGAGCGTCGACGAGGCGTCTCGATCTGGGCGAAGCGAGACGATCTGATGGAACTGGGGGGCGGGGGCAACAAGCTACGCAAGCTCGAATTCCTGATCGGCCAGGCCCTGTCGGAAGGCTGCGACACTCTCGTCGTAACTGGCGGCGTGCAGTCGAACTTCGCTCGTCTGGCCGCGGCCGCCTGCGCCAGAACCGGAATGGCATGCGAGGTCGTTCTGGCTCAAATGGTGCCCCGCGGGACCGAGATCTACCAGACGAACGGCAACGTCTTGTTGGATCGGCTCTTTGGCGCCCGTGTCCACCTCCTCGGCACGGGCGATGATGCGGGCGCATTCGCCAGGAGCCGCGCGTCGGAAATCGCCGCGGCTGGAAGCAAGGCTTTCGTGGGCACGCTTGGTGGTTCAACGCCGGTCGGAGCTTTAGGCTACATTGACTGCGCACTCGAAGTCGAAGTGCAATCGACCGAAATCGGCGTCGCGTTCGACCAGATGATTGTCCCGAATGGCAGCGGCGGCATGCACGCCGGTCTCGCCGCAGGAGCTGTTTTAGCCGGAAAAGATCCGTCGAGGATCAGAGCGTATACCGTTCTCTCGCCAGCGGAGGCGTGCGTCGCCGCGACGGTGGAAAAAGTCAACGCTGTCTTCGACCTTCTCGGGGAGCAATACCGAATTCGAGGGGAGGAGCTGGCGATAGACGGCGCTCAGCTCGGTAGCGGCTACGGCATGCCGACGTCCGAGATGGTCAAAGCAGTCAATCTCGTCGGCCGCACTGAAGGCCTGCTTCTGGATCCCGTCTACGGAGGGAAGGCCTTTGCCGGCCTGCTGTCCGATATCGAAAACGAAGTCATCGCGCCAGGATCGAACGTCCTGTTCGTCATGACGGGAGGTTCTCCTGGGCTCTATGCCTATGCAGACGCCCTGAGCAGCGACTGATCCTCTCCCCGGAGGGTCATTATCATCAACCCGACATAAAACGAGGAATGCCATGCCCACGAAACCTAAGATCGCCATCATCATCGGCTCCACCCGGCCGACCCGTTTCGCCGACAAGCCCGCACAGTGGATACTGAAGCAGGCTCAGGCTCGCGACGACATCGACGTCGAAATCGTCGATCTGCGCGACCATCCGCTGCCGTTCTTCGACGAGGTCGCGTCGAACGCCTACGCACCAAGCCAGAGTGCGGAAGCCGTTCGTTGGCAGCAGACCGTGGCCCGCTACGACGGGTACATCTTCGTCGTCGCGGAATACAATCGCTCGATCACCGGCGTGCTGAAGAACGCCCTCGACCAGTCATACGTGGAATGGGCACGCAAGCCGTTCACCGCGATCGCCTATGGCACGGCGGGCGGGTCGCGCGCACTCGAGCATCTGCGCGGAATCGGCGTCGAGCTGCAGATGGTTTCCACGCATGCGGCCGTTCATATCGGCGGCAGCGACTTCTTCACCGTCTTCTCGATGGGCGGCAACAAGCCGATCGAAGAGATCGAAGCCAACCTGCTGCCGTCGGCGAAGACTGCGCTGGACGAGCTGGTCTGGTGGGCGAAGGCCACGATGGCTGCGAAGGCTTCAGAGGTGTAACCTCTGCGAGACAAGGAGCGGGGGCGTCAGCGCCCCCGCTCCAGTTTATCGTCTACACGCGAGCGGCGGAATTGCTATTCTTGAGTGGAGCTGGAAGCAGGTCTGCCGGGAAGTCCTGGTAGGACACCGGGCGCAGGAAACGGTAGATCGCCAATGTGCCTACCGACGTCGATCTTCCGTCCGACGTCGCCGGATAAGGTCCGCCATGGACCATCGCCGGGGAGACCTCGACGCCCGTCCCGAAGCCGTTGACGAGGAGCCGTCCGGCGAGAAGTTCCAACTGCGGGATCATCTTGGAGGCGGCGACGACGTCTTCGGCATCCACGTGTAGCGCGATGGTCAACTGACCTTCCAAGGATTCGACGACCCTGCGCAGATCGTCGTGGTCACTGCAGCGAACGATCAGTCCCGCCGCGCCGAAAACTTCTTCCTGAAGCTCCGGATTGGCGAGAAAGGAAGCCGCCGTCGTCTGGAAAAGCGCGGCCGAGGCCTGATGAGCCGTTCCGTCCTTCCCGACAGAGACCTGCGATACGGATGGTGACGACGCAAGCCTTGCAACGCCCTTTCGATACGCCTCGCAGATGCCGCCTGTCAGCATGGTCTGAGCCGGCGCTTCCGCCAAGGCCGCCGCCGCGCTATCGACGAAGGCGTCGAGGCCCGCACCCTCGATGGCGATGATCAGCCCAGGATTCGTGCAGAATTGACCGGCGCCGAGGATGAGCGAAGCCGCGAACGATCTTCCGATTTCCGCGCCCCGGCTGAATAGTGCGTTCGGATAGAGGATGACGGGGTTGATGCTGCTCATTTCGGCGTAGACGGGTATGGGCTGCTTCCGCTCCGATGCGATCTTCATCAGCGCTGTCCCGCCACGGCGCGAGCCGGTGAAGCCGACGGCGCGAATACGATGGTCGGCGACAAGGGTCTGGCCGACCTCGAATCCTGCGTCGAACAAAAGCGCGAAAGTCCCCGACGGAAGCCCACATGCCGCGACGGCGTCAACGACGGCCTTGCCAACGAGTGCGGAGGTTCCGGGATGGGCGGAATGCGCCTTGACGATCACCGGACATCCTGCTGCGAGGGCAGAGGCGGTGTCGCCGCCAGCGACAGAAAAGGCTAGGGGGAAGTTCGACGCCCCGAACACTGCGACCGGTCCGAGAGCGATGTTGCGGAGCCGAAGGTCGGGCTTCGCCACCGGCTTGCGGTCGGCGTCGGCGGGATCGAAACGCAAGTCCTGGAAAGCACCGTCTCGGACCTCCTTCGCGAAAAGCCTAAGCTGTCCGACCGTCCGGGCACGCTCTCCTTCGATGCGGCCACGCGGCAGTCCCGTCTCGTCGATCGCTCGCAGGACGAGTTCGTCGCCAAGGGCCAGAATTCCTTCCGCTATCGCTTCCAGGAAGCGGGCCCGATCTTCGAGCGACGTCTCCTTGTAGGCCGGGAAGGCGTCCCAGGCCAACGCTGCGGCCTGCTCGACCTGCTCCTTCGTCGCGCCTGCGAAGTTCGGCTCCATGGTGTTGCCGTTCGCAGGATTGGTCGCGAAGAACGCTGAGGCGGCACCGCGCACGTTTGCGCCGCCGATAAGAAGGTCGCCTGAGAGTGTCATCGTGGATCCTTTCGAAATGATGAGCGGGCCGCCTTCCAACAAAATGGGGGAGTGATGCGAGGCGTCCGCGGCTGGCTGTCGAATTCAAATAAGGTTCGGCGAAGCACGTGCCAACCCCCGAAGCGCAAATAGTATTACTTTTCGATGTCAGAAATCCGGCGTGTGGTAGGACGCGCGCCGGATGGCTGTTGGCAACGGCGTCGACCTTACGCCGTCTGGGTGAGAGCGATCGCCGCCACGGTTTCCTTTGTGTCGACGATGGCACTGGCGTAGCTCGGAAGATTGACCTCCAGGGCTGCGTGCATCATTTCCGGCGAGTAGTCGGCGACCGCGTCCTTGACGACCGTGACGTCGTAGCCGAGCTCGACCGCATAGCGGACGGTCGCCTCGATGCAGGTGTGGGCCACCAACCCGATCACGATAACACGCTGTATGCCGTGCCGTTTCAGCTCGAGATCGAGATCGGTGTTGGCGAAGCCGCTTGAGCACCAGTGTTCCGATGCGACGACCTCGCCGGCCACGGGCACGAATTCGGCACGGAACTCACCGCCCCACGTGCCGAACTCGAAGCTCTTGCGGTGCCAGGCCGCACGCTGGATCGGCGCCACGTACTTCCAGTTCTCGTAGTCTCCGGCCCGGTAGCGATGATGCATCGCGAAGAACACCCGGAGCTTAGCTTCGCGGGCGGCGGTCAGCACTTCAAGCATGTGTGGAACGCAGTTGTTCGCCTCCGCGACCTCCTTGATCCGCGGCCAGATCTTGCCACCCTCAGAAATGAAGTCGTTGTAGGGATCGACCACCAGCAGTCCGGTGTTGCTTCGATCGAAGGATAGGTCAGTCATGATGTTCTCCTTCGCCGGATCAGGCCGCCTTCGTCGCGGAGTTCTTCAGGGCTGCGCGTTCAATGCTCGCAGCGAACAGCGGCGTCTCGCCTTTGTTGTGGGCGATGGACATCGGCTGTCGCTGCGTTCGGAAGAGTTCGAACGGGATGCCCTGGCGATCGAGGAAGGCGATCATCTCGTCCGTTGCAAAGGATTGGACGCGGTTGGTGAATTCGCAGCGGTTCGCATCGAGCTTCTTCACACTCAGTTCCCAGGTGACGTGGATGGTGACCCGGCCGTTGGGCGTAAAGACGTCGGAATCGGAGTCGAGGATGAGATGATCCTTTTCGCCGAGTGTCTCATGGTAATGCTGGACCATCAGGCTGCCGCCGATCGTCTCGACGTTGATCGACATCCGCGTGCCGTCGGCCGCGGTGGTGAAGCCTGCCGCGATGTGGGCCGGCGAGCAGCCTTGATATTCTTTTTCAGGAAGATTGAAGCACCACGTCGGGATGTCGATCTTCTCGATCGGCGCATTGATGATGGCCGAAAAGCTTGAATCGACGATCTGGTGTTCGAGACTGTGCATGGGATATCTCCATTGTCGTTGAGTGCGTTGAAGGATGTCCGATGCCCGCGCGCGACCTGCCGCTCGCCACGCGGGCACCGTCTCGGCCTACTGGTCGGCCAGAGTTTGCGTGTAGTGTCCGAGCTTGGCCTCGATGTCCGGATCCTTCTGCAGGCCCATTTCCATCAGCCGTCCGATGTTCTTCTGCGCCGCCGGACGCTGGACCGACGTGATGAAGGCGTCCCAGCCGGCGGCGATCTCGGGATCGCTCGGAAGGCTCGCGAAATCGACCAGCCGCTTGGTGTCCGCAATGGCCTGTCGGTCGAAGCCGGAGATTCGCGTCGCGAGGGCGTCTACGAACGGATCGAGTTTGTCGTCGTCGAAGGAGCGGTTGACGTAGCCGTACTCCTCAGCGAGATCGCCGTTGATGTCGTCGGATCCGAGAAGAACTTCGAGCGCTCGACCGCGCCCCATCAGTCGCGGTAGTCTTGCCATGGGGCCGCCGCCGGGGACGAGGGCAGCGCCAACCTCCCACTGTGAGAGAATTGCCTTCTGACGGCTGGCGAAGCGCATGTCGCTGGCGAGAGCAAGCTCGCTTCCGACGCCGGTCGCGCGGCCGCGGATCAGCGCGATTGAAACGACCGGCGATTTGCTGATGCGAACCAGCATGTCGGGCAGGGGGTGCAAGCCCGTAGGCCCAGAGGGAAGGCTGGTGGATTCGGCGAGGGGCGGCGTAATGTTGTAGTGGGTGAGGAAGAACCCCGGTACGTCGCTGTCGAAAACGACGACTCTAAGATTGGGATCGCTCTCGATTGCGGCCACCACTTTCTCGAACTGAGGGATCGTCTCCGGTCCGAAGATGTTGAAGGGCGGATTGTCGAAGGTGACACGCCAGTAGGCGGGCGTCCGCTTGTCCACCTTGATCTGCGCATGTTCCTGACCTGCGTGGGCCTTGACGACCGCACCGCGGTCCACCTGTTCGGCGACCTTCGTCTGACCGGATAGGGCGAGCGCCGGAAGCAGCAGTAGCGCCGCGGCGGTAAGGGCTTTCGACGACATCGCGATTGCGCTTGTCCTGGTAGGTTGTCTGACCTTCATGGCTGGCTCCGTTCTTGGGTTTGGGATGCAAACGCTGGCCCGATCTCGAAGACCAGTTCGATCTCGACCGGCATTCCAAGCGGTATGCTGGAAACGCCGAGGACGATGCGGGGAGGGAGCCGGGCGGGACCGAACACGTCGAGCAATAGCTCCGACGCTCCATCGGCGACTTTGGGGTGTTCATGGAAATCGGCAGGGCAGGCGATATAGACGCCCAGCTTGGCGACCGGTCGAATTCTGTCCAGCGTTCCTAGCTGCGACTGCGCGGCGGCTAGACCACTAAGGCAGGCCGCCCGCGCCGCGTCGTAGCCTTCGGCGACGGACAGCTCGCGGCCGACGAGGCCCGTATAGAGTGGCAAATGTCCGGCGACCGGTAGCATGCCGCTTAGGAAAAGCAGCGAGCCGCTTTGGAACGCTTCGACATACGCGCCGAATGGCGTGGGCGCCTTCGGGAGGCATATCGCCAGTTCCTTGATGCGCGCCTCAGCGCTCGCGACTACCATTTGCCCAGATGTGCGCCGTTGTCGACGTGCAGCACCTCCCCGGTGATGTTTGAGGATTCCGTCAGATAGACGACGCCGTCGACGATCTCCTGAACCGCCGTGATAGTCCCCATCGGCGACAAGGATTCGAGGAAGGACCGCGGGTTTTTCGCATGGAGAGGAGTGTCGACCACCCCCGGAGACAAGGCGTTGACGCGGATGTTGTCCTTGGCGAACTCCAGCGCCAGGCTCTTGGTGACGGCGTTGAGGCCGCCCTTGGTAACCATTGGAAGCGACGCGGTCACGCCGGCAATCGGATGGTCCGTCAGCGACGACGTGATCGTCACGACGCTCCCGCCGGACTTCTGGCGCAGCATTTGTCCGATCGCGCGCTGCGTGAAATGGAGGAATCCCTCGACGTTCGTCGCGCACAGCCGCCGGAAATCGTCGATGGTGTATTCGAGGAACGGTTTGGTGAAGAACACTCCGGCATTGTTCACGAGTGCGTCGATCGAGCCGAACTGCTCAATCGCCGCCGCCGCCGCCCGCTCGGCGGTTTTCGGATCCGCGACGTCGCCGCTGATCAGTTCCAATCGCCCCGCACGGTCGAAAAGCGTGCTCTCGCTGATGTTCCGAGAGGTTCCGACGACGTTCCAGCCCTTGTCCAGGAACGTCTTGACGAGTCCGGCTCCGATCCCTTGCGACGCGCCTGTGATGATAACAGTCTTATGCACCTTCATGCCTGCCTCCGTTGTGGCGACGCGGGTACCCTTCGTCCGCCAGGTGGCGGTCGGTCGCTTTGTTCCTCGTGTGATGCGTTGATCCAGCCATCGGCCGGGAGCTTCCCGGCGGTCGCGCCGTCGTCCGCTCTGCCACGACAATCGCGCCGAAAATCGGGACCCGATATTGTACCAAGGTGTTCCCAATACCTTCGGATTGGGTCGCTCTTCAGGACACCAAGGTCCAATAGACGCGGGTCGTGGCCGGAGGTATCAGCGTTGCAACGTCACGCATGACAAGGAGTCCACATGACCCGCTGGCCGGATCGCCGAATTCTCGACCTGTTTGGAATCGAGCTTCCCATCATCCAGGCGCCGATGGCCGGAGCCACGACGGTCGAAATGGTCGTCGCCGCGGCCAAGGCCGGCGGTCTGGGGTCTCTCCCAAGCGCTCAGTTAAACGTCGAGGGGCTGCGTCAGGCCCTCCATGAGATCCGCGGCGCTACCCACGCGCCTGTGAACGTGAACGTCTTCTCACATGTTTCCCCCGCCGAAGATCTGGCAGCGCAGATGCGATGGAGAGCCCTGCTGGCGCCCTACTTCGTAGACGCAGGACTTGACCCCGCCGCGCCGATCGCCACGGCGGGCCGTGCACCATTCGACTCTTCGTTTTGCGAGGTGGTCGAGGAGTTGAAACCGGAGGTCGTGAGCTTTCATTTCGGGCTGCCCGAAAAATCACTGGTGCAGCGTGTGAAGGCGACAGGCGCGAAGATCATATCGTCCGCCACGACCGTGGCTGAGGCCGTCTGGCTCGAAAAAAACGGCGTCGACGCAGTCATCGCCATGGGTTTCGAGGCCGGCGGACATCGCGGGAATTTTTTGAGCCAGGACATGACGACACAGGTTGGAATCATGGCGCTCCTGCCCCAGGTGGTCGACGCGGTGCGGGTGCCGGTCATCGCAGCCGGCGGGATCGCCGACGGGAGAGGTGTCGCCGCCGCCCTGATGCTCGGAGCTTCCGCCGTCCAGGTCGGGACAGCCTACCTGTTCTGCCCTGAGGCGAGGATTCCCGCAGTTCAGGCAGAGGCGCTGGCTTCGGCCCGAGACGACAGCACCGCGATAACGAACGTTTTTACCGGCCGTCCAGCGAGAGGCATCGTAAACCGTCTGATGCGCGATCTAGGTCCAATCTCAGATGCCGTGCCTGCATTTCCAACTGCCGGAGGAGCTCTCGTTCCCATCAGAGCAAAAGCCGAGGCGGAGTCGAGGAATGATTTTACGAACCTCTGGTCGGGGCAGGCCTCCCGTCTTGCTTTGAAAGTTGGTGCCGAGGAATTGACGCGAGAGCTCTACCAATCCGCGTTGGACGTTATCGCACGCCGCAGTCCTACCTGACGGCATCCCGCAGATCCTTGCGGATCCCGGCAGACAGCCTGCCGCAGACTGACGGTTCACGCAGACCTCGACCAATCTACCTGAAGGGGAGCAGCCGTCGCGCGAATTCGTGGCGACATACTCCAATCGAACAAAGGACAGCGTCATGTCTAAACACAGCCCCAGCCCATATGTGGTCGTGCTCGCTGGATCGGCGTCCCTCGCCATCGCCATGGGCGTCGGGCGGTTCGCATTCACTCCAATTCTGCCGATGATGCTACACGACGGCGTCCTTGATCTTTCGCGAGCCGGAGGACTCGCGACTGCCAACTACGTCGGCTACCTGGTCGGTGCATTGGCGGCGATGGCAGTACCCAAGAGGTGGGACCATACCTTCGTCATACGCCTGACACTAGTGGCCACGGTTCTGCTTACGGCTCTGATGTCTGCGCCCTACGCCGAGGCCTGGGTCGCTCTTCGGTTCTTGGCGGGCGTCGCTTCGGCGATCGGATTCGTCTTCACCTCCGGTTGGTGTCTCGCCCAGCTTTCGGGAACCGGCAGCTCGATCGGAAGCGCCATATTCACGGGACCCGGCGCAGGCATCGCCGTGTCCGGGCTGGCCGCCAGCGGGATGACCATTCTCGGGCTGTCCGGCCACACCGCCTGGCTGATATTCGCCGCGATCTCCGTCACGATCAGCGGGATCATCTGGAAGACCTTCGGCGAGAGCGCGAAGCCATCCGACGCCTATTCGGTGGGGGCGCCGACGCGCGCCTCCGGCAAGGTGCCGAAATCGGAAATGCCTCTATTTGCGATCGCATACGGGCTGGCCGGCTTCGGCTACATCGTCACGGCGACCTATCTTCCGGTGATCGCGAAGAACAGCATTCCTGGTTCACCCTTGCTCACCGTCTTCTGGCCGTTTTTCGGGGTCGCGGCAGTCGTCGGATCGCTGCTGGCGGCGCGCGTGGAGCATAGCGCCGACGTGCGGCTCCATCTGATTGCCGCATACCTCGTGCAGGCGGTCGGGGTGGGGCTGTCGGTTATCTGGCAGGACGCTTTCGGTCTTGCACTCAGCAGCGTTCTCGTAGGCCTGCCGTTCACTGCGATCAGCTTCTTCGCCATGAACGAAGTTAGGCGGATCAGATCGAGCCACCACGCGCGTTACATGGGACTACTGACGGCGGTGTTCGCGATCGGACAGATCATGGGGCCGCCTGCCGTAGGAGTGATCATGAGGCATGTGGTGAACGTAGACGCCGGGTTCGATCTCGCGCTTGCCGTCGCCAGCATTGCGCTCGTAGTCGGCGCCGCGATCTATGTTGCGATGATCCTGCTGTTTCCAAGCGAGCGGAATGCGAGGACCGTAGGGCGTTCGGTCCGTCCCACTTGAAAATCACGCGCTTCTATCTTCTCCGATGCGATCGTCGCGTATCTCCAAATTTATGCTCGACACCATCGTACAATAGAAGGGTTGGTATCGATTGCGCATGCTGCCCTGACGTAGAGACGGGTAAACCAAGTTGGCCAGTACGAGGAGAGTTACATGCTTTCCAAGTGCGTCAGCCACCTTTGAGGAAGTACGGAGAAAATCAATGGACCGGCATCTCACAGTTAACGGCGGCGAGACGGCGCAGGACGATGGAAGCGCCTTGGATGCTTTGATACGATTCTATCGAGCCTTCAACGCTGGCGATCTCAAAGGGCTGGAACAGGTCTGGCTCGGCGGCTCGGATCCCAGCATGGACAATCCGATCGGCGGCATCCGCCGCGGTTGGGACCAGATCGCCGACGGGTATTCAAAGCTCTTCAAGGGAAAAACGAAGGTCCAGGTGACCTTCCACGACTTCACGAGTCAGGGCGGCGACGAGTGGCATCTGTTCGTCGGCCGCGAACGCGGAGTATGTCAGACGGCGACAGAGACGCTTGATGTCGCCTTCCGGACGACCCGGTGGTTTGTACGCAAGGACGGCGGTTGGCGACAGCTTCACCATCATGGGTCCGTCGAGGATCCGCAGATGCTGGCTGCCTATCAGAAACTGATCTTCGGCTGAAGAGATGGGGCGCCGGCAAACGTCGGCGCTCCGCGCGACGCGCACCCGCTAGTCGCGAAGCTGTTCCCGCACCAAAGGCGCGACGTCGGTTCCCAGCAGCTCGATCGAACGACGCATCGCTTCCGCGTCGAGCGCGGCGGTGCTCATCTGAAAAGTGATTCGAGCAATTCCTCCCAACGTTCTGTTAACATGGGATATCTTGGCAGCCACCGTCTGCGGGCTGCCGACGAGGAATGCGCCAACCGGCCCGCACATACGCTCGAACTGAGCCTGCGTCGGCGGCGGCCAGCCGCGCTCTCTTCCGGCGTCCGTGAACATTTGGAACCAGCCGGGGAAAAACGCTTTCTTTGCGGCCTCGTCGGTCTCTCCGACAAAGCCAAGAGCGTGGACGCCTATCCGCTGGTTTTCAGCGGGATGCCCGGCGACGAGCCATGCTCGACGATAGAGCTCGACAAGGGGCAGAAAGCGCTCGAAGCTCCCTCCGATGATGGCCACCATCAGCGGGAGGCCGAGAGAGCCTGCGCGGACGAAGGATTCGGGCGTGCCGCCAACGCCAAGCCAGATTGGCAATTTGGGCTGATGCGGACGAGGGAAGACACCCTCGCCATTCATCGCAGGACGAAACCGGCCCTGCCACTTAATGTTGGGCTGCTCCCTGATCTTGAGCAGTAGGTCCAGCTTTTCCGCAAACAGCGCATCGTAGTCCCTCAGGTCGAAGCCGAACAGGGGATATGCCTCCACGGAAGAGCCACGACCGACCACGATCTCCGCTCGTCCGCGGGATATCAGGTCCAGCGTTGCGAACTCCTGGAAAAGCCGGACGGGATCGGAGGCGCTAAGGACGGCGACGGCGCTCGTCAGCCTTATCGACTTGGTGCGCGCCGCCGCTGCGGCAAGTATCACGGCGGGCGCGGAATCAAGCGCGTTTTCCCTTGGTGTTCGCCCATTCCGAAGACGTCCAGACCGACCTGGTCCGCCAGCTCCACCTCGCAAAGTACGCTCTCCATGCGATCGACGGCCGACTGCAGGCGACCCGTGTCAGGGTCGGGCAGGAGCATCGCAAAACTATCGATACCGATTTCCAAAGTTGAATCCTTTCAAGGAGCTCGCACCCGGAGCCACGGCGTTCTGACGCCTGCCCGGCGGAAGCGCTTCCCATCTCAACGACTAGGCGATGCCTCGCCAGTGTGATTTTTCGGATGGAGATCATCGATTTTTTCGATAATTGAGCGCGTCGGGACCCCGGTTGCTCACGCCCAGGAATCGACATCTCTTACCGCCTTGGCGAACGCCTCGGGCGCCTCCTGCGGCAAATTGTGGCCGATCCCGCCCGCGGCGAGACGGTGTTCGTATTTCGCCTTGAACTTTGTGGCGTAGGCGTTGGGATCCGGATGAGGCGCTCCGTTGGCGTCGCCCTCCATCGTGATCGTCGGCACATGGATCTCGGGACCGGCCGCAAGCCTGGTCTCGAATTCGTCGAACCGTTTTTCACCTTCCGTCAGGCCCAGCCGCCAGCGGTAGTTATGAACGACGATCGAGACGTGATCGGGATTGGTAAATGCTTCTGCACTCCGATCGAAGGTCGTGTCGTCGAACTTCCACTGCGGCGAGGCGAGACGCCAGATCAGCTTGGCGAAGTCGTTCGTATATTTTTCATAGCCGTCGCGACCGCGGTCCGTGGCGAAGTAGAACTGATACCACCACTGAACCTCCGCGGCTGGGGGCAGAGGCGCCTTTCCAGCAGCTTGGTTCCCTATGAGATAGCCGCTGACGGATACTAGACCCCTGCATCGTTCTGGCCAGAGCGCTGCGACGATGTCGGCGGTCCGCGCACCCCAGTCGAACCCGGCGACCGTCGCCTTTTCAATCTTCAAGGCGTCCATCAGCTTGATGGCGTCGACAGCAAGCGCCGACTGTTGGCCGTTCCGCATAGTGTCATCGGACAGGAACCTGGTGCTGCCGTATCCGCGCAGATGCGGCACGATCACACGATGACCACGCTCCGCGAGCAAAGGCGCCACCTCGGCGAAGGCGTTGATGTCGTAGGGCCAGCCGTGGAACAGCATAACGGGCGAGCCGTCTTCAGGACCGAGCTCGGCGTATCCGACATTCAGGTCTCCGGCGTCGATACGCTTGTCGGCAACCAGGCCCATACCCTTGTGCCGTACCGGCCTTTTGCTTTGCTCGGCACCTTCGACGCGCCCTGCGAGGATTCCTGCGGCCGTCAGCCCGAGTGCCACTCCGCCAAAGGAGCGGCGTGTCCAGGTCGCGTTGTTTGAGTTGCTCATGGCTGTGTCTCCAAAGATCGCTTGTAGAATGCCTGCCGCACGACAGGCCCTTGCGAGTCCATTTCAGACAGATGGCAGAAATGCGCTACTGTCCAATGGTGTCGGGTCAGCTACGGCTCGTGCTTAAACATGGAGGCGCTGCGGCGCCTCAGAACGCCGAAAGTTCGTTCGCGACGGAGCCTGACGCAGGGCCGAGCCTTGCGGCCATATACAACAGGTCAGGAAGTGTTCTGGCGTTCATCTTTCTCATGAGCCGGCCACGATGAGCTTTGACGGTGATCTCGCTAATGTTCAACTTGAAGGCCACCTGCTTGTTCAGCAAGCCTTCCACCACGAACTTCATGACTTGCCGTTCTCGCGGTGTCAGCGTGAGAAAATAGGCTTCCAAACGGTTCGCCTCGTTGAACGCACGAATAGATGCGTTTACCTCCTCCGCAATTACGGCGGGATCATCCTGCTTGGGGAGGAAGGTCACCCGGAATCTGGTTGTGGCAACAGACGTGGCCGGACTGCCGCTAGGGGTGACGACGATGATTGGGCAGTGCACGGCGTAAGAACAAATCAATCGCGCTAGATCTGAAACCGGCAGATCGGCCATGCTTGCGTCAACAAGGATGCAGTTGAAGCATCCAGATTGGGCACCGCTGAGCAAGTCGTGCGCTGAGGTGAACCGTTGTAGTTGCCGGCCCATGCCCGAAATATGTAGATGCAAATTGGGATCGAGTTCGGTGCCGTTATCCAATACGGCGACCAAAGCATCGCTGCAGAGTGTTGTCGCCATTGTCGAGAGATCAGTCGGTTTTTTTGTGGGGAACATGCCATTCGTCCTCATCGATCGTGCACGCGACGTGCTGCGGCTGGGAGATTGTTATGAATGCTTCACGCTGCCTCGTAATGAAGGTGCTCCGCGATTTTTAAACCAGCACGCATGCGTTCGCGACTTAAGTGGTGTGAGAGATCCTGAAAAAAGCTGAAGTATTCCCTTACCAGTTGTTGAAGTGCCCTTGGCGCAATCTGCCCCTCTGTGATTTTATCGATGCGGTTGAACCAGATAGATTCGGGTCGCTTTGGGACAGATTGAGATAGGCCTCTTCGAGCACTCCGGATGGGAGCTTGATCTCGAAAAGCGAGAGCTGCGTGCGATGGGCGCTCCGGTACCGCTCGGCAGTCGCGCGTTCGAAATCCTCGAAACACTTGCAGTTTCTTCGGGTAGGATCGTCACGAAAGACGAGCTGATGAAGCGCGTCTGGCCTGGAATGGTCGTCGAGGACAACACCCTCCAGGTTCATATCTCTGCAATAAGGCGTGCGCTTGGAAAGGACCGAGACTTGCTGCGTACCGTGTCCGGTCGCGGATATCGACTACTCGGCGAGTGGACGGAACCCGAAAAGCGGTTTGCCGATCCGACGCTCGCCACGCTCGTGCGGTCGAGCGAACGAGAGGATTTTGTTACTAACATCCCCTCGGCGGCGTCCGAGCTCATCGGCCGTCAGGCTGCAATTTCTCATATCGTGACGCTCATGTCGGCCTATCGAATTGTAACCCTGACGGGACCCGGTGGGATCGGGAAAACCGTACTCGCGTCCGAAGTCGCCCGCCGCCTGCAGCCGACGATCGATGGGGATGCATTCTTTGTGGAGCTGGTTTCCCTCTCGGATCCAAATCTTGTTCCCACTACACTTGCACAGGCTCTCGATCTGCGCCTTCAAGGCGACGACGTCTCTGCCGAGCTCGTTGCGCGGGCAATTGGTAACCGGAAAATGTTGCTTCTAATCGACAACTGCGAACATGTTGTCGATGCCGCTGCCGAGATGGTCGAGGCGATGCTGCGCGCCTGCCCGAACGTTTCGGTTCTCGCAACGAGTCGGGAACTTCTCAGGATCGAGGGGGAGTTTACATATCGTGTTCCCCCGCTTGATGTGCCCGCGAACGAAAAGGTTGGTGATGCGTTAACGCACAGTGCGGTTCAGTTGTTTGTCGCCCGAACGAGGGCGTTGCAGTCCGACTTTACGACGAGCGGGGACAGGGTCTCGATTATCGCGGGTATTTGCCGGCATCTGGATGGAATTCCCCTGGCCATAGAGTTCGCCGCCGCCCGTGCTGCCACGTTGGGGCTTCAACAGATCGCCGGCCGATTGGATGACCGTTTCGTTCTTCTGACCGGCGGACGCCGTACTGCCTTGCCTCGACACCGCACGCTTCGGGCCGCGCTCGATTGGAGCTATGAACTATTGCCCGAAGGAGAGCGTCGCCTTCTGCATAGTCTCTCCGTATATCCCGGAGGGTTTACCTTGGAGGCAGCGATGGCCGCCAGCGGGGAGGACGAGGAAGAGACCGCACTAGGGCTCTCGAACCTCGTCACGAAATCGTTGGTGACCTTCGACGGAACGGAGGCAGCCCCGCGGTGGCGTCTTCTGGAGACGGTGAGGGTCTATTCGCGGGAAAAGCTTGGAGGGGGCACCGACTATCGAATGACGATGAGGCGGACCACGGCCTTCTTCCGTTCGTTATTTCAGCCATTTTCGAGTGAAGACTCGCTGCAGTTGGCAATCGATGGTCTGGGGCCGTATCGCCGAGAGATCGATAATCTCCGAGCCGCTTTGACTTGGGCGCTTTCTCCAGAGGGCGATGGAAAGCTCGGAGCAGTCCTCGCCGCAATTGCCTCCGATTTCTGGACCGCGACCTCGCTCGTGTCCGAGTCAGGCGAATGGGCTAAAAAGGCGCTCTCCTGCCTCGAAGGAGAGGAGGGGGGACGTACGGAACTGGTCCTACAGTGCGCCCTGGGCTTCGCGATGATTTATACGCAGGGTATGAGCGAGCAAGGTAGAGCGGTGCTCGCACGCGCCCTAACACTCGCTGAAACGTTGGATGACCAGGACTACCGGCAACGCGTTACTTGCGCCCTCTGGCTTTTTAGCGCTCGATCGGTGGAGTTGGATGATGCGCTTGTTTACGCGCAGGAATACGGGAGAGGCGCTGGCGGAGGCGATGCAAGGTCACGCGCCACGGCAGCTTGGCTGTCGGGCATCCCGCAGACCTATCAGGCTCACCACGTGGAAGCTCATGACCGACTTGATTGGGCGGCGAGGAATTCGCCGCCCAACAATCGTCGTACGGATATGCTCAGGCTCGGGGCGGACATTCGGACGTCCTCAATGGCTCATGACACCGTCAACTTGATCTCGTTGGGTCGATTGGAGGTGGCTTCTCAAGCAGCCGAAGACTCAGTCGATGAAGCCCGTGCAACCAAGCAACCATTCGTATTTTGCGTCGCGTTGGCCTGGGCGTCCGCCTTCGTGTCACTCAGTCTGGACAACGAAGCGCGAGCACGACACTGGGGCGAAGAACTCACTGCACATGCACTGCAGCATGGTCTGAAACCGTTCTACGCAGTTGGCATATGCGTCCGAGGCAGCCTGGCGTCGCGTTCAGGCTCGCCCGCGGAGGGGATCGACGCTCTTCAAGCCGGCATTCGAGACATGCAAGAATCCTCGTATCTACTGTTCTATCCGTTTTTCATGTGTGAACTCGCAGCCGCGTTGCAGGCGGCCGGACGTCTGGACGAGGCGCTCTTGGAGATCGACAGAGCACAGAAATTTTCAGTGGAAAAAAGCTACCGCTGGATAATGCCCGAACTTCTACGAAAGAAAGGCGAGATCATCGCAGCACAAGGTGCGAATGAGAGCTTAGCCGTAGACCTCTTTCGGGAGGCTGGCCTAAGAGCATCCGCTCAAGGCGGTTTGTATTGGGAACTTACAGCGGGCATGAGCTACGCGGAATATCTGGCCAGCCGCGGTGATCTTCGAGCGGCACAAGAAATCCTTCGTCCCGTCTACGAGCGGTTCCGCGAAGGACTGTCTACCCCTCGACTTTTGCAGGCGAAGAGGTTGCTCGGCGCGAAGCAATGAGCTTCGTAGATCTTTGACTGATGCTTCGACGCGGCTTCGAAACTGCACGGCCACGTTGTTGCCCGCTCGTTGACGAAGCCTGGGAATACGAAAGTATTGGCAATACCTATGTGCAACAGCTTCCCTCTCTGCTGGTTGCCATACTGGGCTCCTAGCCAGGCCGTTTGTCGGCGGGTGTCAGGAGAACACTATGTCTCACAGGAACCGCAAGCCGTCGGGCAGTATCTTCCCAGGCGTCGCAATATTATTTGCAATGGCAGCTCTGGTTGGCGCCCTGGTGTCGATACAGCGGCCAGCGGCTCCGATCCGCGTCTGGGTACCTGCCCAGTCCGGTGAATCCCGTTTAGGCGGGGAAAAATCGCTCTCTACGTGCTCACCTGTGTGGGCCGGCTGCAATCCGTCGAATCCTGTATAACCTACAGCATCAAGGGCGCCGATATGATGAAGCTGCATTACAGCATGTGCGGGGCAGTGCTAAGCTCGGAGCACGTGTCCATGATGCGTGGTCTGCTCAAGGAGCATTGCGAGAACCGACAGTACGATAGACAAAGCGCCGAAGCCGAGGATGCGGCGAGGGGCCTTCTTTGGTGGTACCAGAACGGAGTGACCGAGCAAGAGAGGCTCAGGCACCTACTCGCGATCAGCGTGGTTCGCGGGTCTTGAGGCAGACCTGCATGACAAACTTACGCCTCTAGCCGTCTCGGTGTTTGTCAATCTGCGAGTTTCACCCTGACTGGCACTCCCTTGTAGGACGGCGTACCGGACTGGCGATCGAAGTGTCGGAGCGAGATGACGACGTTCATCTCTGGATAGTAGCCCGCGATGGAACCCTTCGGAATGTCGTAGGCTACCGCCGTGAAACCGCTAACGAGATGCTTGTCATCGACCTCGCCAATGAGCCCTCGTACCTCCATGCGATCGCCGTCCTTAAGGCCTCGACCCGCGAGATCTTCCGCATTCATAAAAACCACGTCGCGCCGACCGAATACGCCGCGATAACGATCGTCCAATCCGTAGATAGTGGTGTTATATTGATCGTGACTTCGAATAGTCGTCAGCATCAAGGCGCCTTCGCTCTCGGCGGGCGTATCCTCGGAGAGACCGGGAGACGGGAGGAACTTCGCCTTTCGCTCAGGCGTGTTCCACCGGCGAAATGAAGCAGCGACGTCAAGTCTAAAGCCGCCCGGTTTGCGCACACGAGTATTGAATTCGTGGAAGTCGGGAAACACCTCCTCGATCTTGTCGCGGATGCGATCGTAGTCCGCTACCATACCCTCCCAGTCTATGCCATATCGGTCACCAAGCGTAGCTCTTGCGATCCCTCCGATGATCGCCGGCTCGGATCGGACAAGTTCGCCAGGTGGGTGAAGAAACCCTCGCGAAGCGTGAACCATGGACATCGAATCCTCGACAGTGACCGCTGGGCGGCCGGATGCCTGGATATCGCGGTCCGTCCGTCCGAGACATGGCAGAACGAGAGTGGTTTTCGCCGTCAGCAGATGGGATCGGCTGAGCTTCGTTGCGATATGGACGGCCAGATCAAGGCTCCGCATGCCCGAAAATGTGGCCCCGGAATCGGACATCGCGACCGCGAGGTTCCCGCCAAGACAGATCAGCGCCTTCGCTCGGCCATCGATGGCGGCCTCCACGGCCTCGATGGCGTTGTGACCTTTGTCGCTCGGCGGGCGAAAACCAAAGGCGCGTTCCATGCCATCGAGAAGCGCTTTGTCGGGGATTTCGGTTATTCCTACCGTCCGATCTCCTTGCACATTGGAGTGGCCTCGGATGGGCGCGATTCCCGCACCCTCTCGACCAATGTTTCCTCGCAGCATCAGGAGGTTCGCGATTTGCTGGACGTTGTACGTGCCCTTGGCGTGCTGTGTGATGCCCATGCCATAACAGACAATTACGTTCCTCGCATTCGCGTAGACGTTGGCCGCGCTCTCGATGGCCTGCCGGGTTAGGCCACTGACAGCGACTATCTCTTGCCAAGTGGTAGCATCGATATCCGCACGTAGGATGTCGAATCCTGAGGTGTGTTGATCGATGAACGGCCAATCAAGTATGCCGGCGCCGCCCGCGGCGAGACTTGCTACGTCTCGTTCGAGCACCGCCTTCATTATACCTTTCAAAACGGCCAGATCCCCGCCGACACGGACTTGATGGTAGGCCGAAGCGATCGGCGTTGAGGACATGGTGACCATCTCGACCGGATCTTGAGGTGCGGCGAACCGCTCAAGCGCGCGCTCCTTCAGGGGGTTGAAGACGATGATTGGAACGCCTCGGCGCGCCGCCTCATGCAATGTCGACATCATGCGCGGATGGTTCGTGCCTGGATTGTGCCCAAAGCTGAAGATCGCGTCCGCATGATCGAAGTCTTCGAGCGTGACGGTTCCCTTGCCAACGCCGATGGATTTCGGAAGCCCCACGCTGGTAGCCTCGTGACACATGTTTGACCAATCGGGAAAATTGTTGGTGCCATAGGCGCGAACAAATAGCTGATAGAGGAACGCTGCTTCGTTCGAGGCACGACCGGAGGTGTAGAACTCGGCCTGGTCCGGATCGTCGAGCTTGTTCAACTCGACTGCGATCAGCGCGAATGCGGCGTCCCACGCGATCTGTTCGAAGTGTTCGGTGCCTGGGTCGTACAGCAACGGCAGAGTCAGGCGGCCGGCGTCTTCGAGCTCATGATCCGCCCACGTCCAGAGCTCGGGCACGCTATGCTGCTTGAAGAACTCCGCGTCGGTCCGCTTCGCGGTGGATTCCCACGTAATCGCCTTGGCGCCATTCTCGCAGAATTCGAACGACGACGTGTGCTTGGGGTCGGGCCATGCACAGCCTGGGCAGTCGAATCCCTCCGGCTGGTTGGCCTTTAGTAGAGTTTTGCTGCCTTGCGCGACAATCTGTTGGTGAGCAAGCGTCTTCGCGACGGCCTTAAGCGCGTCCCAGCCGCCGGCCGGGTGGTCGTAACGTTTGATTCCGTCCGGACGTTTGCTCTTCATGATAGTTCCTTCATCGCTGGTGGCATGGTCGGATAGATATTGATCGCCAGATCCCCGCGAACGTGCGCGACGCCTGCCAAGGAAGTGTGACTTCAAAAAAAGGCCGTCTCCGGGCGGGTGGAGACGGCCTTGGCGGACCTTGGCGGATCCGCGCGCTCCGGCAGAGGGGAGGAGTGCTGGAGCGCAGTGCTCTTGAGAGCTTATCGCCCAGGAGGGGTGGGCGATGAGTAAAGCTAACCGGTCCGCGCAGTCCCCATAAGTGCACTTTGGTATTGGGCTTTCGCTGGCCACGGCCACGGTCGTGTATGCTCGAACAGCCTTAGGAAGCGGGCCGCTCTGGCCCGCGTGCTTTTTCGTGCTTGTAAGCAAACCAGCCCGTGGCTTCTCTGTTTCTGACCTTGGTACGAAGGGCCTCTATCGCAAGGTCGAGGTGCCTGCCTCGTTCGTGCAGTTCTCCTGCGGTGCTGAGCGGGCGCTCGGAAGGTTCGGCTACTGTTGTCGTATTTGCCATTTGACTCGCCTGTTCTGGAATGACCGATGGGTTTCGCCGCAGCCTTGGGCGCCTAACGCGACGGAGGCTTATGATGATTTCGTCCGCTCGACGGTGCTACGGTACGATGGTGTCGTACATCCCACCCACGGCGTCCTGCTCGCGCCCAGGCCGGCGATACCTAAGTGTAATGGCGGGCGTGGTGCGAGTTTATAAGCTTGGGCCACGTCGCCACCTTAAGGATCCGTCGGCGATCATTTCAAAGGAGCACTGATATGGATAGCGAACTGAGACCATCCAGCAAGGAAGCGCCGCAGACCATCTCGGGTGTTGCGATGACGCTCGAGCTTGCGGTGATCGCCGTCTCCGACGTCGAGCGAAGCAAACGTTTTTACGCAGCACTCGGATGGCGTTTCGATATTGATTTTCAAGGCGACGACTACCGTATCGTGCAGTTCACTCCGCCTGGATCTGGATGCTCCGTGATGTTCGGGCAGAACATAACCACGGCCCCGGCTGGTTCATCGCGGGGATTGCACCTGGTTGTTTCGGATCTACCGGTAGCACGTGCCGATCTCGCATCCCGAGGCGTCGAAACGAGCGAACCATTCCATGACGTTGGCGGGATTTTTCATCATTCCAACGGCGTGGGCATCACGGCTGGACTGAATCCGGAGCGGAAAAGCTACGCATCGTATTTCATTTTTCATGACCCGGATGGAAACGAGTGGACTGTTCAGGAGATCACGACCCGCCTGCCGGGGCGCAAGGGAGATACCGCATTTACTAAGGAGCTAACTAAGGCGGTGTGGGGATAGCGAACTGGTCCACGACCGCCGACGAGCGCGCTAACGATTATGCCGAAAAACGGTTCAGTGACTGCCGCTGCCTAGCAATTCTCCCGATGAGCGAGAGCATCTAAATCAGTAGCACCGACGCCGAGGGCGTAGGGCGGCCCACACAAGGACCGCTGCAATTGAAAGGATGTAATATCATGAGCAATCAGCAGAAGGTCGCCATCATCACCGGTGCATCGCAGGGCATCGGCGAAGGTCTGGTCCGCGCCTATCGCGAGCGGAACTATCGCGTGGTCGCCACATCGCGTTCGATCAAACAGGGTTCTGATGACGGCGTACATGCCGTGGCGGGCGACATCTCCAATTCCGAGACCGCAGAGCGCGTCGTCCGCGAGGCGATTCAACGCTTCGGCCGGATTGACACGTTGGTCAACAACGCGGGCGTGTTCACTGCAAAGCCTTTCGTCGACTTCACTCAGGAAGACTACGACTTGAACTTCGGCGTGAACGTTTCGGGCTTCTTCCACATCACGCAGCGGGCGGCGAGGGAGATGCTCAAGCAGGGCTCCGGCCACATCGTCAGCATCACCACGAGCCTCGTAAACCAGCCGGTGTCGAGCGTCCCCACGGCTCTCGCTTCGCTCACCAAGGGCGGTCTGAACGCCGTCACGAAGGAACTGGCCATCGAGTTCGCCAAGACGGGCGTCCGGGTGAACGCCGTGTCTCCTGGCATCATCAAGACCCCGATGCACGCTCCCGAGACTCACGAGTTCCTCTCCGCTCTCCATCCGGTCGGCCACATGGGCGAGATAGAAGACATCGTCGAGGCCGTGATCTACCTCGAGAGCGCAAGCTTCGTCACTGGAGAGATCCTACACGTCGACGGTGGCCAGAACGCCGGCCGCTGGTAGGCCTCGACCAGGAAGCGGGCACGTGGCGTGGATATGCCGCGCGCCCGACAAGCGAGTGAAAGGAAAGACAATGGAACTTGTACTAGCCGCCGATCCGATGTGCTCTTGGTGCTATGGATTCGGCAAGCAAATGGGACTGCTGCTTGAGCGACGTCCGGACCTATCCTTGAAGATCATTCTCGGTGGACTGCGCGCGGGCGCGACCGACGTTCTCGACGACGCGGGCAAGCAGTTCAGACTGCACCACTGGGGCATGGTCGAGGAAGCCAGCGGCGTGCCGTTCAACCGGGAAGGCCTTCTCGCCAGAAAAGGCTTTGTCTATGACACGGAACCCGTGTGCCGCGCAGTGGTGACCGCCCGCATCCTCAGGCCGGAAGCCGATCTTCTGAGCGTCTTCCGGGCATTCCAGCATGCCTTCTACGTCGACGCGCTCGACACCACGGACGGCGCCGTACTGGCTGAGACCGGATCTCGCGCACTCGCCGAACTCGGTCATCCCGTCAGCTCGGAGGAATTCCTGGCAGAATGGAATAAGCGTAGCACGATCGAAGAAGCCGCAACGGACTTCGCGACGGTGCGAGCAATGGGTGTTTCAAGCTTCCCGACCTTGTTCTTGAACAAGGCTGGAACTCTCGGCAAGGTCGGCGCTGGGTATGCGGATGTCGACGAACTTGAGAAGCACCTCGCTGCAATGGCCGCCTAGCAGATCGACGAAGTCATCGAACAAGGAGAATAGCAAATGCCCATAGTCACCGTGCAAGTAACCCGTGAAGGCACGACCCCAGACCGCGCGTCGGTAACTCCCGAGGAGAAAGCCGCAATCATCGCGGGCGTCAGCCAGGTCATGCTCGACGTCCTCAACAAGCCGCTGGAGTCGACTTACGTGGTGATCGAGGAAGTCGACTTGGACAACTGGGGCTGGGGCGGCCTTCCAACCGTCCAATACCGGAAGAAGAAGGCTGAAGGCAAAGCCTGACCTCACGGTATTCCAGAGGAAGAATATGCACGCCGCCGGTGATCACCGGCGGCGTGTGCGTTTTTCGCCGCCGGCCGGATCCAACTGAACGCAAGGAGCCGAAGCTCTCAGCTCGGCAAACAGGATGCGGAGCATGCTGTGAGCGAAGTGGGTTCATCCCAGCCAGTCGGCGTGCCTGGTGCTGCGGCAAGGAACCGCTATCGCTTCTCCGTGCCGTCGAGGCGTCGGAAATGCCATCGTGCAATAGCCTTGGCCACCTAGCAGGAGGACAGTTCTCAGCGACACTGTTTTCGGCAATTTTGGAGACACCAATGCCCCTCGTCAAAATCCATATCCTGAAAGGTCGTTCGCCACAGGAGGTCGACGTGCTGCTTGATACCATTCACGACGTCGTCGTGGAGACTTTCGGCGTTCCGCGGAGAGACAGATACCAGATCCTTCAAGAGCACGAGGCGTCGAATATTCGCGCGCTTGACACTGGGCTCGACATCACCCGGACCGAGAAGTTCCTACTGCTCGAAATAACCAGCCGCCCGAGGTCTCGAGATGCCAAGGTGGCCTTCTATTCAAGCCTCACGCGTGCGCTCCAGGCTCGCTGCGACGTGGCGCCATCTGACGTGATGGTCTCTCTGCATATCAACTCGGACGAGGACTGGTCGTTCGGCATGGGCAGCGCGCAGTTCCTGACGGGCGAGCTCTCATAGGCACACACCTCTCGGTCTGGTAGGTCCACCAATACCAAGGTATCGGCGATACTAACGTGCACATGCAAATCCGGCTGATCCAAGACATGCTCCCAGTCGTGCAGCCGATCGGCTGCAAATTCAGAAAAGTGGAAGGAGCTTAGGCATGAAGATCCTTATGGTATTCACCTCGCACGACACCCTCGGAAGCACGGGGCGCAAGACTGGTTTTTGGCTGGAGGAGGGCGCCGCACCGTATTACGTCTTCCGCGATGCAGGCGTCGACTTGACACTCGTGTCCCCCAAAGGCGGTCAACCTCCGATCGACCCGAAGAGCGATCTGCCGGAAAATCAGACGCCCGCCATGACGCGGTTCAAGGCCGACGAGGCCGCGCAGAAGGTTTTTGCGAGCACCAAGAAACTAAGCGAAGCCCGTTCCGAAGATTTCGACGCCGTCTTTTATCCCGGTGGCCATGGTCCCATGTGGGATCTCGTGGACAATCCGGAGTCCATCAAGCTGATCGAGTCCTTTTACAACTCCGGCAAGCCGGTGGCGGCAGTCTGCCACGCGCCGGCCGTGCTTCACCGCGTCACCCATAAAGGCGCTCCGATCGTCAAGGGAAAGCGGGTGACGGGTTTTACCAATGGCGAGGAGGAGGAAGTGCAACTGACGAAGGTCGTTCCTTTCCTCGTTGAGGACGAGCTCAAACGTCTCGGCGGTCTCTATGAGAAGAAGGCGAACTGGGAGAGCTTCGCTATCACCGACGGCAGATTGATCACCGGGCAGAACCCGGCATCTTCCACCGCGGGAGCGCAGGCGCTCATCAAGCTTCTCACCAGTTTGAAAGCTGGCGCCGCCGTCGTCGCCTAGACCGATCAACGGCAAGCGAAAAAGAGGCCGGTAGATCGTGCATCTGCGGCCTCTTTTTGTACTCGTGGAGGATCAAGCCGAACAGCCAATTTCAGGTTCCCGAGAAGATGGCGGCTTTCGTTTCGAGAAATGCGAGGCCTCTTCCGTTGCGCCTGTTGATAGCCAGCGCACGGGTTTGGACGCGCTGTGGAATGGGCTGGCCGAGCATCTGAATCGGCTTCACCCTGCTGGGCGCGCAGAGACGTCGCTCTTTCGTGGCCGAAGCGCCGCCTCGAGGATACCAATGTCCTGGGCGACGGTCCCGCCGCTTATTCCGACGCCACCGACGACCACGCCCTCGTAGACAAGGGGCGCGCCTCCTCCCATGGCGCAGAAGCTGTCTTGCGACATCAAATGGAATAGCTCTTTTCCAGGCTGTACGAGATCAAACAGGTCGGATGTTCGTTGCTGTGTGAGTGCGGCGGTGTAAGCCTTGCGGTGGGAGATCAACATCGAGAAGGCAAGTGCGCCATTTATCCTATGCTGCAGTACCGGATTCCCGTGAACGTCGATGACGGTGACGGTTACCGGCACCTTAGCGGTGAACGCTTCCGCCTCCACGCGATCGGAGATGTCCTTTGCAAGAGCAAGCAAGTCCATTGTACGGTTCCTTAGTCAGGTTAAGTGGCGTTGAATGAGAAAGCTTGTGGCGGAGCCGACCGGGCCGTTACCGAACCTTGGTATCGCAGAGACCAAAGTATGCCGCGCCCGCAGGCGGTAAGAGGTCGGCATCGTGATACAGATCGTGCGGCTGCCAATCCCCTTGAGCGCGATCATCTCCAGCTTTCGCGATGCTGCGGTGCAAATCAGTGATGTCGCGAACGGATATCAGGCGCGGCTCGTCACAAGCCGCAACTGTCGGCCAAGGGTCGTCGCATGGAAGGATTTGGGAGCAGACGATGACGCGAAGCCGCAGCAGAGATCGCCATCACGGGTGCGGACGACAGTTCCTGGAAGTTCGTCGCGAAGGGCTTTAGGAGCAAGGCGGCGTCGGCCGGAACGAGCTGATGCCCAAGTGCTGAGGGGAGCCGGTGCCGTGAAGCCTCGCCCTGCACCTCGATACTCGAGACGGTGTATGTCGAGAACTTGGACGAGGTGCGTTCGGTTCTCTCCGAAGTCACGGAAAGTCCGGAAATCCTCCGCGTACCGCTTTCGAAGCTGGAGGCCACCTATCGAACGCGGCTCCAAGAGACGGGGCTTCTCAGCAGTTGCAAAGGCTGGCCTTCTGCTGCCGCCATTCACGCCTCAATCTATCGCTGCATTCCAAGAAAAGTTCGAGCCGAGCAATCTCTGGACCGCGCGGTATCTACCTGAGAAGCGAAAGCGGATGATGCCTGAAATGTTCCGATCTTTGACGGACGCGGGGATCGCGCCCGTCACTCTTAGCTACAATGGAACAACCACCGTCTGGCGCCGCGAGGAACTGGAAAGCCATTTCGGATCGGATCTCGTGCCATGCATGCGATGAAGCGGCCTTTACCCATGCAGACCAATGTCCCCGCGCGTTCGTCGAGTGCAGGCAGGGCGGCGACGTCTGCGATCAGATGCGGGGGATATCGCTTCATCTCATCGGTAACCTGGGCACGGACCATTTGCAGGCTTATACGTTCTATGATTTCGGAGGCGATAGGGAATTGAAGGAGATCCAGGGCAACATGGCGCGGCTCCTTTCCGAGCAGCCCGGTATGGGTATCAGCGTCGTGTGAGAGATGCGGCTTCTCTATAGAGGTGGGTGAACCGTTGCGAATCAACAACTTGGTGGATTCTCTTTAATGTGGGTTCGTCACTTTGAGCGCGGTCTTCCGTCCCATGACACCCTCAATGACGTGATCAATGCGCTCGACGCGGACGTGTTCAAAGCCTGTTTCACCGCGTGGGTGGAGGCGCTCAGGGACAGCGATCCCGAGGTCATCGCCATCGATGGCAAGACGTCGCACCGCAGCCATGCCCGCGTGACATACTGCTGTGCGCGACAGGCGGGCAGGATATGTGGGGACGACGCGTGGCTTCCTATTTCGATTATTGCGGCCTGCCGGTTGTGGCTGCGCTGTACGTCACGAAAATCGCAGACCGTTGAAGCTGGTTTTGCGAGATTAGGAAAGATCGGGGAGAACGCCAATGCCGCACATACTCATTTTTGTTTTCTACGTAGGCACGTCGCCTACGCCGACCGTCACGATTGTTCAGGAGTTCAACACCGCGAAGGCGTGTCAGAATGCCCAGAACCGATTGAGGCTCGACCTGGTGAACAAGTTTCCCGATGGTGAGGATCACGGAGGTTGTTTCGAGAAGAACCTTTGACCTGCCGCATCACCCGTAGTGAAATTGTTCACGGTTGCGCACTGTTTGAGACCTCTAGATATTCTTCGGCGGTGCGCCAGCTTGCAATGTGCATGGGAAAGTCCAGCGCCTTTCTGTAGCTGAACGTTGCAGATCTGGTTCCCAGACTTTTGGCGTCGCAGCGAGGACAGGCGGAAGAAAGCGTGGTCGGTGCTTTCACTCCGGAGCCACTAAGAGTCGGATTCCAAAAGGGGTCAACGATATCGATATCTTGCGAGGCGTCTTGTGAGCATGCGGATGTGGGCGATTGTGATCCACGCTTCTGCTGATGCGACGGTTTTTTCGAAGTCCTTGGCCAACCTGCGGCATCGACCAAGCCATGCGAAGGTCCGCTCGACGACCCAGCGGCGCGGCAGGATTTCAAAACCCTTGGCCTTGTCGGAACGTTTGATGATTTCGAGTGTCCATTTCCCGATTTTCTCAGCCGCTTTTTCAGCTTGTCGCCCGCATGGCCGCCATCGGCGAAGACATGAAGCAGCCATGGCCATCGGTTCCTGATGGATTTCAGGAGATCGGGAGCGCCGTCGCGATCCTGAATATCGGCACTGTGCACCATGAGGCCGACCATCAGCCCGAGTGTATCGACGATGATGTGGCGCTTGCGACCCTTGATCCTCTTGCCAGCATCAAAGCCTCGGATACCACCGCTTTCCAAAAGTACGTGATGCGCATGGACACGTTGGATGGCGCCCAAACAGAAGCGCGCATCGAGTTCAGGGTGTGCGACGAAGCACTGGATATCCTCGAGGTAAGCACAGGCGCAGCTCACTGATCGGCGCCGCGCAAAGCAAATCCGCCGCCAGTGTTGTGCTGACGGCGGATCGGGGTCGTGAGGTGAATTAGGCTGCTTCGGGCTCGATGGCCGTCCCATCCGATGCGTTTCGTCACGTCCAATATTCAAGGATACGGCCACGCTCACCACAACCTGCTCGTAAACGGTGCCTACGAGAATGGTGTGCGCTGGCGGGGCACGGCGCAAACGCCGGCGGAAATCGGCTTGTCGTGAAACAACTTGCGGCAACATTTATGGATAAAGCTGGGCAGTATCTCTCCAAGATCGGAGAACGGCTGATACTGTTGCAATCGACAGGCTTGGCGGCGGTCGCAATGTTAGTGTCTTACGCTTACGGACGTGCAAATTACACGCCTGCTGGAACCCAATGCGCTCCTTATTCGAAGTTCATGCAATTCGACCCATCGACCTGCCATAAGATACCCGCCGTCATTGTCTACCCGGAGCCTTGGCTCGATATGCTCGTTGCCGCGATCGTAGGAACGGTCATCCTTGGCATGATCGCCGCGACAATGGACCGGTCGGTGTTTGTCAGATACCTCTTCTGCGGCTGGCTCACATTCTGCGCTGTCATCGCAGTTTCAGGATATTTCAACTACTCCGGCATGGGTCAGTTTCCTAGCGCCTATTTCGTGGTCTACCCGGCTACGCCCGTCATCGCGTTCGGTGTTGCAGCAGCGGGTGTCGCTTCAATCGCGAACGTTGTGCTCAGGATAAGAGCCAATTTGTGTTTCGGCGTGCAAAAATTGGATGCCGATAAGGGGTGAATTTTGGACGCCGATTGACACCCGGATTACGATCGCATTCTGGGACTTCCAGATCAGCCGTCCAGCGTGACGGAGTTGGGAAATCAGCACGCGGCGGTGGCACGAGACATTCTGTCCGGTAGCAACTCGGCGCCAACCTTTGCAGACGGCGTCTACCTGCATCGGTTGCTCGATGCGGCCCAAATGTCGGTGACGCAGGCAGGCAGGCGGGTCGAGGCTCCTTACGTCCTGCCTGCGAACATCGGTTCCCTGCGCCAGTTTGAGCGCTTCGTCGAGGAAACGGTGAGAGCGATCGCGTCGGTAGTTTGCAGAATTTGGGGGGAAAGCAGGCTGCTACGCACTCGCGTAGCCTCTGCTGGTACGACCGCCTTTCGACTAGAAGTCGTTGAAGCTCGTGTCCCTTTCCTCATCGGCTCCTTAGGCGGAGCCGATGGCAGCTCAGGGACTTCGTCGACTCAATCTAGCCAACGCTAGATCGAAGATCGCGGACGCCAGAAGACTGGTGATTGGATCTGGCTTGAGAGACAGATATGGACATTGGCCGGGATTACGAGACGAATTTGGACATTCCGGAGCAGGAAGTCGGCAAATGCGAGAACGAATATGCACGTCCGTACAAACGACGCAATTAAACGCCCCCGCTGACCTCTGACTTTTTTAAGAGAGCAATTTGCACCGAATTGTGGGCGCCGCGCTATTTCTGAGGAGCCCACGCACCTGCTGCCATAGCCGAGAAAATCGGCAACTGGACGCCTAGCCGATCTGCATCAGAATCGGGAAGGTCTGCTGAAACCAGATGGCCACGTCGCTGACCCATCCGAACAGGAAGGCAAGGCCGGTCAGCACCAGGAAGACACCCATCACCTTTTCCACCGTGCCGAGATGCCGGCGGAAGCGCGACAGGAAGCGCATGAAGGCGCCGGAAAATCCGGCGGCGATCCAGAAGGGGATTGCCAGGCCGAGGGAATAGACGGCAAGCAGCCCGGCGCCGGAGCCGACCGTCTCGCGCGAGGCGGCGACACCGAGGATCGCGCCGAGCACAGGGCCGATGCAAGGCGTCCAGCCGAAGGCGAAGGCAAGGCCCATGACATAGGCCCCCGTCAGCGTCGCCGGCTTGCCGCCGCCTTGGAAACGCGCCTCGCGGGCAAGGACCCCGATGCGGAAGAGGCCGAGGAAATTCAGCCCCATGACGATGATAATCAGCCCGCCGAGCTTCGATAACAGGTCGAGATGCTGGCGAAGCGCCATGCCGATGCCGGAGGCGCCGGCGCCGAGCGCCACGAAGACCGTGGCAAAGCCGAGCGTGAACAGCAGGGCGGAGAACAACACGCCGCGCCGGACATCGGGCGCGACGGCAACCGCACCGCCGCCACGGAACTGCTCGACCGAAATGCCGGCCATATAGCAGAGATAGGGTGGGACGAGGGGAAGCACGCAGGGCGAAAGAAAGGAAAGCGCCCCGGCAATCAGCGCGCTCCACAGGGAAATATCGGCAATCGACACACATTCTCTCCGGCTGCAATCTGCATGATGTTCCTAGCTTTGCGAGGCCGGGATTGCCAATCACCTTTTTGCGCTTTGCTTAGCCTCGAACCGGTAGAGACGGAGAATGGGCGGATAATGGCCCGTAGATTTCCCAGCGATCGGGAGCGACAGGCCGCGGCCATAGAATGCTATTTCAGCGGCAAAAACAGTTCCGCGACCGCCTCATGCTCCGCCACCTCCGGAAAGAAGCTCAGCCGCTGGCAATAGATCGGGAAGTCGCGTGCTTCCTCGCCGCTCACCGGAAGCCAGTCGCGATAAAGATAGAGCGCGGCGGGCTCCAGATTGTCGGTGTTGCCGACGATGCGCAGCACCGCGCAACGTCCGCCGGGGATTTCGCCGGCCTTGACCTGCGCGCCGTTCGGCTCGATCGGTTGGTCGGTCCCGACACAGAGGTCCACGCTGTAATCGGCAGGCGAGGCAGGGCGCCGCTCGGACCGCCAGACATTGAAGGTCGGATTTGTCTTGGGGTGCAGGCCGGCGGCCTGGCGCCAGGCGATGAACCGCTGGATGGTGGCGCCGAGCGTCGCCGGGTCGCCCCGATGCTCGATAATCGCCACCGGTGTCGGAGGCACATTGCGAATCGTCACGTCGTCAGTGGTAAAAGTCTTCTGCATGCGCTTGCTCCTTGCGTTGTCGAGGGGCCCGAAGGCCGCAAGCCACGGCTCCCAGTCGGGAGATTTCCGGAACGACGAAGGCGATTGCCCGAACCGTTGCCGAAAGGCGCGGGCGAAGGCATCAGGTGCATCGTAACCGGCATCCATCGCTATATCGGTGACACTTTGGGCATCCCTGTAGGCCAGCCGGTGCGAAGCGCGCTTCATCCGGGCAAGCTGGATATAACGATACACGGATAGACCGAAGGTCGCCGTGAACTGCCGGTGGAAATGAAACTTCGAGAACGCCGCAACACCGCTCACCGTTTCCAGGTCCAGATCGTCGTCCAGATGCCGATCTATGTAGTCAAGCACCCGCTGCATCCGGTCATGGTAGTTTTGAAGCGCCGCCTTCATCGTTCCGTCCTCCGTGGCAGCATGAGATAAGCGCATGCCGACATGACGCGCTCGACCGATCTTGCGGTTTTGTCATGGGTCGCAGAACCTTGCCAAGGATTTTGGAGATGATGCTCGCATCCGCCGCCGCGCGCCTTTGAGGCTGCAGCCTGGATATGTGCCTTGCCCCCGCAAGATATTTACCTTGGCCCTTGGCCCCGCAAGATGTGCATTGCTCGCGCAAGAAATGTGCCGACTGCCGGAAAAAGCCGAATTTTTCGGTTGACCGCAATGGGTCGCCTGCCTATGTTCCGCCCACTTCCAGCCGGGGTGCTTCACACCCGCGGAGCGGGAGAGCGTAGCTCAGCTGGTAGAGCAACTGACTTTTAATCAGTAGGTCTCGGGTTCGAACCCCGACGCTCTCACCATTTCTAATCTTCAATATGACTGCCGCTAGCTGAGATCAGCAGTCAAAGGCGTCGCTGCTGTCGCGCACATGCACGTATGGTCTGGAAGGCAATCACAGCCAAACGCAGAATCACGCGACGGTTCAAAAATCAGCTTCGTCACAGGAACCAACTTCCACTGCGGTCCGTTTTCTTCTCACCAACATATAGGAGAAATAGATCATGGATTGGAATCGTGTCGAAGGAAATTGGAAGCAGGCGAAGGGCAAAATCAAGGAGCAGTGGGGCAAACTCACTGACGACGATCTCGACCAGATCGCCGGCAAGCGGGATCAGCTGGAAGGCAAGATCCAGGAGCGCTACGGCATCGAAAAGGACCGTATCAGAAACGATGTCGATGATTGGTATGGCCGCCAGACTTGGTAATTACCTCAACAAAAGCCCGGTGAAAGCCGGGTTTTTGCCGTCGAAGGAGCTGAGGTGGAACCAGCTCCGCGAGGTTCCTTTGGAGCGATCAAGTCGGTCGGATGTTCATGAATATCCCCCAAAAGCCAGGAGAAGTGCGCCGACGGCGATAACGGCCAGAGCTGGCCAGTTCTGGGATATCCCGAGGAACCTGAGGCCTTGGCGCCGTGGTTCCAGCGTGCTGCCGCCTTGCGGCATGTGATGCGGATCGCTCGGTCTTCGACCAAGCGCCGACGAAAACAGAAAAACAAAGCCGCCGATTATGAGAGCGGCACCGATCAGGATTGCCCACATGGTGGCCTCCGCTAGTAACAGGGATTTTGGGTAAACCGGATTCGGACCTGTTCGTTCCGTGAAAGACTGCTGAGCAATCCTGGAGATCCCATGGACAAGACACCGAAAACGGCGATCCGCGGAATGATGTTGTACCTACTCGCTCTTCTCGTCCTGGGCGTTCTGGCCGGCGCCGCCTACACAATCTATGGCCATCCCGCCGATCCGTCTGAGCGACCAGCGGCTGAGACGATTCCGCAAAAAGCCACGGCTCCGCAGTAAAGCACATCACACCAACTATTTATTGATCACCCTTCGAGAAGAAACGGTGACCCGGGAAAGCACTTGCCACATCGGCTTCCCACCCGGTCAGGTCGTGTTGAAGCGCCCGGGTTCCACGGCAAGAAAGCCGCAAGCGGCAAGCAACATCGCTTTGGAAAGCAAGGCAGAAATTCCTGTCGCAAGTCGTTCCAACCAGTAGGGATCTTTATTTATAGGGAGAACAACCTGCGACACGGAATCAGCCTCTGCTGAGCGAAGCCGTTGCGGCATTATGTTGCCCAACGCCGATGGCACATCCAAAGCATGTCGCGCAAAAGTGTGCAGCGGTTTTCCCAGGCAAAGCGCGAAGCGCTTTTGCCGCAACGACATGCGTAAAAACAAAGACCTAAAGCGCGAGGAGCGAATCTGAAAGATCGCGACGCGCTTTAGAGAATTTCAAATACGTCATACTCAACGCCGCCCGGACACCGTCCGCCCTGCGCAACCGCGACGATTTGGTTGAGCCACGCGTGCCGTGGCGCGGCCGTCTCGAAATAGGGCGTTGTCCGCAGATAATATTCGGAGGTGTCGACCGTTTCGCCGAGCGCCAGACGCTCGTCAACGGCCGGGGTGGAGCGCCTGATGCCGCGATAGGTCATCAAGATCAGATCGCCGTCATCGGCGACGAGCAGGAGCCTGGCATCCTGCTGAAACGTGCCGTCTGCACGCGCAAGCAGCAGATCGGAGCCGATCAGCGGCGACACTTCGCCTTTCAGGCGCTCGCCCTCAAAATATCCACCGGAAACGGAAAATATGCGGCGGCCTCCGGCCGGCGTCTGGCCGAGCTCCAGGGCCGGATGAAGTGTCATGAAAAGTCTGAATAAGGGCCGAGATTGCAGGGTCATGTCAGATCGCCTATTGTTGACTTCAACCCTAGCTACAAGCGCTCTGTCCCCAAAACGCGCTTTGCTTGTGAGCATCACAAGAAAAACTCATCAAAAGCGAAGAGATCATGCGGCCGCCGTTGGAGTCCTTGCGAATTCTGGAAGCGTGCGTTTCTGCCGGCAGCTTTGCCCGTGCGGCCGAGCGTTTATGTCTCACCCCAGCGGCAGTCAGCCTGCGTATCCGGTCGTTGGAGACCGAACTTGGTCAGCCGCTGTTCCAGCGTGCCGGGCGCCGCGTTGTCCCGACGGCTGCTGCCGCTGTTCTGGCGGGTCGAATTCGGGCTGCATTGGATGGCATCGCCGGCGCGCTTGATGCGTTCCAGGCGGCCATGCCACCGCTCCGGCTGACGGCGCCTCCGACATTCGCCTCGCGCTGGCTCGCACCGCGGCTGTCCCGCTATCACTCAGTGGGAACATCACCGATCGAGGTCGACGTCTCCGCCGATATTCGCGATCCCAGCGCATTTGACGTCGCCATACGGACGGGGCGTGGCGGATGGGAAGGGCTTGACGAATATCGGCTCGCTCCGGTTGAGGCAACTCCGATGCTGGCGCCCTCACTGCTTGGAACGAGAACCCTGCACGGGCCGGATGAGCTGACGGATTTCGAGCTTTTGCCGCATCCGGATTGGCATGCCTGGTTCCAGGGCGCTCAATGCGAGACGCCGCCGGCTCTGCGGTTTGCGATGGTCGATTATCCCACGCACGAATTGGACGCCAGTGCGGCGGTGGCAGGCGTCGGCGTGGCGCTGTTGTCGCCGTCCATGTTTCGACCGCTTTTGGACAAGGGAGTGCTGATCGCACCCTTCCCATATGTGCTGACCGGGCCGGCCTGGCATTTCGCGTTAATGCGCACCGGCGACTCCCGCCTCGCGCCCAGGCAGCTCTGCGCATGGCTTTGTGAGCGGGCTCACGAGCCAGCCTGATAGGGAACAACCTGCGGCAGGCAAGATCGACAGCAGGCCAGCCCATCAATTTGGCTTCCCGGAAGCAATTGAGCCTCTATATCGCCCTCGGAAGTCGGAACAGAGGAGTTAGCGGACGATGGAGCATGCAG
The DNA here is from genome assembly GCF_019685025.1 of Rhizobium sp. NZLR8. NCBI lineage: Bacteria > Pseudomonadati > Pseudomonadota > Alphaproteobacteria > Hyphomicrobiales > Rhizobiaceae > Rhizobium > Rhizobium sp. NZLR8. The sequence continues at coordinate 18,628 of NZ_JABDVY010000022.1, read as the reverse complement.
TCGTTATTGCCGGAGGGGGGCCGACCGGCCTGATGCTGGCGGGCGAATTGGCCTTGGCGGGCGTCGATGTCGCGATCATCGAACGCCGGCGGAACCAGGAGATCGTCGGTTCGCGCGCCGGCGGTCTGAGCGCGCGCACGCTCGAGGTTCTCGACCAGCGCGGCATCGTCGAGCGGTTTCTGGCGGAGGGCCAGATCGCCCAGGTCACCGGATTTGCGGTCACGCGGCTGGATATCAGCGATTTTCCGACCCGGCATAATTATGGTCTGGCGCTGCGGCAGAAGCATATTGAGCGCATTCTGGCCGGATGGGTCGGCGAGTTGCCGGTGCCGATCTATCGCGGCCGCGAACTGACGTCCTTTCAGCAGGACGACACCGGCGTCACCATCGAACTCTCCGATGGGGCTTCGTTGAGGGCAGGTTATCTCGTCGGCTGCGATGGCGGCCGCAGTCTGGTTCGCAAGATGGCCGGCATTGAATTTCCAGGATGGGATGCGACGACGAGCAACATTCTCGCCGAGGCCGAGATGGAGGAGGAGCCGCCACTTGGCGTCCATCGCACCGCGCTCGGCATGCATGCCTTCGGCCGGGAGGAATATGAAATTCGCGACGGCAAGGTCGTCTTTGCCAGCGAAGGTCCGATCAATGTCATGGTGACGGAAAAGAATGCCAGCGCCACGAGCGAACCGACGCTCGGCGATCTCAAAGAAGGCCTGATCGCCGCATGCGGAACGGATTACGGAATCCATGGTCTGACCTGGATTTCCAGGTTCACCGACATGTCGCGGCAGGCGTCGGCCTACCGCAAGGGCCGCGTTCTCCTGGCTGGCGATGCCGCGCATGTGCATTCTCCGGTGGGCGGGCAGGGCCTCAATACCGGTGTGCAGGATGCCGTGAATCTGGGCTGGAAGCTGGCCCAGGTGGTGAAGTGCATATCGCCGGAAAGCTTGCTCGACACCTACCACGCCGAGCGCCATCCAGTGGCCGCCCGCGTGTTGCGGACGACGATGGCACAGGTCGCCTTGCAACGGACCGATGACCGAACCGAAGCCCTGCGGGACGTGGTCTTGGAGCTGCTCGCCATGCAGGAGCCGCGCAAAAGGATCGCCGCCGAAATGTCCGGCCTGGCCATCCACTACGACCTTGGCGACGGGCATCCGCTGCTCGGCCGCCGCATGCCCGACCTCGACCTCACCACGCTCGATGGCCCCTTGCGCGTCTATACGCTGCTCCAAAATGCGCGGCCGATGCTCGTGAATCTCGGCACGCCCGGCAGTCTCGACATCACGCCGTGGTCAGACCGCGTCCAGCTGGTTGACGCCGGCTGTGATGGTGCGTGGGAGCTGCCTGGGCTGGGTGCGGTCTCTGCACCGACTGCAATTTTGATCCGACCCGATGGCTATGTCGCGTGGGTCGGTGAGGGGACGCAGGATGGTCTGCGCGAGGCGATGAACACCTGGTTCGGAGCGCCAGGCTGAAAATCGCAAGAAGCTAAAGCATGTCGCGCAAAAGTGTGCAGCGGTTTTCCCAGGCAAAGCGCGAAGCGCTTTTGCCGCAACGACATGCGTAAAAACAAAGACCTAAAGCGCGAGGAGCGAATCTGAAAGATCGCGACGCGCTTTAGGNGCTATGTCGCGTGGGTCGGTGAGGGGACGCAGGATGGTCTGCGCGAGGCGATGAACACCTGGTTCGGAGCGCCAGGCTGAAAATCGCAAGAAGCTAAAGCATGTCGCGCAAAAGTGTGCAGCGGTTTTCCCAGGCAAAGCGCGAAGCGCTTTTGCCGCAACGACATGCGTAAAAACAAAGACCTAAAGCGCGAGGAGCGAATCTGAAAGATCGCGACGCGCTTTAGGCGGCAAGCGAGATCGAGACGCAATCCGATAGCATCTCGGCCTCCGGCATCGGTTTGCCGCGACGCTCCCATGTCCGGCGGCTGATGCCGAAAGCCTCCCAGGGGCGCGCTTGGCTGAAAGAATTGGCGAGATAATCGGCTCTGGGAAGCGCGCCTGCGGCACGGCGTTGCTGCTCTTTCCGGCTTCGGTCCCGCTGCCGCCGCCTTTGTTTTTGAAGTTTTGCTCTTTTCCCTTTCGGCACATCGAAGGCCCCGATCGTGCGGATATCGAGGGCGCAGCGCTCCGAGTAGCTCAAATGCAGAGCGTGGCCGAGCGCGTCGGCCGACAGCGAGGAAAACCGCACCTTCGTTCTCTCGTAGATCACGTCCTCAATGTCGGCTTTCCCAGCCCAAGGCAGCCAGCGTGCCGCCCAGCCGAGAACCACGTCGACAAACGCTTCCTTGAATTCCACGAGGGCGAGGCTGGCGATCACCTCGACATAGATCAATGCGTCATCCGCCTCGGGCACGATGTCGCCATGGCGATGCCTTATCAATTTCTCGATCTCGCGCATCCGGCCGCGGAAGTGGTTCCAGCGGCCGCCCCGCGCGCGGCGCTGCACGGCCTTGTAACCCAGCAGGCAGTCGCCAACTTTGATGGCTGAAACTTCCCGGGCAAACCCATCCGGCTGATCGGATTTTGCAGCCCGCTTCCTGGATTGAGTCGCGTCATCTGCGGCAGTAGGACGATCCATCGATTTCCCTCACGATCGGCTCCGGGAGGCCGAAACGCTTGACTGTAAAGGACGTCGAGGGGGGTGATCCACACATCATTCGGTGGATCGTCAACAAAACGGGCATGAATCCCGGTGCGACCCCGATGCTTCACCATGGTTTTTCGAAGGGCGTGCGAGATTGCTTGTTTGTCGCGAGGAGTTAGTCGCGATCGAATAGCCGCGTTCCGAACTCAGGCGGGCAATTCACGAACCGCCGCCTTCAACCCACCCATCGCGACACGTCGCCAACGCCCGCTGCGGTCCTTTTGTCGGGCAGTAAGCCTAAATCATTCGCCGGATTTCGTTGACAAGAGGTGCCAGCTCGCGGTGGAAGCTTTTGATCATCGCTTGTAGAAACGGCCCAGGGCGTAGTTCGCCTTCATCGACCTCATATCCTGCATTGCGCGCCAGCATCGTGAGGAAGACCAGCTGGATACGTCCATTGCCCTCACGGAATGGATGGATCGCGTTGATTTCCCCCAAAAACCATGCGGAACCTTCGGCAAAGGCGTCCTTTGTTTCGGCCGTTGCGAGATATCCGCGGCTTGCCAATTGAGCAAACAGTCGTTTGGCCTCCGCCTCGATGTATTCGGGAAAACCGAACCAGTTGTCACCCTTGCCTGTGCGGATGGTACGAATATTCCCGGCCCAGCCGTATACATCCTGGAAAAAATGGTAGTGTAGCGCGCCATAATGCGCGAAATCCAAGTTGCCGTTCGGGAGGGATTCCGTGGCACGAGAGTCGAACATGAGCTGCTCGAATTGGTCAAGCTGATCCTGATCTTCGATATCGGCTTTATTGACCAGGACGTGAGTGCCCGGATAACAGAGCGGGTCCTCGACGGCATTGTAGCGGACCACCCGTCAGACTTTCTTGAAAGCTTTGACTATCTCTCGGCGGTAAGCGTCCCCCTTAAGGTCGCCGGACGTCAGTTTCTGCGACAGCGCCTTGGAACCGGCACTCAGCTTCAAACCTTCGACCTCGGCAAATTTCGCCGCCTTCTTTTCACCGATCGGACGTGTGACAAATCGACCGGATTCAGCAGGCCGACCTGATTTCGTTTCTTTTGTCATATCGCATCGTAACATCCAGCCAACCCTCACGCGATCATAATTATCGGAGCCGCGGCCAGATTCGTCCGTCTGTCGCCGCGAGGACAAACCGGTCGAGCCGCCACAACTTCCGTCAGTGACGTCTTACTCAGCGAAAGCCGAAGAAACTCAAAATCGCGAGCACGATAACGACAGCGCCGACAAGCCAGATCAAATTGTTCATTGGGAACCGTTCTCCTGTTTGAATTGAGCCAACCGTGACCCGTTGACCTAACTGCGGGCGGGGCTTGCGGTTCCCTAACCATTCCCGTTGCTGCAGCGCGCCTCACGACGCGGTGATACCGCGGCTGCTCTCCTGGGAAGCGGGGTTCAGCAGCATCTCGCACTTCGGCGGCCCGGCAATCTCAGCGAAGCGCTGAACGAATGTCGGGCGCCAGCGCCATCAATAACTGCACGAGCGCGCGTTACCGGGCCTGAAGCCACCCGCGCATGCCGGGTTTACCGATGTATCCCGTTGATACTGAAAATCTTCGCGATCGTGCTTGCTGGGCGAGGTGCAGGAAGACGTGATCGCAGACACACCGATCAGCATTCCGGCAGCCACCAATGTGAGAAATCGATTCATTGAACGTCTCCTTGCGAGGTTGATCCTGGTCACAATCTACCATGCCGTCACGTTAGCTTGTGGAGCCTTGAAGCTAGATCGCTGATCAATTCACTCAAGATAATCTGATCGAGCTATTCTGTCATTATGGAAGTAGTTGCCGATGGTTTCAGCGAAAAACAGCCGTTTTTGTCTTGAATAAATTATGGTTTTTCAGTAATATTATCCCATAAAAAAGTAATATAAATGGGAGGAATACTATGAATGAAACTCGGTTCGATCCGGTTTTGCTTCATCGTCAGCATTTCATCGCTGAGATCACGTGTCTCGATGAAATCTTCGATATTCTCGGTGAATGGCCGGAGGACAAGCGAGGTCTGGCATATGACACGCTGTTGAAGGCGTGCAGAGACACGGCCAGCGGCCGTTTCCCGCTGAGTGCTGCGCGCGAGAATTTCCGGCGGTTTCTGAAGATGTCGGGTGTGCTGGCCAAGGTCGAGGGCGCCCCCAAATTCGAACAGCTGATGGGCGATCGAAATATCGGCAATGCCTGATGATACTGAGTAGGCAGGGGCGCGCCGTCACATCATGTGCGGCGCGTCTTGCGTTCGATGTCGGCTGCCCCGCCCTCGCCACAAAGCGTCACGTCAAGCATGCCCGCCATTCGCCCATTCGCATCGGAAGACCATCATAGGCTTCGAAAACCCCTTGAGCCGACGGCGCGTGGCGTGGCCGAAGAGATCGGCGGCACCATACTCCCGGAAAATATTCTCCGAGACGAGAATCTGGTCGCTGGCGGCAACCGCACAAAGGCGCGCCGCAAGCTGCACCGTCGATCCGAAGAGGTCATTGCTGTCCTCGACCGGCTCGCCGCAATCAAGCCCGATGCGGATGTGGATCGGCTCGGCGTTTCCGCCGTTGTAACGCTTGAATTCCTGCTGGATCGTCATGGCGCATTCGACGGCGGCTGATGTGGCGGAAAAGGCGGCCATGATGCCGTCGCCGGTGTGTTTCACTTCCCGGCCTGACGTTTGGCCAAGGCATCGGCGCACGATCGCGTCATGGGCTCTCACCATTTCGGTCCCTATGCGGTCGCCGAGCCGCGCCGTCATCTCGGTCGATCCGACGATATCGGTGAAGAGGATTGCCCGGTGGCCGGGATCCACCTGCGCCGAGGATTGGCCAGCCGCCGGCTCGAGGTCATGAATTCGGCCGAGAAAAGCCTCGACCGCAGACAACGCGACCTCGACGATCTCGTTGGCGACGAAACCGTGCGCATCGCGATGCACACATTGGGCGGTCTCCATGTCAGGCGCATCGACGAGACAGAAGACGGTCCCGCGCTGCTGGTCGAACCAATAGGTGAGAAATTTGACGTCGTAGCGATCCTGAATGTCGAGATCCATGCGGTGCGCCCGGGCAACGTCGGCCGCCGACGTTCCCTCGAGAAAGTGCCGGTCCATGAAGATAGGCATCGCGCGTCCTCCCAGAAGGGATGGCATTGTACGATCTGGATGCGGCTGCGTCCACCTTTGGGACAATCAATATCCGATCATTTCGGCCTGTTGCTTCCAGAAATGCCAATGAAATCCTGTCAGTTCTATAGAATACTAGGGAAGAGATTGATTTTAATGAGTAGGTTCGGGAGGGAAAGCCTGATATTTACCATAATCTGTCGTTTGATAACTGATCGCCGGGTTCTCTGCGCCGATCGGGACGGTTCAAAGGTTGCATGTTCTCAAAGCGCCTGGCTGGAGGGACGAGGAGACATAGTTGCCCCGCAGGCGAGCGGCCCGCCAACGGCACGCAAATTGCATTGTTACTGGTACGCTCACCGAAATTGGGAAAAGCTGTAGCAAAGTGAGACAGACGGCACATTTTCGACCGGTCGGCTTGGCCTCAATAGGGCTCGGCCATTATGCCGTTATTAACTCTGTGTGGGATGCCGCGCGCACGCTGCTGCACGATTGGCCAGTAGACGACGGCGAAGAATATTTCGAAGCCGTGAAATCCTGCCTGGATGCGATCATCGGCGATCTCCCGCCGGATGAGGTGCGGGCATCCTTCATCAGGGCTGCGCAGGAAGCCGGCATCGCCGTCATCGAAGCTGCGGACTGAACGCCCGCCGTGTTTCTACCCCAGGCTCCGGCCTGATCCCGTTGAACACCCAAATCCCTCCCGACTTGACTTTTCCGGCCGAGGTTCTATTTTAGAACAAATCAGGAACATCGGAGATGGTCATGACGCATACGGAACAGGTGATCGCCAACGCCCTAGCTCTTGTCGAAGCGTCCCGCGCGGCGCGCGAGCGGGATCAGCTGCGGCGCGCCGCCTGGCAGAGAAAGGTCGAACTCAGCCGGCCGCTGCCGCCCTTGCCACGCCCGGTTCAATTGCCACTGGCGCTAAACTGATGCAGCCGGCAAAGATCTTGCAACCCGAGCCGGCTTGGCCCGATTCAGCGCGGCCCGATCCGGCTTGGCCCGATACAGCTTGGCCAGATCCGGCGTGGGAAGTCGAAGCCGTGCTTGCCTGGCATGACGACAATGCCAAGGCGGCGATCCGCTCGCTGCTCGACGACTGCAAACATCTGCGCCAGCAACTGGCGCTGGCGGAGAGAGCGATCAGCCGGGGAATGACCCGCGGTTGGACGCCGCGATACGAGCGCGACGCCCTCTGAAACATTTGCGCTGCGCGCCATTGGGGATCGGCGATCCGCCTGGCGGCGGGGCGACCGGCAGCCTGGAACGGGATGGTTTCAGGCCGGGTCCGCCTCAAATAGAATTCTGCTCCAAGCGGCTCAGGCATCATGTTCCAAGGCCGACATTTGCCAGATAGGCATCCAGCGCCAAGGCATCAGACGATCCGACGATGGCGCCGACATACCCGTCCGGGCGCACGAGCGCCCAGTCACCTGGGGTCAGAGCGTAGGCGTCACGGAAGTGCCCGGCTTTATCAAGGATATCGCCGCGCCGGCCGATCCTGTGGATGTGCAATCCGCTGCGCGGCGGCACAGTGACTTGCTCGACCTCGTAGCCGAGCAGCGTCCAGTGCGCGCCGCTGAACAGTTCGAACAGCCGTCTCGGCTGGCCGGCCGCACCCGTGAGCGGCGCATCCGGCGCGCGGTCGCCCGCCAGCAGGCCGCCGCGGCGCTCCGGCTTTTCCAGCGCGATGGAGGATTCGGGATAGCCGATATCCAACTGATGGACCTCGCGGCCGCGCCGCATCTCGCCCCGCTTGAGTTGGTCGAGAAGATCTGTGGCAAGACCCAACATCGCCGCGGCGACCGGGCGACGCTCTTCCTCATAGCTGTCGAGCAGTGCATCAGGGCCGCCGGCGACGACTGCAGCCAGCTTCCATCCGAGATTATAGGCGTCCTGAACGCTGGTATTGAGGCCCTGTCCGCCGGTCGGCGGATGCGTATGGGCAGCATCGCCGACCAGGAACACGCGGCCGAGCCGGTAGCGATCGGCAAGCCGGGCGTTCATGGTGAAGGCCGAAGCCCAGGAGACCGAGTGGACGTGAATATCGTCGCGGCCGGTGCGCTCCGCGACCAAGGCGGTCAACCATGAAGCGGAAAGGTCGATCTCGCCTTCGAGCGGAATGGGTCCCTGGATCTGGAACAGTTCCGTTCCCGCGAGCGGGCAAAGTGCGATCTGTCGCCGCATGTCGCCTTCGCCGAAGCGATGCCAGGCGTCGCGCTCCAACCCCGTCAGCATGACATCGGCGACGATGGCGCGCACGCCGAGCGTCTTGCCGGGAAAACCGATATCAAGCGCGTGGCGTACGAAGCTGCGCCCGCCATCCGCGCCGATGAGCCATCGCGCCTGAATAGTCTCTTCGCCAAATGGTCCCGTGAGCCGCGCCGTCACGCTTGCCTCGTGCTGTTCGAAGCCGATGAGTTCGCATCCGAACTCCGGCTGGTGCCCCAGTTCGAGCAGGCGATCGCGCATCACGCCTTCGGTCAGGAACTGCGGCACCATCAGCGGAAGATGGTAGGGCTCGGCGGGCGTCGGCTCCCCACGCAGCACGGCTTCGGATTCGCTGAAGATTCCGTCGTCGCGATATTCTCGCTGCAGGGGATAGGCGCCGCCGAGCGCGACGATCTGGTCGAGAATGCCGAGATCCTCGAAGACCTCCTGCGCTCTTGGCTGAATTCCCTTGCCGCGGGAGCCGCGGAACGGGTCGTTCAATTTCTCGATCAGGCGGAAGGATACGCCGCGCCGCGCCAGCTCGATCGCCAGCGTCAGCCCGGCCGCGCCGGCGCCTGATATCAGCACGTCGACTGAAGAATTCTGTGTCATTGCGATCTCCATATGTGTATTATGCACATAATAGGAGAATGGATATGGCGTCAACAAAAAACGTGCAAAATACACATATGTCCGAAAGGTTGCGCGAGTTGCATAGGGCATTGATCGAGATCGTCAGCGTCATGAACCGGCCCCAGCGCGATGAGCAGATGGTCCGCGAGGCCGGTATTTCGCTCGATCGCGCCCTGTTTCCGCTGCTGGTCACGGTGGAACGGCTTGGTCCGATCGGGGTGGTCGAACTTGCCGATCGCGCCGGGCGTGACTACACCACCGTCAGCCGCCAGGTCGCCAAGCTTGAAAGTCTTGATCTGGTGGAGCGCCGCGGCAGTACTGCGGATCGTCGCGTGCGCGAGGCGGTGATAAGCCCGAAGGGCAAGGCGATGACCGATCGCATCGACGCCGCGCGCGAGCGCATGGGCCGCGCCATCTTCGAGCGCTGGGACGAGCACGACTTCAATGAACTGGTGCGGCTGATGCGGAAGTTCGCCCGTGATATTAGTGGCGATATCGGCAATGGCGCCGAGGAGCCGCAGACAGAAGGCGGCTGACCGGCGGACGACCCGAGAGGCCATGTCAAAGCACTTTGGCGGCCGTGACTTCGACTTCCACGAGGAATTCGGGGCGGGTGAAGCCGCTGATGATGATCAGCGTCGAGGCCGGCTTCGGATCGAGTGTATAGCGATCGCGCATGGCCATATAGGCAGGGAAATCCTCACGCTTCGTCACGAAGCCTGAGATGCGGATGACGTCGGCAAAACTCATTTCCGCCTCGGCGAGAATTGCTTTGATGGCCTCGAAGCAAAGTTCTGCCTGTGCGCCGATATCTTCCGGCACTTTCTCGTCGAGACCGATCCCGAGCTGCCCCGAGGTCACGAGCAGCGAGGCCCCGGCCGGCACCAGCAGCCCGTGATTGTAATTTCCGAATGGACGACGGACAGACGCCGGATTGAAAATCTTCTTCATGGGCATTCCTTGCTTCAATGAGGATGCTACCACGACCAACCACCCGGTCGGGTCTTAAAACCGCTCCATCGCCATCTTTACCTTCTCCAAAAACCTGGCCCGGGTTTCCGGCGTGCAGTTGTTCATGTCGTAATGGGCAAGAAAGGTGACCGGCCGCAGCGGATTGATCTGCGCCCTCAGCACACGCTTGACGATCTTCTTCGGCGGGTTGCCGGCGGCGAAGGCGCGAAACGGCGTCGCGCCGTATGTCAGCACGGCCGCGAGTTTCCTGATGTGGCGCAGCCGCGATTCCACCTTGCCGTCGACCAACTCGAAGGAGACGCCAGGAAGCCAGACGCGGTCAAAATAACCCTTCAGGATCGCCGGAAAACCGAAATTCCAGATCGGCGTCACCAGCACCAGCGCTTCGGCCTGCTTCAGCCGCTCGACATAGGATTTCACCAGCGCGGTATTGCCGGGATAATCGTGATAGGCGAGCCGGTCGTGGCGGGAGAGCACCGGATCGAAATTCTCGGCATAGAGATCGCACGCATCCACCTCGTGACCGGCCTCTCGCAGGCTTTCCAGCGTCTGTTTGTAGAGCGCCTTGCCGTAGCTTTCCTCGACCGGATGCGAATGAAGCACGAGAACTCTCATTAGGCCTCCATGACGCTCGCAAGCCCGGGGAAGAGATAATTCTTGCCGGCATTGAAATCGAAATCGGGATTCTCCCAGGCGATCATCTTGCCGGGGTTCAATAGCCCTCTCGGGTCCGTTTCCTGCTTGAAGGCGAGCTGTACTTTGTCGGTGCGCTTCATGCCGCCTTCCTCTAGCGTATAGCGATGCGGATTGAAGATCGGGCAGCCGTGATCCTGGTGGATCTTGATGATCTCCTCGAGGCGCTCCTCCGTGGTATAGCGCACCAGCGGCAGGCCGGAGCATTGGATCTGCCCGTCGAACCTGATGAATTCGAGATGTCCAGGCACTTCGTCGCCGAAGATCTCGACCATCTTGGCAACCTTGGCGACGTGATCCGGGCCTGGATACTGAACCTGCAGATAGGTGAAGCCGGGATCGACCTTCAGCGCACGCAGCGTCGTGTGGTTCCAGGCAAGCTCATAGGCATGCGGAATACCTTTCATGCTTTCGACCGTGTCGGAGCGGAAGATGATCTCGCCCTTGTTGGCGGCGGCAAAGGCGAGGAAAGCGTCCATCGAATGCGGCGCGATCATCAGCACCACCACTGACTGGCCCTTGCTGATATAGGGCCTGTGGCGGGTGAAATAGTCGTGCGGGATCGGTGCCGCGATCGGCGCGATTTCCTTGACGAGGATGCCGTTGCATTTGGCCAGCGCATCCGAGAAGCGCACCGATGCCATGAAGTCGTCATAGCCGACAAGCACGTCGACCCAATCATAGGCAGGGGCGAGCGGCATTTCGATTTCGGTGATGATCCCGTTGGTGCCGTAGGCATGGCTGACCTTCTGCAGGTCCCAGCCAGTCAGGTCGAGCACGCGCGGCTCGGCCTCCATGGTGACGACGCGCAGACGCAGGATATTGCCGAGATCGCGCAGACCGCCCCAGGTGATCGACCCGACGCCGCCGGAGCCGCCGGCGATAAAGCCGCCGACCGTCGCCGTCTGCGCCGTCGACGGGTGGAAGCGCAGCTCCTGGCCGGAATGCGCTTTGGTCTGCTTGTCGAGCTGGGCAATGACGATGCCCGGTTCGCAGACAACCCGGCCGGGATGGATTTCCTTGATTTTGTCCATGGCGGCAAGGTTGAGCACAATGCCGCCGGAAAGTGGCATGGCCTGGCCGTAATTGCCGGTGCCGGCACCGCGCGGCGTTACCGGCACGCCGTGCGCGAAAGCGACCTTCAGCGCCCGGATGACCTCTTCTTCGTTTTTCGGCGTGACGACGAGATCGGCCGTGACATTGTCGAGCTGCGCCTTCAGGATCGGCGAATACCAGTAGAAATCGCGGCTTTTCTGACGCACCAGCGCCGGATTGTCCTCGACGGCGATGCCTTCGAGTTGCTTTTTGATCGTCTGATAATCCGGCATGTCAGGCTCCAACGACGCTGTCGAGTTCACGGTAGTCCGGCAGGCTGCGGTCGATCACCTTGCCGCGGCGAAGCACGACGCGGTCAGACTGCGGACGGGAAAGAAATTCGCTCCAGCGCCGGGCGCTGAAGAGCACGAGATCGGCCAAGGCGCCAGCGGCGATGCGCCCCTTGTCGGGCCGGCCGAGAATATCCGCAGGCGAGGTGGTGACGACGCGCGCGGCCGTGTCTAGCGGATGATCGAGATGCAGAATGCGCACCGCCTCGCGCAACACCTCGACCGGGTCGAGATCACCATACGCATAGAAGGGATCACGCGTATTGTCGGAGGCCACTGCCGTCGCAACGCCGGCCGCCGCCAGTTCCTTGAACAGGGTGACGCCGCGCCAGCGAGGCGTCCGGCCGGGGTAGCGGTCCTGCAGATAGAGGTTGCACATCGGCAGCGAGACGATGGAAAGGCCGGCTTTTGCGACGAGCTCGACCGTGCGTTTTGCCGTCTCCTCGTCCTGCCTGGCGAGCGAGCAGCAATGGCCTGATGTCACCTTGCCGTCGAACCGATTGCGCAGCACGGCTTGTGCGATCGCCTTCAGCGTCTCGGCGGCAGGATCGTCGCTCTCGTCGACATGAAGATCGACGTCGAGGCCGTTATCGGCGGCAGCCCTGAAAAGCACATCGAGTTGGCTGTCGAGATCGGCGGTCATCCGGGTGACGCCGCCGATCAGCCCGCCTTTTTCGCGGACGACGGTGACCAGGTCGGCGAAATAGGTCGCGTCCACCATATTTTCCAGCGGGAAGAGCGCCACCGCCTGCAGCGTAATCCTGTCTTTCCAGGCCTCGCGCATCTCGGCAAAAACCTCGAAGGAAATACGGTGCTGCGGCGCCAGCGAATCGAGATGCGTGCGGATCAGGCTGGTGCCGTGCGCATAGGCCGAACGCAGCGAGAATTCCATGCGCTTGCTGACATCAGCCGCCGACCAGTGCGCCTCCCGGTCCGTCCGCACCGCGTCCAGGGCGCCGATGAAGGTGCCGTCGGGATTGGCGTTGCGCGGCCAGATATGCCCCTTGTCGAGATGGGTGTGCATGTCGGTGAAGCAGGGCCAGACCATGCCGTACTTCAGATCGGATCGTGGAAATTCCACCGGCGCTGCGCCCGCCGGCAGCAGCGCGGAGATGACGCCATCGGCGATGACGATATCCGCCTTGACCAGCCCGTCGATCGCCGGCGCGTCAAATCCCTCGACGGCGACGGCAGGCAGCGTCGCATTGCTCAGCACGAAGCGGCCGGCATTGGGCGGCGAAAGGAAGGAATAGGTCATCAGTTTTCTCGTTTCAGGCTGCTCTCATGCCAACGGTGCAGGGCGAGCCAGGAAATGAAGGAGGTGACGGCGAAGATCGCCACGCCAAGCAGGGAGAGCATCAGCAGCGCGGCGAAGAGGCGCGGAATGTTGAGCCGATATTGTGCTTCGAGCAGCCGGAAGGCGAGGCCGGAGCCGGCGCCAGCCGAGCCTGCCGCGAATTCTGCGACGACGGCGGCGATCAGCGCCAGACCGCCGCCGATCCTGAGGCCCGTCATGAAATAGGGTTGGGCGGCGGGCAGTTTCAGAAAGAGCAGCGTCTGCCAGCGCGAGGCGCCGTAAAGCTCGAAGAGGTTGATGAGATTGTGGTCGACGCTCTTCAGCCCCTGGACCATGTTCGAAAGGATCGGGAAGAAGGCGACGAGGAAGGCGCAGATCAGCAGCGCCACCTGGGTCGACGGCGCATAGATCAGGATCAGCGGCGAGATCGCCACGACAGGCGTCACCTGCAGGATGACGGCAAGCGGATAGAAGGCAAGCTCGATCCAGCGCGACTGCACCAGGAAGATCGCAAAGCCGACGCCGCCGACAAGGGCCAGCATCAGCGACAGGAAGGTGATCTTGGTGGTCACCCAGAGGGCAGGGGCAAGCGTACCCCAGTCCGTCACGAAAGCGTTTGCCACTGCGGCCGGACCCGGCAGGATATAGGGCGGCACGCCCGAGAGCTTCACATAGGCGTACCAGATCAGGATCAGCAGGCCGATAACGAGGAAGGGGATGGTGATGCGCAGGGCGAGATCGCGGCGCCTTGCGCCTGCGACATGGGGAATGGCATTTGCAGCAAGGTGAGGGAGCTGCGGCGGCGTATCAGTTTGGTCACGCATCAATGCTCTCCCGCCGCGTTGATTGCCCCGATCAGCGAAAGGGAGACCGTCTCACACGCCTTCCGGTATTCTTCCGAGGTGCGGTAATGCTCGTCGCGTTCCAGGCTGGTGGTCAGAGGAACATCGGCATGCACGCGTCCGGGCCTTGCCTTCATCACAACAATGCGGTTCGAGAGATAGGCGGACTCGAAGACCGAATGGGTGACGAAGATGACGGTGATGCCGGTCGCCTTCCAGAGCCGCAGCACGTCGTCGTTCAGCCTCTGCCGAGTGATTTCGTCAAGCGCCGCGAAGGGCTCGTCCATCAAAAGCAGCTTCGGTTTCGTAACCAGCGCGCGGGCGATAGAGACGCGCATCTTCATGCCGCCGGAAAGTTCGCGTGGATAGGCTTTGGCGAAATCCTGGAGGCCGACGGTGGTCAGCACCTGCATGATTTCTGCATGCGCTGACGCCTTCGAAATCCGCCTCAACCTCAGCGGCAGGTGGACATTGTCGAACACGTTCTTCCACGGCATCAGCGTCGGCTCCTGGAAGACGAAGCCGATATCGCCCTCCGGCAGGCCCTTCGAATTGATGCGCGAACTCGGCCAGCCGATCGTTCCCGACGTCACGTCGCCAAGGCCGGCGATGATGCGCAGCGCCGTCGACTTACCGCAGCCGGAAGGGCCGAGCAGGCTGACGAACTCGCCGCTTTCGACAGTGAGCGACATGTCGGAAAGGGCAACGGTGCCGCTGGAAAAGACCTTCGAGACCGACTGCATCGCGACCAGCGGCCGCTTGCGCGTCTCTTGCGGGGATCGGGCCTGGGCTTCTGCTAAGGGCATGCCTGTCTCATTAGGGGAGGATGGGGTCCGCCACCTCAGGCGGACCACCGGCCGACGTCGGAGGGCTTACTTCTTCATCGCCATTCCGGTGCTCTTGCAGACGAATTTCGTCGTGAAGGCCTTGGTGTAGTCGGTCTCCGGCTTGAACACCTTGATCGCCACCATCTCGTCGAAGAACGCCTTGTAATGCGCGTCGGTGATGCAGCCGATGCCCTTGTCCAGGCTGTCACCGGATTCGATGATGCCGTATTCCTTCATTTTGGCGATGGAGTAGGCGATCTGGCCATCCGTCATTTCAGGATTGTCCTTCTTGATCAGCTCGTTCGCCTTGCTGTTGTCGCCGTAGAGGTAGTTGTACCAGCCCTCGATCGAGGCATCGACGAAACGCTGGACGACATCCGGTTTGCTGTCGACCATCGTCTGCGTGGTGGTGATCATCGTCGAATAGGGCGAATAGCCGTTATCGGCGAGCAGGAAGACCTTCGGTTCGAAGCCGGCCTGCTTCTGGATCTCGTAGGGCTCGGAGGTGAGGTAACCCTGCTGGGCGGATTCCTTGTCGGCAAGGAATGGCGCGGGGCTGAAATTGTAGGGCTTGTACTGCTCGTCCTTGAAGCCCTTGTAGTTCGCCTTCATCCATTCGAAATAGGTGAGGTAACCGTCCTTGCCGAGAAACAAGGTCTTGAGCTTGGCGAGGTCCGCGAATTTGTCGATACCCATGTCCGGATGGGCGATCAGGACCTGCGGATCCTTCTGGAAGATCGCTGCGACGTCGACCAGCGGGATGCCCTGTTCGACAGCCGATATCTCGCCCTGCGGCCCACCCATGTAGAAATCGATCTTGCCGGAGATCAGCAGCGCGCTGTTGGCCGCGTTCGGGCCACCCTGGACGATGGTGACGTCGAGGCCGTGTTTCGCATAGGTGCCGTCGGCGACCGCCTGGTAGAAGCCGCCGTGCTCGGCCTGCGCCAGCCAGTTCGTGCCGTAGCTTACCTTATCGGCCGCATGCGCCGAGACAGCAGCGGCGAGCGCGCCGCCAAAGCCGATGAGCGCGGAAAAGACCGTATTCTTCAGTGCATTGGGCATGATCAGCGTTCCCCTTCTGAGTTCGGAACGCCCATTGCGACGCCCGATTTTCTTCATTGGAGCGATTGCTTTGCTCTTTGAAAAGCATCAAATTTCGTGCGCAATGATGCCTTTTCGGCATCTCATCAGAAGCCTGTGCCTAATTTGTGCTGTCTGCTTTAATTTTATGCAACGAGGTTGCGATGCTGCACTCCAGAAAGCTTATCTACATCAATGAGATCGCGCGCTCCGGCTCGATCCGCAAAGCCGCAGCGCGGCTGAACGTGGCGTCATCGGCGATCAACCGGCAGATTCTGGCGCTGGAGGAGGAAATGGGCGCTCCGCTCTTCGAGCGCCTGCCGCGCGGCCTGCGCCTGACGGCGGCCGGTGAACTCTGCATCGAACATATTCGCGAGGTGCTGAAGAATTACGAGCGGCTGGAGGGGCGCATCCGCAGCCTGAAGATGCAGCAGGCGGGCAAGATCCGCCTGGTCACCACGGTCGGCCTTGCCGCTGGGCCGCTGCCGGAGATCATCGCCCGGTTCCAGTCGGAACATCCGCGCGTCTTCATGCAACTGCGCAATGATGCCGGCACGACAACGGTCAATCCGGTGCTGTCGGGCGAGGTGGATATCGGCCTCGGCTTCAATATCCCGGCGACACCCGGCATTCGAACGCTCGGCAGTTTCGATATTCCGATCGGCGTGGTGCTGCCGCCCGGCCATCACCTGATCGGTTCGGGTCCGATCAACCTAGCCGATATCGTCCAGGAACGCCTGGTGCTGGCCCAGCAGGGCACCAGCCTGCGTGAAGTGATCAACCTGGCGCTGGCGCGTCTCGATGTGCATGTCGAGCCGGTGCTTGAAACCAATGCGTCGGAGATGCTGAAGAAGCTGGTCAAGTCAGGGGCGGGGCTGACGATGCTGAACCCGCTCGACGTCATTACCGAATGCCGGCAGGGCGAGCTCGTCTTCCGGGCGATTGCTGAACCGCACGCGCGCCAGCAGCCGATGAAGCTTTTTGCCCGCGCCCGTGCGCCGCTCGATTCCGCCACCAGCCTGTTCGTTGAATATCTGCTGGCCGAACTTGCCGGCCTCGTGCAGGAACTGCAGGCCAAGGGCCATATCGCGATGGAAAAGCCGATCACCCAGTAGGTCGCCCTGGCCGGCGCTATTGTGAATAAAGGTTGGAAAGCGGATAGCGCGTCAGGTCGTAAAGCAACTCGATGAAGCCCCTGACTTGATGGCGGCAGATCGCTTCGCCTTTTTTGACGGTTCCGAGCGAGGCGTCGCCGACGACGCCGTTCGGATTGAGGTCGTGGGCGATCCAGGCGAGCGAATGGGGCGGCAGCGGCTGGATGTATTTCGATTGCTCGCGCATCCATTCGGCCTTGGACGCAAAATTCTGCGCCTTGTCCATCCGCACCAGATCGGGGCGGAAATGGAGCATCAGCGAGGTCTCGACCTCGCCGCCATGGATGCCGTATTTCAACTCGTGCTCGCTGATCATGCCTTCGGGATGGCCGAAGCGGCCCCATTGCGTCGAGATGACGGCCATCTGGTAGCGGACGCGCAGCTCGCGCGCGACGATACTCATGATGTCGACATTGCCGCCATGCGAATTGACGATGACCATCTTGCGGATGCCGGCTTCGGCAACCTTGGCGCCGATCGCCGTCCAGACTGGAATGAGCAGCTCAGCGCCGAGCGACAGCGTTCCCGGTCCGTAGATATGTTCGTTCGCCTTGCCGATCTCTTGCGTCGGCAGAACCAGGAAATCGAGATCGTCAGGCTTCTGCTTTCGCAGTTCGGCCAGCATGCCGTTGGCGATCGCCACATCGGTCGCGATCGGCAGGTGCGGGCCGTGCTGTTCCGTCGAGGCGATCGGCAGGATGGCAATGGTCGTATTGGCCGAAAGTCCGGCGAAATCGGAGCTGTTCAGTTCGTTCCAGTAAAATGGCATTGCCATCGCCGCGCCTCTCATTGCCGTTTCGACAGTGAGTAGGAAATATCGCTGCACGCGAAAAGCATCAATTTGCGCCCGCACCGATGCCTTTTTGCGGATGATACAGCAACGAGGGCCGCGCAGAGGGCAGAGAGCGGGGGCAGGCGGTAACCATTGCATAAGCCCTGGATGCGGCTGGGAACTCACTGGAGCCATTGCGCCGGCGCGCCTGCAATGGTTTTCTAGCGCCTCTGCAATTCAACGCTCTCCGGTGATTCCCAATGTTCGATATTCTGTGGCGCGGCCTGGCGATCGGTGCTGGCGCAACCATCCTCATGGACCTCTGGGCGATCGTGCTCACCAAGGTTTTCGGCCAGACGGCGCCCAATTGGGCCCCGGTCGGCCGCTGGTTCTGGCACCTTCGCCGCGGCAAGGTCTTTCACGACAGCATCGCCGATGCCGAGCCCTATACGCATGAACTGGCGCTCGGCTGGATCAGCCACTACGCCGTCGGCATTCTCTATGGCTTGATCTTTGCGCTCATCATGGGGCAGGCGTGGCTGGCGGCACCGACATTTCTCCCCGCCTGGATCTTCGGTATTCTCACCGTCGGAGCAGGGTGGTTCCTGCTGCAGCCCGGCCTCGGCATCGGCTGGGCCGCATCGAAACATCCGACGCCGAACAAGGTGCGGTGCTTCAATTTGCTCGCGCATACGGTTTTTGCGCTCGGGCTCTACGGCACGGCGCTGATCATTCGCTGAGACTGAGGCCTGCCCCTCACCCAGCCAACCGGGGTCGAGCCACTCGTCTCGACCCGTCCTTCGGACCGCCGTAAAAAACGGGGAGAGGGGACGTGCCGTGCGAGAGCTAGCGGGGAACGGAGAGGTCGCGGCTTGTCCCCTTCGCCCCGTTTACGGGGAGAGCGACTGTCTTATTTGTCAAGCGTTTTGCCATGGTCGTCCGTCCCTGATGATGGCATTGAGGATGGTGAGCAGCTTGCGCATAGTTGCGACGGTTGCGACGATCTTGGGCTTGCCGGCC
>NZ_JABDVY010000021.1:0-113393 GCF_019685025.1 Rhizobium sp. NZLR8 | reverse complement strand
GCGTAGCGAACACCATCTTGGCCAGCAGATTTATCTGCACCGACAGGCCGGACATCTGATTGCAAGCAATCGCGTTGTCCGTATACTCAAACCCTGACGAGGGAGGAGCCGTCCACATCTGCAATCTCGAAGGCTTACCGGCGCAACCTGATTGGCACGAGCGGTGCTCAGAGTAAGCCGGGTCCCTAAAGCCCAAATCCGATTGGGAGCTTAAACGACTATGCACATCGTGGTCTGTATCAAACAGGTGCCGGACATTAGGGGGCCTGATATCGTCTTAATCGGGAAGCAGACAATTGACGGCGACACAGCCCCGGTCGGACCCGGAATCGCAAAGAGGCTGAACCTCCAGCAACTGTCTTGCGTAGCGAAGATTGTTTCCATTGATCCCATTTCTCGCGAGCTCGTGGTTGAACGGCGCGCGCAACGCGGCGCTTCGGCCATCCCGGCATCGGTCTCGACAACAGGAATATTAGCAAGCGATGACAACTTTGAATGAGTATCTCCGACAGAAGCACGAAGCACTACTCGATCGGCGGGCGCGCGTCAGAAGGGGCGATCTGAGTGCGGTCACAATGGAGGCCAGTGCAAGCGCTGAAGGCCGCAGCGGCGTACGTCGTATCCGAATTCGGGATTTCCAGGTCATTTCCGACAGCCCGCCAGATTTCGCAGGCTACAATCTGGGTCCGTCGTCTCCAGAACTGCTGCTCGGCGCGCTTTCGAGCTGCCTGACCCATACCTTTCTGATCTATGCGTCCGATCAGGGCGTGCCGCTGGAATCGCTGAATGCGGAAGTCTCCGCCACGATCGATCTGCGTGCAGGTGCAGAAGGATATGAAGACGTTCCCGTCTATCCCCAGGACATCAACTACCTGGTCACCCTGGTATCTCCCGCAAGTACCGCGGACGTCGCCAGACTGCAGGCGACCGTGGAAAAGCTCTGTCCAATCCTCAATCTCCTGAAACGCGGAAACGAGGTGCGCGGGCAGTTGGATCACCAGCAACCTGACCATCATATAAGGAGCGCCGACTGATGACCGTGTAGTCATGTGTCAGCACGTGTTCTCGACTTCGTCTCGTGGGAACCCGTCGGATGTCGGTTGCTGCATAATTCCCCAAATTGGTATCACTGAAGGATAAAATCATGCGGCCATTCGAAATGCGCCCGCGGCACTGCCACAAGGGGTGCTCCGGTAGGGCCCAGATGGCGAGCACGGGTTTGCTTGAAGCAAATTGCTGATACACCAAGGAAAAAACCGAAGAGGAGCACACCATGGCTAGTCAACCCGTTGCCACCTGCATCGTCTTTGCATCGCGCCCCTCCGGAAAGCGGCTGCGAATTTCCGGCTCGAGCGGGAGACCGTTCCGGGATCTCGCCGAGGGCGAGGTTCTTCTCCAGACGCTTTATCTTTCCCTTGCCCCCTACATGCGGGACCGCAAGGACAACGCCAATTCCTGCCAAAACGACAACAGCCTCCTCCTCAACAGAGACCGTCGATCTCGGCTCTTTCGGGCCGGTCGGAAGGTCCGCGACCGAGGACCGCTTCCGCCACCGAGCGTCGGTCTTCTGATTGATCCCGTGACGCTTCGAGAGCGCCATCAGGCCTCTTGACTACGTTTTATCGCTCGACGAACTGCCTCTGTCGTCGTGGCGCTCCCATAAAGAACCTGGCCCATAGCGCATCCTTTGATTTGGAAGACAATGTTCATGTCGATTAAGGCTCCTTTTGGCGGCCGGAAAACGTGCATCCGTTTTCTAGTTCCACCGCTCACGACCGCGTCCGGCAACGGACAGTTTCTTCGAATTCCGCGGGCGCACTTTCTATCAGTTTGCGCGACGGAGTACAGGTCTGAGGCGATGAAGGGGCGGACAACCCGGGTTAGCGGCACCATCTTACCCCTGTAGGCCTTGATACCGTGGACCCGACAGCGCGCAAGTGAATATCGTTGCGATTACTATGTCCTCGGGTAAGGAGCGTTGAAATGTCAGCGGGATGCGCGCGATCGAGCTCGGTGCTGCCACAGCGGGCGTCGACGGCGGAGGCGCCGCAGTCGAACATCCCTGACTCTGCAGCAAACGCGAACGCTGTTAATCCCAGACAAGTCGATTGGGGCTCGTGCTTGGCAAAATCACAACAAAAAGCGCGCAGCTGGAACGTCGTACACCACTGCGGTCAATTCCGTTATCGGCGCACAAATTACATTTGCGAAAGAAGATGGGATGCCAGACCTCTCCCATTCAACAATCCACACCTACAGGAAAGTATAATGGTCAATGTAACAGACATTTCCAAATATTATCCGACCGCTCATTCGCAAGGTATATTTGCCGGAAGGCGAGGTTATCACCGTTGACCTTCTTCCCTGGGTTGGTGTCCACTTTGCGGGCAGGCACATAAGCTACGTCCTCAACAAAGGTTGCACCGATTCGAGTTCGCGGTTGACGCTACGCGTGGCGATACCTCTCTGGAATCCACTACTTTTAGGAGGCACGCCATGTGTAATGAATTGATCCTCATCATCGACGACGATGAGGAAACTCGTACTCTATTAAGAACTTACCTTGAGAGAGAAGGTTATCGAACAGTGGAGGCCTCCGATGGAGAAATAGGCCTTGCGCACCATATGAAACTGAAACCCGATCTCGTCATGCTCGACGTCTCGTTGCCCCGCCGGAACGGCTTTGAGGTATTGGCTGAAATTAGGCGGCGCGGCGACACGCTGGTGATTATGGTGACGGGCCGGGACAAGCCTATTGACGAACTGCAGGGCTATCGATTCGGAACAGATGATTACATTGTCAAACCGTTCGATCCGGACTTGGTGGTAGCCCGTACCATAGCGGTGCTACGGAGGGCCGGTGGTCGCATCGCCAATCTGCCAATCCGCCTTGGAAAACTGACCGTCGACCATTCCGCACGCACCGCATGGGTAGATCAACCGACCGGACGAAAAGACCTGCAGCTGACTCCAACGGAGTTCAAGCTTATCTTTCGTTTGGCTCGTTCCCCCGGCCGCGTGTTCGAGCGTGGTGAACTGGTTGACGAATGTTTTCCAGACAATGTGCCGCTCGAGCGGACCATTGATTCTCATATGTGCAATCTGAGATCCAAACTAGATGCCGCTGGCCTTCGTGGCATGTTGGTCTCCGTCAGGGGCATTGGATATCGAATGGACACTAAAGATGGCTGAATACAAAACTAGAAATTTGAAAACGATGATCGTTCGCGCTTTGAGCGTGCAAACCTTCATATCTTTAGGGGCCTTTTACCTTGGAGTTACGATCTTTTTCACGATACTGCATCGCTTGCAGTCTTTGGGCTATTTTCGGGAAACCAACGGATCGCACTGGAGGGATGTCGCCGTACTCAGTTTAATAGTAACAATCGGTCTTATTCCCGCCGTCATTGTCGGCCGTCGCCTAGCCCAAGACATAGTGGGCGCTCTGCCACCAATTGCAGCTGCAGCCCGTTCGATAGCCGCCGGTGACTATTCAGTGCGTGTCACGGCGCCCCCGCACTCGTTCGAGGAGACCTATGCACTTACTGCCGATATTAACGCTATGGCCGAACGCCTGGAGGAGTTGGAAGCAGATCTCAGATACCGGAACTCAGCGATTGCGCATGAATTCCGCACGTCCCTGACCGTGCTATTTGGCAATCTGCGTGGACTTTCGACTGGAGCCATCGAACCAAGCCGGGAGCTCTTCGCTCGCATGATTCCCCATGTCAGCTGTCTTGCTCCTATGGCCAACGATTTAGAAAATCTTCGATTATCGAGCGCCAACAGGCTCGATCTTAACATCAAAGAGATCGACCTCGCGGTGGAAGCTGAGACGCTGACCGCCTCGATGGAGGACGATTTGGTCGCTGCCAGCATCACAATAGAGCGACAGTTCGATCGTGCAGTTTGCATCGCCGATCCCGCGGGAGTGCACCTAGTGCTGCGCGCGCTGCTCGATAACTGCCGCCGCTACGCACCGGGGACTACCGTGACCATCCGGACCTATGAGGACGAGGATTGGGCCATGATACTTTGCGAAGACACAGGCCCTGGCTTGCCGGCCGCCGTGGTGGATAAAGTCTTCGATCCCTTCTGGCGCGGCGGTGACTCGCGAGAGCGCGTTCCCGAAGGCAGCGGTCTTGGCCTTACAATTGTAAAGACGATAGCAAGTGTCCATCACGGCGAAGTCGTCATAGATACTGATTGCGGACGAGGCTTCAAAGTCAAGATCCGGCTGCCAAAGAACGCCTCCGGCGTAAAGAGGATTTAGTGTTGGAGGGCGTGAACTGAAGGTTTGGCGATGCGCTCGCCACCCTTGTCTGACCCGGCGAAGAGCCAATTTTTTCTTCCGATTCCAAGCGGTCTCATGGCCCGTTCAGCTATATTGCTGTCTATCTCGACGCGACCGCCGTCGAGATAGACGCTCAATGCTGCCCATCGCGAGAGGGCATATCGCATTGCCTCGGCCAGCTTCTGCTTCTGTGGCAGCGTCGAGAGCGTCTCGTCTATCCAGCTCTTGAGGTCCGCCGGAATGGGTCTGGCGTGTTACCGGCGCAGTGTACGCCGCTCGTCAGCCGACATGCCGCGGATACGATCCTCGATATCGTAGAGTGCACCAATGCGCGACAGAACTTCGTCAGCGGTCGGAGATGGCTTGCGCTCGATCACATCATGGAATTGCGGCGCACATGCGCCATGCAGGCGGCCTCAACAATCTGATTGCCGTAGAGCTTCTTGTAGCCCCCATAGCCATCGGCATGCACCACACCACTTAAGTTTGCGAGGTGGTCAACCTCAATACTTCCACGTACAAGTTTCGACATTTTCTACCATTTTTTCGATCTTAAGATTATATTGATGTCTATGTATTGCGGAACCATGAAATGCACGCGTCTACAAGAATATCTAGCGGATCTATAACGTCTGAACCTTTGAAAATGTCTCGCGATGCGACAGATAGCTCACTGCATCCAAGTATAATAGCGTCCGGCTTGAGGCTTCGTGTTCGCGCTACCAGTAATGCCATTTTAAACCTGGCGCGACTTATATTTCCGCTCTTGACGTCATCAATAACCCTTGCTGCGTCTTGTTGAATTGAGTCGACGTCAGGGACAGCGCCGCCCCAGCCTGCCGTTGAATTTCCATATAATTTGTGTTGAACAGTTGCTTTCATTCCTAAGACAATTGTTCGCAGGTTATCCATATCCGTGCCGTTATGCTCATATATAAAGTCGCGAGTAACCTCAACTATACTAATGAATTTTATTGTTAGAGCGTTTGCAATATCGGAAGACCAAAAATGTGCCGTATTGCAGGGGATGGCTATAGCTCCACATCCAACTTTCTCGAGCCATTGCGTGCGTTCCAGGATTTGCCGCAACGGCGCGTTGCTGCCGATAGATATTGCGTTTGATCGATCAGAAATGTTGGGAAGTGATAGAGCAATAAATGGAACGTGCTCTTGATCTGTGTCCACCCCACTTTTTTGAGCCAAAGCCTGCAGAAATTTCGCAGTTGCTAGACTTCCCATTCCCCCCACCACTCCAAGTGGCTTTTTTAGCCCAATTATGTGGGGAGGACAGGCATTTGCTTGCGGTTTGACCTCAGACATCAGAAAGTCTCATCTTACGGTAGAGCGGATTTGGTGACACATGAGGGCACCGCGGGCGACTGCAATCGAAGTTTTTCTGTTCACTGCTCGGTCATTGCGGAAGGTCCCCTTAGTTGGTCTCGGCAGCACAAGGCCATGTGAGTCATCATCGGTGTCTCCTTGTTGCCGTCTGTATGTACTTAGTAAGTTCAAGTCCCGTGGAGGTTTGATGGAGCGATCATGGACGCGCGGCCTGAGGGCGAGCGCGTCCCAAGGGGAGCGCCTGCACGTTTCATAGCGCTGTAGCGGGTGATCGGCTTCGCGGGCAGCCGTCATTCGAGCGTGCCGGCGTTCCGACGATCAGCCGCGGTGCTCTCGGTAATGGGTGATCGCTGCGAGCGAGGAGCATCTGCACCGCATCTATGACTCGCAAGGTGAGATAATCCCACCTTGAGGGGTGCCGTACGCGTCCGTGGAGGGCTGCCTTCCTGAGAAGTGAGGCGAGCTCGATGTTCTGTCTATATAGGCGTCAATATAGACAGTGTCTTGGGGGTGCAGGAGGTTCTGAAGCATGATCCGTTGTCAGGGGATCTCTTCGTCTTCAGGGCCGCAGATCGGATAATTTGAAGATCATCTGGCATGATAATCTGGCCGCCTACCTTTTTGCCCGGTGGGTTGAGAGAAGCCCGAAGCCGACCGTTTCGGCGTTCGTATCCTACCCAACACTGCAGGTTGCCACAGCGTCGCGGAAGCGGTGCTGACCGCAAGGATGGCACGCGAGCTGTTCGCCACCGACTGGATCAAGCTCGAGGTCATCGGCAACCATGATACGCTACAGCCGGATGTCTTCGGTCTCGTCGAGGCGGCTCGCATTCTCGTCAGTGAAGGCTTTGAAGTCTTCCCGTACACGACGGACGATCTGGTCGTGGCCGAACGACTGCTGGAGGCCGGCTGCAAGGTGCTCATGCCTTGGTGCGCACCGATCGGCAGTGCCGTCGGGCCGCTCAATCCGACAGCGCTCAGAGCAATGCGGGCCCATTTCCCTGACGTGTCGCTGATCGTCGATGCCGGCATCGGCCGGCCGTCGCACGCAACTGCGGTCATGGAGCTCGGCTTCGATGCGGTTCTGCTCAACACCGCCGTTGCCGGCGCCGGAGATCCCGCCGCGATTGCAGCCGCCTTTGCCGCGGCAATCGCCGCCGGCAAGCAGGCCTTTGACGCTGGCGTGCTGGAGCCACGCGACATGGCCGTCCCCTCCACGCCGGTGATCGGAAAGGCGGTGTTCACATGAAGCTTGATCCGTTCTACCTGATCGTCGACAGCGCCGAATGGATTGCCCGGCTGGTACCCCTCGGCGTCAAGCTGGTGCAGTTGCGCATCAAGGATCGTCCGGAGACTGAACTACGCGCCGAGATCCGTCGCGCAGTAGAGGTGCCCGGAAACGCTTGCCGAATGCTTGCCTGCAGTGAGGTCGCGATCAGTAGCAGAAGTCCCGCGAGTGCGCGCCTTGACGAAATGGAACCATTGGCCACATTCGCGCGTGACGAGAGCGCCAGCAACATACAGCGATCACTCACTCGCCCCGTGGCAGTGCCATATGAGCCAAACGATTATTTAGGAGTTCTGATTTGATTGTATATAAATATGTCTCCCTCACCGCGCTTCGCGGCATTATCGAAAGCCACCGGATCGGGTTTACACGGCCGATTGATTTTAACGATCCTTTCGATCAGCCGCGCGTGCTTCGGTCTGCCTATCCCAGAGGCATGAACACTCTCTTCGACACCTATGTGACTGGAGAGGAGATGGCAAGAAATGCCGACACCACATGGGGACAATGCGCGGTCGCAAGCTTCACTCGCACTTATGACAACGGCCTGATGTGGTCTCATTATGCTGATAGCCATCGCGGGGCTGTTATCGAGATCGATGCGGACGTGGCGAGGCTTACCTCTCGCGGTCTGCTCATACCCGTTCAATTCGGCTCGGTTATTTATATGAAGCGGCCAAATAGAGACACGTACGAGAACAGGACGAGAATTGCCGAGATCGGTGACCAGCGATTCGATATCGAAAACTACGAGCTTTTGCAGCGGCTGTTTCTCTCCAAGCCGATCTCGTGGGCATATGAGGAGGAGGTACGCGCCGTAGCCGACATTCACGGACAAGTCTGGAATGATCGTATAACATGTGACGGATTATGGAAGAAGATCGGCCTTACCGACAAAACCGTCTTTGGTTTGACCCTGCCAAAGCGTTCGATCACCCGCGTCTTTGCTGGCTCCCGGTTCTCGGAAATGGAGTGGTTGAAAGAGCAATCAAAACTATTCGGATTCGAGATCATGACCGCCGCCCCGGCCATTGAGACCTACGACCTGTCGTTCAACCTGCGAGATGATTTTCCGGACTAGAGTGACAAGAGATGGTTGTTCAACGGCACCGCGATCGACAACGTCGTCGCACGTCGAATTTCAGCAGGGCGATAACCACTGATGAAGGGTCATCGTCGTCTCCTTGACGTTTGTGAAAGACCAGCGCGCCGGTCACGGCGGGATGGAGGGGTCTAGGATCGCGTGGGCGACCGGCAGCGCCGGCTATGCCTTTGCGGATGGCCCCGCCCGCGGATTGTCGGTGCGTCGCATTATCGCGGCATTCGGCCACAATGTTCACTTAATACCGCGCAATATTTAAAGCTATTCGGTAACCTCCGTAAGACCGATGCAGGCCGCGAGGAACCCGGCAAACACCCCGGCCTTCTGGCGAACATTGACAGGTCCTACCCATCGGCAAACCATCTGCAAATGTCCTACACTGCCGACTTTATCTCTGAACTCACCCGGGCGGCCAACGAGGTCGACAAACTGAGCACTGACGAATACCGCCGCCTAGTCGAGCGCGCGGTAAGAATGGTGCGGGAGATGCGCCTGGAAACCGGCACTCGCCCCAGCCGCGGAAATTATGTTGTGATGGGGGACCTTGAGATCGCTGCGTTGATGACAGAGGCTGCTGCGAATAACGACGAAGTCGAGGGTGTTCTGCTCAACCTCGCCGGCATGATCCGAGCGCTGAAGATCATGGTGGATGGGAAGATTGGCGTGCGGAAGGGCGATTAAGCGAGTTGGTGTTGGGATGCCCAAATCCCGTTTGTAGAGAACCTGAGTAGATATCGTTGATCCGCGTGACCTCGATCAGTTGGCATCCTCAAATTTGATCGCACATCTCTACGTTACCCGTATTCCAAAGATCGTGGAGTGCCCTAACTCGGCCGACATTGTCCCTTGTCATGCTCCCTTTAAAAACTCGATGTGTTGCCCGCGTCAGGCGATTGCGAACGGCTTTCGCCAAAACAATAATCGCCCGTACCGACGATCTTCTCGGTTGATCGCGATGGAGCCTCGGCGAGGAACGCCCAGGTCTGCTCGTGCTGCCGCTTGCCCGCGAAGTCAGTAACGCTTCGCCCGCTATGTGCGGGGATTCCTGTTCGTCAACATTTGCGCATCGCCCGCGCGGACTCGCGTTGCAGCGTTTCCAGCAGATGCAATGCTCGATCAGCTAGGCCCGCCGGAACAAAGATGTGGTCGTGGTGATATGCTGCCACCATGTTGCACGGTATGCCAGCTTCTGCGAGAGAGGCAGCAACGCCCGCCGTAAGGCCGACGCCATCGAGCGCAGAATTCACATTGAGGGTGATCTGGCGCATCGCAAGTGAAGTTTCGAACCCCGCTTCGTGCGCCTCTCCTTTCTCAAGGATGACTGTCAAACCTTCTCTTTCGTGAAATGTCCCAATCGGATTCAGATTGTGGACTTTGCTCCCCTCATTGGGTATCGAGCAGAACACATACTCGCCGTCTTTGAGCGAGGGCGTCATGTTCGACAGCATTTCGAACTTGTCTCGCGACACAATAGTCATTCTAGCGGGCTCCTTTGCCTATCGTCATGATGTCTTGGGTGTTCATTGTCTAAGACGGGAATTGGGCGCGAACAAATGAGATTTCCTTAACTGGCATAAGGCAGATTGACGACGTTGGATCGATTTCAACTTGAGGCACTCGTCGCACTCCTTCGCAGCGCAAGCTTTGAGCGGGCGGCCAAAATACTTCGGATTACGCCTTCGGCGGTCCCGCAACAGATTAGAGCGCCTGAGGAAAAGGCTGGCGGTCTTGATCGTCCGCGGTCATCCGTGCCGGCCTACCCAAATTGGAGAGAGGATATCCCGTCACGCCGCACGACACTCACACGACAACGTTGACTCCTTCTGAGAGGCCGTCCTCTCCATGCCCGAAGTAATAGCATGTCACCTCGTCTCGGGAGACCATGATTTCTCGCTCGAGGTAGTGATTCCCGACATGGCTACGTATGAAGCAACGGTTCTGATCGCGTTACTCGCTCTTCCCGCAATTGGCGTCATCCGGACATCTTTCGCGATGCGCCTCTATAAATACAACGGTCCGTTACCACTCGACAGCGCCGGCATCCCTTGGTGTCGCGGCAACTCACAGGGTGGCTCCTGCGTCGGGGTCGGAGTAAAAATCACTCATGCGACAATGTTAGGCCGTAATCCGTCGTCAGGGCCGCAGACTACCCCGCCTAAGAGTTCAATGAGTCGATTACCAGTTCGACCGAAGCAGCTGATCAGCTTTCTGACGGACACATCGGCAACGCAGGCAAGAAGGTGGGCAAGCCAGGCTTGGGCTTCGACGCCGTTTAGATTGGCGATTGTCGTGGCAGCGTCTGGACGGACTATGAAATTTACTCGTGGGCACGATCATGAACCTTCCCTGCCCCGTTGACAGGATGCTCCAAAAAACTGCGCTACCGATACAACGAGGGGCGCGTTTGCCTAGGGGCCGGGGCCAACCGTTTTGTCGCGCAGGTTCCAATTCAACCGAAGGTCCAGCGTCGTCCCGGCCGTCGCTCGACCGTTGTCAGGCATCTGCAAAAAGCTTCCCGTTCATGTACTTTAGGCCGGTGTCGCTCGCGACCGTGACGACCGTCTTAGCCTGCCCCAACTCCTTGGCCAAACGAATCGCCGCAGTAACATTGAGGCCCGTGGACGTACCGACCAGCAATCCTTCCTCCCGTGCCAATCGGTGACACATAGCGCGTGCTTCCTCCTCCGGAATGCTGCGCGCTTCGTCATAGAGATCTTGATTGAGCAAAGGCGGAACGAAGCCTACCCCTATGCCCTCGACGTGGTGGGTTCCGGCCCAACCTTTCGATATGACAGGTGAAGAGGCCGGCTCCAGAACCACGATGCGAATCGACGCTGAGCGCGACTTCAGAATCCTTGCCACGCCCATTGTCATCCCGGCCACACCAACTGCGCCACAGAAGGCGTCGATACCGTCTGGAAATTGTGTGACCAACTCATGGCCGATCTCCTCGTAGCCAATCAAGGCGTCGCGGTTGTTAAATTGGTCCGAATAATAGCAGTCCGACCGGTTGGAGACCTCCCGGGCGTGACGGATCATAGACGGAATTAGATCGGCCGAAATCTCGCCGGACGGGCTGTGGATCAGATCAACGGTTGCGCCAAAGCTGCCCATGGTACGCAACTTCTCCATGGCAAAGGCGTTTGAAGAAGCCACGATGAGATGATAGCCTTTCACCGCGCAAACGAAGGCGAGCGAGGACCCCGTGCTTCCCCCACTCGCCTCGACTACTGTCATTCCTGGCTTCAAATCTCCGCGGCGCTCAGCCTCTTCGATGATGGACTTTGCCATGCGGTCTTTATACGAGCCCGTCGGGTTGAAATACTCGAGCTTCACAAAGACTTGAGCGCTCCCGTCCGGTACGACGCGACGCAGGCGTACGACCGGTGTATTGCCAATAGCGTTGAGCGCAGTATTGGGCAAGCCACCCGGGTGAACCGCGTGTTGAGTTTTCGATGGGCGTCAAACCGATGCAAACACCCAACGAGATCATACAGCGGATTCCCACGAAGTTTCCCAAGAGACTGCTGAACCTTGGAATCGAGCCGCACGCGATGATGCCGAATTTGCGAGCGGAAGAACTGCGCCAGCCGCGCCATTCCCCTTGAAGAGTCAGCTGGTTGTCAAACATCACAGCCGAGGTTCCCTGCCCTACCCTTGAAAACTGTGCCCGAGTTGAACAGCATCCCATTGAAGCGCGACCCGTGAGTTGCTGCACCCACCTTCCTTGAGGAGGTAGAGCCGTGGAAAAAGCTGTTCAACGATGTCAGCGCGGCGCATCGCATATCTTTTCTAGAATCCCTAGAGCGGATGCGGTCCTTCGAATCCTCGACGCGTCGAAATCCGCGTCGTTCTCCAGAGCTGTCACCTCTGCCACAGTCAGACCAGTGGTTTCTGCGACGTCGTCCAGCGAATAGCCGCGAGCCAGGCGAGCTTCTGCAAGCAGAGCGCCAACGGACGGGGCAACTGGCGATTTCGCAATCTTCGAGACCATGTTCATGTCGATTAAGGCTCCTTTTGGCAGCCGGAAAACGTGCATCCGTTTTCTAGTTCCACCGCTGCCGACCGCGTCCGGCAACGGACAGTTTCTTCGAATTCCGCGGGCGCACTTTCTATCAGTTTGTGCAGCGGAGTACAGGTCTGACGCGATGAAGGGCGGACAACCCTTGCGTAGCAGCCGACGAGAGGTAACCCAAGCTCCCAACTGCGGCGCACACTCACGACGGCCGACAAGTAGCTTCCGATCTGGCAGGAGCGTTCGCCCCGGTCGGGAAGCTCGTAGGGAGTGATGCACTGATCATTCCCGAGCGGAGAACGATGGACAAACAATTCGAGAGTTGCCTCGGCGCGATACGCTCATGGCCCGCAGGTTCGGCCAGAGCCTGTGAGAAACCTGCCGGGCGCTGTTGATCGGCCGTCGTCGTGAAGAGATCGCCTGAGAACGGCGCATCGGGATCAAGCGCACCCTGAGCTCAAGGGTCGTTCATCTTTAAGGATTTGAGGAACTTTGAGCGCCCGAAAAGAGGATGCGGACAAAGCCCGCATCCTCTTAGCGTTCGCCTCAGTTCTTGGTGACGAAGTCCTTGACGTTGGCAGGCGTCACGAGCTGGAAGGGAATGTAGACCTTCTTTTCGATCTTTTCGCCCTTGGCGAGCTTGAGCGCTGCATCGAGCGAGCCCTTGCCCTGGCCGGCGGCATCCTGGAACACCGTGACGTCGAGATCACCCGCCTGCATGGCGGCAAGCGCGTCCTGCGTGGCGTCGACGCCGCCGACGACAACCTTGGTCATATCCTTGCCGGCTGCCTTCAGCGCCTGGATGGCGCCGATCGCCATTTCGTCGTTGTTGGAGATCACGGCGTCGAATTCGATGCCGCTGGAGAGCCAGTTGGTCATCAGGTCGGCGCCCTGGGTACGGTCCCAGTTCGCCGTCTGCTCTTCGACGATCTCCAGACCCTTGCATTCATCCGTCTTGATGACGTCATGAACGTCCTGGGTCCGCATGCGCGCAGCCTGGTTGGAGAGCTCGCCCATGATGACGACGGCCTTGCCCTTGCCGCCGAGAATACGGCAGATCTCCTTGGTTTCCAGCGTGCCGGATTCCTGCTCGTTCGAAGCGACGAAGGCCTGCTTCTCCGGCAGCGTGTCGACGTTGACCGGCTGACGGTTGACGTAAACCAGCGGAATGCCGGCATCGGCCGCAAGCTTCGACATTGCCGTGGTCGCATCGGTATCGACAGGGTTGACGATGATTGCATCGACCTTGGAGGCGATGAAATTCTGGATCTGGCTCTGCTGCTTGGAAACGTCGTTTTGTGCGTCTTCGACCTGCAGCGTCACACCGCTGAGTGTCTTTGCATAATCGGTCATGCCGTTGCGCAGAACCGTCAGGAAATTGTCGTCGAATTTCGCCATCGAGACGCCGACAGTTTCTGCGTGAGCCGCCGTCGACATGACGAGCGCCATCGCAGTGCCCAGGATAAACTTTTTCATTTTACTTCCTCCACAAAGCGGTGCCCGGCTGCACCCTCCTCACGCCGGGTTTTCAGCACGCTGGCCGAAAACAATTACCAGGGCCGCCAGAAAAAGGCCGAACATCTCCATAAGATATCAAGACGATCTCGATGCTGACGACCAGCCTCCCCTTCGCCGCTACGTTGACTCGCGCGAACCCCAAATTTTTTGGTGCCTGATTTGATGATTTAAGTTCGCAGTCTTCAACAGCGCCAATGTCGAGCGTCTTTCACAGATGACACCACAATGATGCAAAGCCGACACATGCCATATTGTCCAATCTCTTCGTCAGCTCTCGCGTGATCGCGAGGCAACGTGACGCAGTTTTGGTAAGCTTCTATCTATTTCACTTTGAGGTCCATTCATCGTTGTTTGTGAAGTCTCTCATTCTTGAAAGAATCGTCGTCGTGAATGAGAGAACCCCATCAGTACCCGGTTTTTTTCAGGAATATCGAACCCGATGGCAGGAGAGATTAACAAGAGCGGCGGCGCCGCAATGGACCGGGCAGTCGCTGAACTGGGCCGGTCGAGGCGGCAACTCTACACTCGCCCTCGCAGACCTCCTGGCTCCGGCGCAGACCTCTCCGGAGAGGTCGTTGGCGACGACATGTCATCTGCACTTGTCGATGCAATTTTATTGCATGACCATGTCCAATCGCTGGCAATAGGGACCCTGTCAGCGTCAGCGTCCGACTCCTTGAATCGACGGTCGACTTCCGCGCGTTCCTCTCCGCTACCGCTTTAAGCTCCGAGAAGAAGTGATGCATTGAGACAGCAAACTCTACAAATGCGATCGGCGACGACCGCGGGCGTTGGTGCACAGATCTGGAATTGAACGGATGGGGATCTTTGAAACGGCTGATCATGCCGAGGCTGCCTTGCGGCGGACGAATTTCGGGCGTGCGCAGTCAAGCATGCGATTGAGAACGGCGCAGCCGATGACGCCTTCGGTCTGCTGACCAGGTCGCGACCTCGCCCGCAGACGCCGCCCGATGATGGACTTTTATCGCCCGATTGCCGTTTCGACCAGCGAGCGTTTGCCGTAGCCGTTAGAGAGTTGCCATTTCATGCGGCCCCCAAAGGCATGAAATGCGATATATATAGAAGTATATGCAATAATATATTGCATAACTCACGGGTTTCTCACAATAGAAAATAAGATCTGCCATATTGGAAACGATATACTTTTAAATATATCCGACACATCTGTTGCGTTGCTTGTCGTTTTCATCAAGTGTCCTGTTATGATGAGTTACGACAGTGCAACAGGAAAATTCTTTCCCATGAATGCTGAAATCTTGCCGGCGACATCATCCTCCGGAAGGTTTGCACAAGGAGCGCGATGACATGGATCACCAAAAGAAATCAGACAAGCGCCTTGGCTACTCGCATCTGCGGTTGGCAACCATCGACGGCGTGTCGCTGCCTGGTCTACAATTGTCACTCGACCGGCAGGAGGGCTCTGTGTCGACGAAGAAGACCTTTTTCGAACAATTGCTCCTGGATTTTGCTTTCGGTTGCTACCTATTTTATCCGATCCAGCTGTATGAACATCCCGCAACGAGCGAGAGGACGACAAAGGCGCTAAACCGTTAAGTGAAAGTTACGATATGTAATTGGCAGAATTTGGACCGGCCGCCACGTTCCTCCTTTGAAAGCCACGTCTATCGGGTTTCCATATTTCAGGAAGGAAGCGCCGGCTCAGTCGCCAACGCTTGCAAACTCCAACAACAGGTCGGCGCGCGGATGGAGGATATCATGGACGACCTTGATGCGACGCAAGCAAAGGACGGCTCGGGCACACAGGCTTCAACAGGTAGGAGCACGGCAGGAACATCGGAAGATGGTAAGAAAGCCTATTGGGAACCCGACCGTTACCCGGTACACGCAAGGCGCAGTTCAAATCTCTCTGCCGGTAATCAAATACGCTGACAACGCGCGCTCGCCTGCCAAAATCAAAGAAATTTGACGCGCAGGGTTAGCCCATCAAATTTACTGCAGAAAGGATTCGTTCTCCGTGTCATTTTGTTCTTCGAAACGCATTCGCATCGCCGCACTTGCAGCGACTGCCATCGTGCTGGGCACCCAGATCGCAATTGCGCAAGAACCGTCTATAGGGTCTCAGTGGCTGAACTCGCCGACATCTCGAGTAGAAGCGCTTGCGGTCCTTCAGACCTTGAATGCCAATCTCCTGAGTAACGCCAGTGCTACGTTGACCCTTGATCGCTGGTGCGCCGCGCACAAGCTCGCACCGGAAGGTTCTAAGATTGTAGCTCAGCGTGTGGGCGGGCAAGACAAGCCGGCCGATGAGCACATCCGCGAACTTCTGACCGTCGGCCCCGGTGAACTGATCGCCTATCGCCGCGTCCGCCTGGTCTGCGGCGACCGCGTCTTGTCGGAAGCCGACAATTGGTATGTACCCGCAAAATTAACTGCAGAGATGAATCAGGCGTTGAAGACCAGCGATATCGCGTTTGGCAGAGCCGTTCAGGCTCTTAATTTCACTCGCACAAACCTGTCTGCCAAGTTGCTCTGGTCCCCTCTATCCGAAGGCTGGGACATGGAGGGCTTAACAGCGCATGAAACAGGTCCCCTTACCCTGCCGCCGTTCCTGCTCGAACATCGTGCCGTACTGAAACTTCGAGATGGCACGCCGTTTAGCGCCTTGGTCGAAAGCTACACGGACAAAGTACTAGACTTTCCAGTTCCGCGCCTGCTTGCTCAATAGCGCTTCGGTAGCTCAGCATACTTGCTGAACTGCGCGGGACGAAAATCGACAGCCACTGCATGCGACAAAAGCGCCTGCCTTGCCGAAGCGTGTCGGTCGGGCGATTGCCCTTGTCGATTCGTTGAGCGCGGCGACCACGCACGATAGCCTAAGTGCAACCCGGATCCCAAGCCATGGCAGATTGTGGCTTGACAGTCTACTCGGCAAGCCTCTACCCTTTTTCGCATTCACCAGGGGGGTCCCGGCAAGGGGCTGAGATACTGCTATCGCGCGCAGTGACCCGTTGAACCTGATCCAGTTCATACTGGCGTAGGGACGGTGCAAGCGCTCGAAGGCAGTGGATTCACGTGTGGAATCCATGCCGGCGTCTTTTCATCATTCCGGCTGAGGACTGGGTCTCCAATCGAAAACTTGGAGCCTCAAACCATGAATATCGCCGCCACCCCAACCGTCACCACCGGCCCCTTGCCGTCATCCAGGAAGATCTACATTCGGGGGGACATCCATCCCGACATTTGCGTGCCGATGCGCGAAATCAGCCTGCATCCGACATCGGGCGAGCCGCCCGTTGTCGTCTACGACTCGTCCGGCCCCTATACGACCGAGGGCACCGAGATCCGTATCGAACAGGGGCTGCCCTCACTGCGACGTGACTGGGTTCTCGCCCGCGGCGACGTCGAGGCCTATAAGGGCCGCCATGTCCGTCCCGAAGACAACGGCTTTGCCAGCGGCGAAAGGCTGACGCCCGAATTCCCCGCGCTACGCCAGCCGCTGCGCGCAAAGGATGGCAGTGCAGTCACCCAACTCTCCTATGCGCGCGCCGGTATCATCACGCCGGAAATGGAGTTCATAGCCATCCGCGAAAACCTCGGCCGCAAGGCGCAGGCGGACGCCATAGTCCGCGACGGCGAGAGCTTCGGCGCCCACATTCCCGACCATGTGACGGCGGAATTCGTCCGGCAGGAAGTGGCGGCGGGTCGGGCGATCATCCCCGCCAACATCAACCATCCGGAAGCCGAACCGATGATCATCGGCCGCAATTTTCTGGTGAAGATCAACGCCAATATCGGCAACTCGGCCGTCACCTCATCGATGGCGGAGGAGGTTGAGAAGATGGTCTGGGCGGCCCGCTGGGGCGCCGATACCGTCATGGATCTCTCCACCGGCCGTAACATCCACAACATCCGCGAATGGATCATCCGCAATTCGCCGGTGCCGATCGGTACCGTGCCGCTCTATCAGGCGCTGGAGAAGGTCGAGGGCATTGCCGAGAACCTGACCTGGGAGGTGTATCGCGACACGCTGATCGAACAGGCCGAACAGGGCGTCGACTATTTCACCATCCATGCCGGCGTGCGGCTTCACTACCTCCCGCTCACCGTCAACCGCGTCACCGGCATTGTCTCGCGCGGCGGTTCGATCATGGCGAAGTGGTGTCTCCATCATCACCGCGAAAGCTTCCTCTACGAGCATTTCGAGGAGATCTGCGACATCTGCCGCGCCTATGACGTCTCCTTCTCGCTCGGCGATGGCCTGCGCCCCGGCTCGATCGCCGACGCGAATGATGCGGCGCAGTTCGCCGAACTAGAAACACTGGGAGAGCTGACCAAGATCGCCTGGGCGAAAGACTGCCAGGTGATGATCGAAGGCCCCGGCCATGTGCCGATGCACAAGATCAAGGAGAACATGGACAAGCAGCTCGAAGTCTGCGGCGAGGCGCCTTTCTACACGCTCGGGCCGCTGACGACCGATATCGCGCCGGGCTACGATCACATCACCTCTGGGATAGGCGCAGCCATGATCGGCTGGTTCGGCACGGCGATGCTCTGCTACGTCACGCCGAAGGAGCATCTCGGCCTTCCCGATCGCAACGACGTCAAGACCGGCGTTATCACCTACAAGATCGCGGCCCATGCCGCCGATCTCGCCAAGGGGCATCCGGCGGCACAGCTGCGCGACGACGCGGTCTCCCGCGCCCGTTTCGAATTCCGCTGGGAGGATCAGTTCAACCTCTCGCTGGACCCCGAAACCGCCCGCAGCTTCCACGACGAGACGCTGCCGAAGGAAGCCCATAAGGTGGCCCATTTCTGCTCCATGTGCGGCCCGAAATTCTGCTCCATGCGCATCTCGCACGATATCCGCGCCGAAGCGCAGAAGGAGGGGCTAGACGCGATGGCAGCGCGTTATCGCGAGGGCGGCGACCTCTATATGCCAGTTCAAACCCTGCAACATTCGGGCGAATGAGATGCGTGTGCTTGTCAAAGGGGCCGGCGTTGCGGGCCTGACGGTGGCGCATGAACTGCGCGCTCGAGATGCCGAGGTCACCGTGCTGGATCCTTATGACGGTTTCCTGCGTGCTGCTTCGTGGCTCGCGGGCGGAATGTTGGCGCCCTGGTGCGAGCGGGAGAGTGCTGATGACGCGGTACTCATGCGCGGTCTCACCGCCGCCGACAAATGGGAGGCAATGGTGCCGGGAGAGGTGCGACGAAACGGAACGCTCGTGGTCGCCTCGGCTCGCGATCTTGGTGAACTGCGACGCTTTGCCTGCCGCACGACGGGTTATGAATGGCTGGAAGAACCGGCGATCGCGGCGCTGGAACCCTCCATTGCCGGGCGGTTCCGGCACGGGCTGTTCTTTCGCCGCGAAGCCCATCTCGATCCCCGGCGAGTGTTGACTCTGCTGCGCACCAAGCTGACAGTTCAGGGGGTCACCTTCGTGGGCGAGAGCTCGCATGAGGAGAGCTTCGACAGTGTCGTCGATTGCACGGGCGCTGCGCAGATCGGCGAGGCCAAGGAGTTACGCGGCGTCCGCGGCGAAATGCTTTACCTTAGAAGCTTCGACGTGGATCTCTCCCGGCCGGTCCGCCTGCTCCATCCGCGTTTCCCCGTCTACATCGTCCCGCGTGGAGACGGTCTGTTCATGGTCGGCGCGACGATGATCGAGACGGAATTCGACGGGCCTATTGTCGCCCGTTCACTGATGGAACTGCTCAACGCTGCATACACGCTATTTCCGGCCTTTGCCGATGCAACCATAATCGAAACGGGTGTCGGAATCCGCCCAGCCTTTCCGGACAATCTTCCACGTGCAAGCCATCAGGCAAAGGTGATCTCGCTCAACGGCCTCTACCGTCACGGCTTTCTGCTCGCGCCAGCCATGGCGGCCGAGGCGGCTGAACTTGTCTTCAACCAACATACCACGGGAAGGAATGCCTCATGAAAGTGATCGTTAATGGCGAGGCCCAGGATGTCGCGGCTGAGACGCTGTCGGAGTTTTTAGTCCTGATGGAATACGAGGGTGACTGGCTGGCGACAGCCGTCAACGGTGAGCTGGTCCATCGAGAAGACCGGTTCGATCGTTCGCTCAACGACAATGACAGGATCGAAATCCTGTCGCCGATGCAAGGAGGCTGACGGATGCTGACGCTTTATGGATCCGAAATAAACTCCCGTCTGCTGCTCGGCACAGCGCGATACCCCTCTCCTGCCGTCCTCTCCGAGGCTGTCAGGCAATCGGCGACGGAAATAGTCACCGTCTCGCTTCGTCGTGAGATGTCTGGCGGCCGCACTGGGGGCGCCTTCTTCGAGATGATCCGCGCACTCGGCGTTCGTATCCTTCCCAACACTGCAGGTTGCCACAGCGTCGGGGAAGCGGTGCTGACCGCAAGGATGGCACGCGAGCTATTCGCCACCGACTGGATCAAGCTCGAGGTCATCGGCAACCATGATACGCTACAGCCGGATGTCTTCGGCCTCGTCGAGGCGGCTCGCATTCTCGTCAACGAAGGTTTCGAAGTCTTCCCGTACACGACCGACGATCTGGTCGTGGCCGAACGGCTGCTGGAGGCCGGCTGCAAGGTGCTGATGCCTTGGTGCGCTCCGATCGGCAGTGCCGCCGGGCCGCTCAATCCGACAGCGCTCAGAGCAATGCGGGCCCATTTCCCTGACGTGTCGCTGATCGTCGATGCCGGCATCGGTCGGCCGTCGCACGCAACTGCAGTCATGGAGCTCGGCTTCGATGCGGTTCTGCTCAACACCGCCGTTGCCGGCGCCGGAGATCCCGCCGCGATTGCAGCCGCCTTTGCCGCGGCAATCGCCGCCGGCAAGCAGGCCTTTGACGCTGGCGTGCTGGAGCCACGCGACATGGCCGTCCCCTCCACGCCGGTGATCGGAAAGGCGGTGTTCACATGAAGCTCGATCCATTCTACCTGATCGTCGACAGCGCCGAGTGGATTGCCCGGCTGGTACCGCTTGGCGTCAAGCTGGTGCAGTTGCGCATCAAGGATCGTCCGGAGACTGAACTACGCGCCGAGATCCGTCGCGCAGTAGCAGTCTGCGCTGAACATCAATCTCAGCTGGTCGTCAACGACCACTGGCGGCTTGCGATCGAGGAAGGTTGCGGCTTCGTACACCTCGGCCAGGAGGATCTTGCGACAGCGGACCTCGACGCGATCCGAGCGAGTGGCCTGAAACTCGGCCTCTCAACGCACGACGAACGCGAGCTGGAAACCGCACTGGCAGCGAGGCCTGATTATATCGCACTCGGTCCGGTCTACACGACGATCCTCAAGCAGATGAAATGGGCGCCGCAAGGGCTGACGCGGCTGAGCGAATGGAAATCGCGCATCGGCGACCTGCCTCTGGTCGCCATCGGCGGGTTGAATGTCGAACGGATCGAAGGCGTCCTTGCTCACGGGGCGGATAGCGTCGCGGTCGTGAGCGACGTCATCCGGCATGAAAATCCGGAAGTGCGAACAAAGCAATGGATTGTTGCCACAGCGCAGGCGAGAACCCCCAATCTTCAGTAAGTCGCCAGGAGGAAGCGGCATCATCAAAAAATCGGAGCTTCAACCACGTGGACACTGAAAGCTTGTCGTGCCGTGAAACGATATGAACTACTCACCTTACCTCTAGCCTCATTCGCGATCGTGCTCATGAAAACAACTGCGTCAGAGAATCTAGGCAAACTGTCGTCCAAGTCTTGATCATAAATACACATGGATCTAATGAGGCACGTCAGTGATCCTAGGAGTTTAGAATGCAAGTTCTGGTACGTGATAATAACGTTGAGCAAGCGCTCCGATTTTTGAAAAAGAAGTTGCAGCGCGAGGGCGTTTTCCGGGAGGCTCGACTTCGGGAGCGTTTTGAAAAACCCTCCGAAAAACGTGCGCGCGAAAAGGCTGAGGGTATCAGGCGTGTCCGTAAACTCGCTCGCAAAAAGCTTGAGCGGGAAAGTGGTATTGCGGCCCCGAAGAAGGCGAGAGCTTCTGGTCGCTAATGGCGATCGAGTGACGGATGTTTCGTCTGTTCGGCGCGTCCGATTTCGAAAATTTCCGGGTCGTCCAAATGGCGTGGATCGAACGACGTCGCCGGTAGGCCGGACCAGCACCTCCGCGGGAATATGCACGCCCGCGATGGTCACGTCGGTCCTTGGATAGCGCATGATGCCATCCCAGCCCGCGCCCGGCGGGTACATGCGCAGGATTTCCTCCACCGTCTTGCCCACCAGGGATGGATCGCCGACCAGGCGTTCGGCTTAGGGGAGCGCGCGTCATCGTCCGGTTATCGCAGGGGCTCGGGCTATTTCAGGTTCCCCAACCCGCAACGGTTAATGATACTGGTGGATATGCAACCAAAAGTGCAGAAAAGGTCTGACCCTACTCTCGACTAAAAGCTGCATCAGCGATTACACATTCATCGGGTGGAAGCAAATTTCGCATGGCAACGCCGCTTTACTTCAGCGGAGTGAACACCTGTTGCCACTTAGGGGGGTCTTATGAAAGTAATCTTTTCGCTCTTTCTTGTCTTTACGCTATCAGCAAGTTCGGCTACCGCACACAGCGGCGGAACTGACGGGAACGGCTGCCATACCAATCACAAGACCGGGGGCTACCATTGCCATTGAGAATTCTTGCGCTGATTGGAATGTACTTCGTCTCGACCAATATCTGCCTTGGCTGGGATGGCTTCGATAACGAAACGGGGGCCTCGGTCGAGATCGGTAAAGGCAATCTTGTGAGATCAGGCCAGACTATCGAGATCTACGACCACGGGTCCGGCGAATACCGCGACGTTGACGTCCAAAGCATTCAACGTTCTGGCGGATCCGTTGAAGTGGAAGTCTACGACAGTGAGAGCGGCGAATATCGCACTCTCGAGATGGATGATTGAAACCATGAGCAGGCGTCATGGTGGCGCCTGCTTCATATCGCCGTATAGCGTTGAATCTGATTTGCTCCTCTTCCTGAGAGTCAGGTTTTCAAACGCGCGGTCAGAATTGACGATCGGCCCCCAAACCGCGGTGTCAAAATCGCGATAGTTGCGCTACGTAGCTCCTGCACGCACTTGCTGGTATGGGGTGCTTGTTTCATTAAAAATCAGAGCAATCCATGTCTTTTGGTATCCTCACGCCAACCGGTGAATGCAGCATAGAGCCTGCTCCTGGCAGGCCCATCATCTTCCTCGGACCGAACGGTACTGGAAAGAGTCGCCTTGGCATCCACATCGATAGCCTTGAGGAGACGGGAGCCTCTTATCGTATCGGGGCACAACGCTCACTTGAGCTCCCAGATGAGGTTTTTTCGGAAAGGTACGAACGGGCCATTGGCTTGCTTCGCCGTGACAGCCGGCGCGTCCAGGCCTCGCCGGGATCAATGGAGCATAATTACGATGAAGTACTTGTCGCCCTCTTTGCCGAACGCCTCCGGGCACTGGAACTTGCGCACGAAAAATCGAAGGGGCGCCAAAATTCCATTCGACCGGTTACCGTGATCGACAGACTTCAGGAGCTTTGGCATGAGTTGATCCCCAGCCAAAGCCTTTTGTTTTCGGAAGCCACGGTCCGGGCGGTCAGGCTCGATGGCGATGGCGAGTCTTACGAGGCGTCCGCGATGAGCGATGGAGAAAGGCTCGTTCTCTATATTCTCGGTCAGGTCCTGCTGATCGAGACCGATAGCCTTCTGATTGTTGACGAACCCGAACTGCACATGAACCGCGCGCTGCTTGTACGTTTATGGGACCTTGTCGAGCGCGCCCGACCGGACTGCTCGTTTCTCTACGTGACACATGACATCGATTTCGCGGCGTCCCGTCGCAGTGCTCAACTATATGCCGTTCTGAACTATGTCCCGGCGACCTACAAGGAGGTGCTTGTTCGCACACGCACGCGGCTCGAGGAGGACACGCCGGCAATGTGGACGATCGAGCCCTTGCCCTCAGCGACTGAGCTACCGCGCGATCTTCTTGTGCGGATGGTCGGAAGCCGCAAACCAATCCTGTTTGTTGAAGGGAAGCAAGGCGGCCTGGACGAGACGATCTATAGGGCGATCTATGGTGATTTCACTGTCATTCCCTCCGGATCTTGCGGCCAGGTGATCCAGTTTGTCCGCAGCTTCCGCAAGCAGGAGGAGTTGCATTGGCTGTATTGCGCCGGTCTAGTGGATCGCGACAATCGCGATCCGGCGGCGGACGGTGCGCTTGAGGAGGGGATTTTTACACTTCCCGTTCAAGAGGTCGAAAACCTGCTTCTCGCGCCCGAAATTTTCTTTGCGTTGGCCGAGGAACTCAAGTTCGACAAGCGTGAGGCGACGCGCCGTTTTGACACGCTGAAGAGTGACGTCTTCGAAGCGGCAGGACGCGACGCAGACCGCGTCAGCCTGAGATACACCAGCAATGTTATCTGGCAATCCGGTAAATCAGTCGGCGCTAAAGCCAAGAACATCAAGGAGTTGTCGCGCGTTTACGCCGAGCTTACGGCCAAAACCGACCCCTCCTCGATCTATTCTGATTTTCACTCAAAATATCAGGGCGTCTTGGAACAGCGGGACTTCGAGCAACTTCTCCTTCTATACGACAACAAGAACAAGCTTTTGGACATGCTCGGGAAAGCATTGGATCTGCAAGGCAGAAGCGCGCTCGAAAATCTCGTGTCCCGGCTTCTTGTATCGCCAACCGCGAGCCCACTGACCGGCGCCCTAGTGCAACGACTTCCGGTAATTGATGCTGGTATGTCCTGACACGAAGGCAACTTCCGTGAACACTTCGTCCGCGGCTTCTGGCCGCTTCGGAAGCTCGGGGGCGATGAGACCTCATGCTTGCTACCCTCGGCGTCCGCTCGATCTCGCCTCCGCCCATGCTGACGCCGGAACGCGCAAGAGGTGCGGCAGCCTCGCCGATCGATTGGTTGCAAAGCCCTATCCGGTTGACGCTTTGATCGATCTGGCCAGGTAACATCTGGCTTCATCGTCGTCCTCGGACGACCTTCAAGGGAACGAAGGTTTAGCGCTCCGACTTGATCCAAACGAGGTCCTCGAGAAGTTGCGGCGAGAAACCCCGATTGCCATTGTCGCCCTTCGTATGTGCTTCATCTGAAGTTCCTACTCCCACTGGCATGTTCGAGCGGCGGGCGTCCCCTTCGCCCAAGTTTGTCAGACCAAGAGGAAGTCCGAAGCGTGGACGTCAGGCCCGGCCGGAGCGTCGCGAAGTGAATTGGGCTTCGCCTGCAGCACGTCCGTTCTCGTCATGGGTCAGCTAACCTGTCGTCGTATCAGGACGATGCGGTCGGTGAGATTCTGCGCCTGTCCGCGGTTGGCTACGGCATCGCTGTACGGCAGGTCGAGCACGAAGAAGTGCGCCTTCCGCTCCACGCCGCCAATGACCACCATGGCTTCACCGAAATCTGCCTGCGCATGCCCTGGCGGATGCGACAGCAGCACGAACTCCCTCTTGGTGACGTTTTTCCCGCTCGCAATATATTCCTTGATGACCGCACACGTCCAAAGACGGTCGAACACCCGCCTGGCCGTATGGCGCTGCTTACGCGGCAGCTGATGTCTTCTTCCAGTCAATGATCGATGGTCGAAACAAACGCATTCAGCTTCGGCCGCCGGATCGGTGACTGACGCTGATAGCCGGACGGCGTTAAATACGACGGCATCTTGGCCTCGCTATCGCGCAATATGTTTAAATGCTTCGCCGCCCGACGCCAGCTCATCCCTTCCGAGCAAGCCAGACGGACCCTCAGATACAATTCCACGGTATAGATCCACCCCTCCTGCAATCGGCGCAGAAGAAAAGGTGGCCGGCTTTTACGCCCCCCGCGCCGGGACTCTCCCGGCGCTGCCGTGGCCGAGTTTTGCACCGCCGCTCTTATAGGACGCGCCATACTAAAATTGCGGCGCCGGTCATTACGCTCTCACAGGGGTGAACAGTCTCGCAACTGACTTAACGGGTCCGCTATCAGCTATGAACCGGCACTCGTTCGCCAATGTCGAGAAAAATGCCGGTCATTACCTTGATGCCTTCGCGAGCGATAGAAAGCAAGGCGTGCTCGTCTGGCCCATGTTGCCCACAATCGGCGTAGGAATGAGGTATCCAGATTGTGGGCAATCCGAGTACGTCGGCGAAGATGTCGTTCGGCAGCGAACCTCCCAGATTTGGCAGGACGTGGGGGCGTTTTTGGATCGTTTTCTCAATCGAGTCACAAACGAAATGCACCCAGGGATGACCAGGGGAAAGCCGAGTGGCCTTGAACGGTTCGCCAATCTGGGAAATTTTGACCATTCGAAAGCCGTGGGCGTCAAGGTGCCGCCTCAAGGAGGGCAGAATGTCTTCCATGTCGGTGCCTACAAC
This sequence comes from Rhizobium sp. NZLR8, assembly GCF_019685025.1. Taxonomy (NCBI): domain Bacteria; kingdom Pseudomonadati; phylum Pseudomonadota; class Alphaproteobacteria; order Hyphomicrobiales; family Rhizobiaceae; genus Rhizobium; species Rhizobium sp. NZLR8. The sequence continues at coordinate 87,498 of NZ_JABDVY010000021.1, read as the reverse complement.
GAAGCGCAACTGGCCAATGGCACTGGCCGTACCAGAGATGGCTGATTGCGGAGCGCCGATAGATCCGGAGGACGTCGCAAGAATTGAGAACGAATTCCAGCCATAAACACGCTCTGGCGGGGTGAGATTAGCCTCGCCCCAATCAGGATCGTTCAACGGATGCGGAAGATCTGCGAGCGCTTCACGGATATCATCTGTGAGACTATTTGGTAGCCACTCCGGAATGCGAATTTGCCCTCGCGCGTCAGTAATGCTTGCTATAGCGTGGCCAAGGATGATTGCGGGATCAGCAAGGAGACCACCGAAGTTGCCCGAATGACAATCGCTATCCCGCAGTCGTACGACCATCTCAAATGTGATAGCCCCTCTGGATCCCAAGAATATAGTTGGAGTCGCGGGTGCATGACGGGGCCCGTCTGAAGCAACGAAGACATCAGCAGCAAGCTCGTGCCGCTTGGCGGTCACAAACTCGCGCAGGCCATAAGAGCCTTTCTCCTCTCCCATTTCCAAGAGGAACTTGACGTTAAAGCCAAGCTTGCCATTTGCTTCAAGAAGAAGACCCAAAGCGACCACATTTATCAGATGTTGGATTTTGTTATCAGCCGTTCCCCGGCCATACAGCCGATCCCCCTCCTGAACCAGTTCAAAAGGCCGCAAGCCGTCGCGCCAACGATGCTGCTCACCGTTGCACACATCGCCATGTCCATACATGAGCAGCGTCGGCAAGTTGTCCTTTTCGAAATAGCTTCCAATGAGCAAAGGCGCGCCCCCGGGGAGCGGGTTTTCGTAGATGTCGGTCGCAAATCCGTAGCGGTTGAGCAGAGGCCCAATATCTTCAGTGAGATACGCCCTTAGGTGTTCCGGTTCTCCCTCACTCTGACTGACGGAGGGCCGGGCAACCAGCCTCGCGAGATCGCGGGTCAACGCACCCTTGTCGACGTATTCCATGGCGCGTTTTAGGGAGGTTTCGTGAGACATCAAAGACCCCATTTAGTGCCCGCATTGGCCGTTGGAAGCGAAGCGATCGGCGCTGTGGTTCACCGATCGAATGGATTCGGAGGATGACGTCGCATGGTCCGTGACACGGGGGTGCACGGGAGACCATGGCATTGCATCGTCGGCCTCATAGCCTTGTGAGATCCAGCTCGGCGCAGGACCGAAGCTGACGTCTTGCGGCCCTCGGCGAAGGTTGACGTCAAGTCGGACAACATCTTCGGATCGATTGTCGCCGCATGTTTTTCGGCGCATAGCGATGGCTGTGATCGATTGACGCTTTAGCCTCCGAAGTAAGCGCGCTGAACCTCCGGACTTGACCTCAGATATTCTGCTGACCCTTTGACGATGACATGGCCTTGGAGCAGGACATATCCATAGTCGGCGATGGCCAGCGTTTGATTAACGTTTTGCTCGACCAGGAGCACGGTGACTCCGGCTTTTGCGATGTCGCGAATGACATTGAAATTTTCCTGGACAAACAGCGGCGAGAGACCCAGCGACGGCTCGTCGATGATGAGCATGCGAGGGTCCGTCATGAGGCCGCGCCCGATCGACACCATTGCCTGCTCGCCGCCTGAGAGTGTTCCGGCAATCTGCTTTTCGCGTTCTTTCAGCCGTGGAAAAATCTGAAACACACGTTCTAGACGTGAGCGAATTTTGGCGCTGGATCGCTCATTGTAGGCGCCGACTTGTAGATTGTCTTCGACGGTCATGCGGGCGAAGATTCGGCGGCCTTCGGGTATGCAGCCAATACCGAGACGGGCAATCTCGTGGGTTTTCAAACCGTCGAGTTTGTTTCCATTGAAAGTGACCGTACCGGTTCTTGGCGGTGTGAGCCTCAGAATCGATCTGATCAATGTCGACTTGCCCGCCCCGTTTACACCGAGAATGCAGGTTATCTGCCCCGGCATAACATCGATATCGACCCCGGTCAGAACGTCGACGGTGTCATAGGCGGTGTGAATTCCGCGAACTGTAAGAATCGGGTTCATGATTCCCCCAAATATGCGCGACGGACGGCGGGATCGGCTGCCACTTCTTTGAACTTTCCCTCGCAGATCTTCTGGCCATAATTCAAAACGATGCAGTGGTCGGTGACCCGCTCGATGAGACCCATCTCATGCTCGACAATCACGATTGTCGGGTTTCCGAATTTTGGCCTTATCTCCAAGATTTCATCCATAAGCTGGTTCGTTTCGTCGTGCGTCATTCCTGCAGATGGTTCGTCCAGAAGAAGCAGAGAAGGCTTTCCAAGAAGGGCTCGGCAAATCTCAACCCGTCTGCGATCGATCATGCCGAGTGTTTCAGCCGGTTCAAACACTTTCTTCGCCAGGCCGGGATCGAATTTGGAGACCAAATCCTCAACCTCTTGCGTGAGTTGGCGAAGTTCAGCGTGGAAAGCAGATCTTCGCACAATATTGTGCCACACCGTGCTCGAGATCCGTCCTTGCGCTCCCATAGCGATATTGTCGAAGACCGACAGTGGGAGGCAAAGCCGCGATCGCTGAAATGTCCGAGCCAAGCCTCGCGGCGCCAGCTGGTCAACCTTCACTTTCGTGGTGTCAGACCCTTCGAAGGTAATTGATCCGGAGCTGGACGAAACCAGGCCGCTGATCGTGTTAAAGAACGTGGTTTTTCCTGATCCATTAGGGCCGATAAGACCAATCACATCCCCCCTTGAGATGGAGACGTCGAGTTCGTTCAGCGCCAACAAGCCTCCAAAACGAACGGTCAAGCCACGTGTTGCAAGTATGGTATCTTTCATGATGCGGCACCTTCCTGCAAGCGTCGCAGTCGTCGGGGCAACAGCCCAGAGGGCCGAACAATAAGGACGACCATCACGACCAAGGCGAATATGAGGAACCGATACTCCTGAACAATCTGAAGCTTCTCAGGTAGGAGCACGACCAAAAGCGTCGCGGGAAGAATGCCCCATATGTTCCCAATTCCTCCTAGAATGAGAATGGATACAATGGCCAGACTATCCCCCAGCTGAAAATTCGCTGGCGCGATAAAGCCGGTCATTTGCGCATAGATCGCACCTGCAAGTCCCAGCAGGAAATTACCGAGGGTGAAGGCGAAGAGCTTCCAATACCAGACACGCAAACCAAAGATCGAGGCTGCGGTTTCATCCAGTCGAACCACGTCCAGCCACACGCCGATCCAGGATCGGTTCATCAATCCTAGGAGCAGCCCTGATAGTCCGACCAGGCCTCCTGTCAGGATCACATAGTTTGTGAATGAGTTGAAGGTATAACCGCCCAAGAGAATGTCTTGGCTGAAATCCCAGCCGAAGAGCACCAGTCCTGGAACCTTAATCCCCTGCGGCCCTCCGAGCACTTCACTTGCGTCGACATAAACCGTGAACATCACACTGAATGCCAGTGTCGTCAGCGCAGCATAGTGTCCTCGGGTTCGCAGAACCGGGGCCAGCAAAACAAATCCAATCACGACAGACACTGCGCCTGCGCAAATCAGCGATATCAAGCCCGGCACCTCGCCGAAGCGACCAAGCATTGCCACCGTGTAACCGCCTGCTCCCATAAATGCAGCGGCCCCGAAATTCGTCAATCCAGCGAACCCCATCTGGATTGTGAGGCCGAAACAAGCGAGGACATAGATGAGGACCGTCGCAAGCATCAGCAAGCCGAAGATATCTTCTCGCAAGGCGAATAACAAAACAATTGCCGACACCAGGAGGCCTGCACGAAGGAAATTTGGCTTTTCCTTCGCTGCAATTTCGGCCGCAGCCAGCAGCCCTGCGCGATGCGCAAGCCACGCCCCAGCGATAATGAAGAGCAACACAATAATGAAGAGTGTTTCTTCCGTTATCTGAATGATTGCCGACAAAGCTCCGGTCGCCGCAATTAATGTAGCCAGCAAAGCTGCAATTCGCCTCGGTTTTGTATCGAACATATACATCAGCTATACTCTCTCGCTGGTACGTTCAGCCAATAGTCCGGTAGGCCTCCACGTAATTAGCATGATCATTATCGCGAATCCGATGACGTTCTTGTATTCACTCAAAGATGGCGTCGCGGCGACGACTAGAGTCTGCAAAGCAGCAAAGAGATACCCTCCGAGTATGGCTCCCCAAATGTTTCCGAGGCCCCCTACAATTGCGGCTGAGAAACCTATGACAGCCAGCAACAAGCCCATGTTGTAGCTTACTTCGCTGTAGTATAATCCGTACATGATGCCAGCAAACCCCGCAGTCATTGATCCAAGCGCGAAGGTAAGGGGCACAATACGTTCAAAATTGATTCCCATCATGCTGGCGGTCTCGGAGTCTTCGGCTACAGCACGCATCGCCAACCCGAACCGCGTTTTGTTGATAATCAGATAGACGAGTGCGATTGATCCCACGCCGCCACATATCAACAGCATCCCGTCCAATCTCATATAAGCTCCGAGGAACTCATACCCTCCCTCTGGCAATAGCGAAGGGAACCGTTGCGGATTGGACCCGTTGGGAAAGAACAATCGAATGCATTCGCGTATCGCTGTTCCCACCATCATGGTCATAAGAAGCATGTTGAGAGGCGGCGCGCGGCGCAGCGGAAGAATTAGCACCCTGGAGATCAAAGCTCCCAGGGTGCCGGCTACCAAGATTGCAGCGACGAATCCGAACAAAAATTGGCTCCAAATCGGCAAGCCAAGTGCCTGGGCGAACCATACCGCCACGAGGCCTCCAAATGCGCCAAACGTAAAGACATCCCCATGGGAGAACTTAATTACGTTCATGACACCGAAGAAGATTGTGAACCCCATCGCCACAAGCCCGTAGACGGTGCCTTGCATGAGTCCGTTTATGATGTGTTGAATCGAATTAGCCATAACAACCTACCACGCGATGGAAATTGACGTGTGCACAGACATCGACGACATCACTGCAGCTTCTTCAACTTACGCTTTCCGCTCGCGTATTCGCTTTCTTCCCAAACGACCCATTTCCCATCCTGAACGATGTATTTGGTGGTCTGAAGCGTTACGTTTTGGCCATGATCATCGAAGGTGATCGGTCCGATGATGGACGGGCGATCTTTTGTCTTGCCAAGTTCCGCGGTCACGGCAGCTCTTGTTGGTCCGACCTTCTCGATCGCCTCCAGAACAAGCATCGTCGCAGCGTAGGAGAAATGGCCGTAGGCCTCGGGAGCTTCCTTGAAGCCAGATGCCTGATATTTCTCCAAAAAGAACTTACCCCCGGCCGTCTGCGATAGTTGGGGGCTGTCGTAGAACGCAATAGTGCCTTCTGCCAACTCTGGTCCTACCGCATTGATATAGGCATCGCCCATGATCGCAGAAGTTCCTTCAAACTGCGCCTTGATCCCCAATTTCTCCATTTGCGTTCTAAGTCTGGCGCCAAGGGGCACCAGCCCACCGAAGTAAACCACCTCAGGGTTCAGCTCTTTGACTTTTGTGAGCTCAGCTGAAAGATCCTGCTGATCCGGCGGAACGCTGAACGATGTAAGGATCTGGCCGCCTTCCTCGCCCGTATAGAGGCTGAAGTATTTCGTGTTCGATTTGCCAAAGTCGGTCGAGTCAGCAAAGGAGACGAAGGTTTTATAACCCTCATCCTTCATGAACTTTGCGCCGACCTTGTTCTGACCAATCAGCGCACCGGTTACGCGATTGACCTCGGGATAGTCATTGCCATATGTGATGTCGGGAAGCACGGCAGCCCATACAACCATCGGCAGCTTGTAACGGTTGAAAATGTCAATGGCAGCCATCGCAGTTGAAGAGCAGTAGAATGGTATTGCCGCAATAATCGACCGGTCAACCGCCGCCTTGGTCACAACCTGGACCCCGACGTTCGGTTTGCATTCATCATCGAGCGGCACGAGCTCATACTCGTAGTTAGCCGCTGAATTCGCGTTCATTACCTGAACTGCTAGTTCAGCGGAATTCCGGCCGCCTAGGCCGTAGGCCGACAGGGCGCCTGTCAACGGCCCCACCCACGCGATCTTCACCTTTTGCTTGGCTTCAGCGCCATTGCTGACCGCCATAAGTGACGCACTCATGACCGCAGAAATTATGTATTTTGCTGGCATACGCATGTTAGATCCTCTCCAAACCGGCGGCTTTGTTCCCTGTAAGTGTATTTGCTGTAAGCCGACGACTTAGGATCATAGCACCCCAACTCCCCTGCGATAGGACGTTTACGCGCCTGGATTTGGATCATTGCGACGTGCTCGGAGAGGGCGGCGGAGCTTTCATATGCCCTCGGCTTTCCAATTCTATCGAACCGATGGCGCGCGGGCGAAGATGCTTTTGACGATCGATCCGATAACCCGCGCTTTGGAGTGATCGCAAGCTGTTCACCAAGTGCAACAATGTTGGTCACAGGCGAGCATCGATCAATATTCCAGTTTAATAGCCAAGGAGCTCTTCTTCATGAAACTATATTGGTCATCGACATCACCATTCGTAAGAAAAGTCGTCGTAAGTGCACATGAGCTAGGACTGAGCGACAGGCTAGAAACGATTCCCACTCGCGTGGCGCCGAGTAAGCCCGACCCGGCTTTATTGCCATACAACCCGCTTGGGCAGCTCCCAACCCTCGTTCTCGATGACGGGACCGTGCTCTACGATAGCCTCGTCATCATCGAGTATCTCGATCATATGGCCGGCGGCGCTAAACTCATTCCGTCCTTGGCGGAGCGGCGGATCGAAGAGCTTCGGCTGCACGCACTGTGCAATGGGTTTCTCGACCTGTTAGTGCAATGGCGTATCGAATCTCTCAAGGCCGAAAAACAGATTGCCCTCATCAACGCCTTCAATCTGAAGGCAAGCAAGATATGGACAAATCTGGAGGCGACAGTCGAGGGACTTGCACAACAGCCTTTTGGGCTGTCGTCAATTACATTGGCCATCGTTGCTGAATACGCTGACTTTCGGTTTCCGAAGCTCGGTTGGCGAGAAAAATACCCGACGCTCTCCGACTGGCATCAATCCATACAGACGCGCCCATCCTTGGCCTCTACCAGATTTTTCGATAGCTCGAAGCCCCAGTAGGGAGGAAAGTGTGGGACGTAGCTACCAACGGCAATGACAACGATCCACACTGCTGCTGCCTACAAGACTATAGCTTACCATCTCAACGGATTATCGCGGCTTCCACCAAATAGGATGCAAAAATGTCGAACCTCGAACGCAAACTGATCCCAACCCTTGACGGCCAGGTCGAACTTCTAGTCGAAGGTAAAGGCCCACGTATTGTCCTGCTCCCCTCGCTGGCGAGAGGCGCTTCGGATTTCGATGAAATCGCACCAATGATTGCTGCGGCGGGTTTTCGTGTTTTGCGACCGCAGCCACGCGGCATAGGCGCAAGCTCAGGGCCAACCGAAGGCATCACATTGATCGATCTTGCCGCCGATGTCGTTGCTGCAATCGAAGCTGATTGCGCGCCGGAAAAACCCGAAGCATTGTTTGTGGTGGGCCACGCATTCGGCAACTGGGTCGCGCGCGTTCTCGCCCATCATTGGCCTTCGATGACAAGATCCGTCGGACTTCTCGCAGCGATTATCGGCAGTACGATATCGCCCGAACTCCTGATTTCTGTGAATGTCGTATCCGATAATTCCAAGCCGGACGCAGATCGTCTATTTTATTTGAAGCGCGACTTCTTCGCTCCGGGGCATGATGCTTCCGTATGGCTAAACGGGTGGCACACAGAGGTCTCTCAATTCCAGCTCGCCGCGACAAACGCGACCGCCGACAGTAGCTGGACCGAAGTGGGTAAAAATCTCCCGGTCCTTTACGTCGCGCCGGAATTTGACAAGATCGCACCCGTCCCCGAAGAAGACTTCTTGCGAGACCGTGTAGGCCACCTAACAACGTTGGAAATCATTCACGGTGCTGGCCATGCACTCCTTCCAGAGAAGGTGTCCGAGGCGGCGGCTGTCCTTGTCTCATTCGCCCAGTCCATCATGCGCGGCCAAGCCGACACGACTAAATCTACCTAGACGTCGCACGCGCGTTTCAAACAGCCAGCGTCGTCGCGGCTAAAGATTTTCCCCGGCCTCGCTTTTCGTGCGGGGCCTCCATCGCAGCTCAATTTTTCCAGGAGAAGTCCATGAGCATTCAGCGCATCGAACCGGGCGCCCGCATGAGCAACGCCGTCATCCACGCTAATACCGTCTATCTCGCCGGCCGGGTCGGCCAAGGCGAGAGTGTCACCGATCAATGCAAGAGCGCACTTGCCGACGTCGACCGCCTGCTCACTGCTGCCGGCAGCGACAAGTCGAAGATCCTGCAGACGGTCATCTATCTCTCGGACATCTCCGATTTCGCCGAAATGAATGCCGTCTGGGAAGCCTGGATCGATCCGGCAAACCCGCCGGCCCGTGCCACCAGCGAAGCCAAGCTGACCACGCCAAAATTCAAGGTCGAATTCATCGTCACCGCAGCAATCTGATCGCCGTGACTTCAATCAAAAAGCCGGCCTGAAAATCACACAGGCCGGCAACCGAGGCAATATCGTTTAAGATGGTACGGGAGAGATCGGCATACGCCGACGCCGACGGAGCAACCCCCCAAGGAAACTCTCAGGCAAAAGTGACCGTACTTTCGAACACTCTGGAGAGAGACGCCTTGGGCGTCCACCGAAGGGGAACGCCGAGGCCAAGCGCGTCGGTTAAGCTCTCAGGTAAATGGACAGATTTGGGGACAGCCGCAGATTTTGAGATCTGCGCTTATTGATCTGTCTGGAGAGCAAGAATGCGAAAGATTGTTGTAATTGGCGCCGGCATAGCTGGCGTATCGACGGCTTACTCACTTTTACGCGCTGGCTACAATGTCACCATCGTGGAACGACAACGTTATGCAGCGATGGAAACGTCGTTCGCTAATGGCGGACAACTTTCAGCCAGCAACGCAGAAGTATGGAACCACTGGTCGACCCTGTTGAAGGGAATCAAGTGGATGGTCAGAAGGGACGCTCCCTTTTTGATGAACCCGAAGCCATCTTGGCATAAATACAGCTGGCTGGCGGAATTTATCTCCAACATTTCCAACTATCGCGAGAACACTATCGCCACAACTAGATTGGCAATCGCTGCGCGCAAGTTCATGTTTGAAATAGCAGAACAGGAAAAGATCGACTTTGATCACATTCGTCGCGGTATTATTCACGTTTACTGGGACAAGCAAGGTTTTGAGCACGCGAACGTGGTAAACCGCCTACTTGTTGAGGGAGGGTTGGACCGTCAGCCGGTGACGTCGAACGAGATGAAGACGATCGAGCCGACTCTGCACGGAAATTTCCATGGCGGATTCTTTACGCCCTCGGATTCTACCGGAGACATTCACAAGTACACGACCGGACTTGCCAAGGCGTGCGAGAACCGGGGCGCAAAATTCTTGTACGATGCGACGGTAAATCGGATTGAGCGGCGCGGCCGCTTCCAGTTAACCTACTCGACGACGGAGACCGGACGCGAGCCTCAGGTGATCGAAGCCGATGCAATCGTTGTTTGTGCGGGCTCGGCCAGTCGCAATTTGGCGGCGATGCTGGGTGACCGCCTCAACATCTATCCAGTTAAAGGTTACTCGATCACAGTCCATCTGGATGATGAAATCTCTCAACAGTCGGCGCCTTGGGTCAGCCTTCTTGATGATCGAGCCAAGATAGTCACCAGTCGGCTGGGGATGGGCCGGTTTCGAGTTGCAGGTACGGCGGAACTCAATGGTCTGAACTGGGACATCCGTAATGATCGAGTCAAGCCTCTCGTCGATTGGACACGCATGATCTTCCCAGGAGTTGGCACTAATCGAGTCGTGCCGTGGGCAGGTCTACGGCCCATGATGCCGAATATGATGCCTAAGGTTGGACGAGGTCGCATGCCGGGTGTATTTTACAACACCGGCCATGGACATCTGGGGTGGACACTGTCGGCTGCGACAGCGGCAATGCTTGCGGAGTGCTTAGCAAAGGAACTGCCTGTCGAAACAGGCCAATCGGCTGGTGAAGCTTGATTAGACTTTAGATTCGACAATGGCTTCGCCGCATTTTCGCGGGCAGCAAGGTGTCCTGATCGAAATCGCATAACGTGCCTGCCAAGAAGCTTGAAGGCGGACAATGTGGGCCGTAGCCGTGGCTCGCTTGCGATCACGCCGGCGCAGCTTGGCTGCAGGGCATCGACGGACGGATGCCAAAAAAAATGGCGTCGAGTTCGGGGGACGGGGAAATAGTTGAAGAGGTAAAGGTGGATAGGGTTCCATCTCCAGAATGACCGACTGGGTTGATCGGCTTCCCGCTCAGGCCAGCCGACGGTCTCCACGCGAGCACAGCGATAGCTGTGCCGAGAGCGAGATCAACTCACTAGTTCTCGCTGAAGGCCAAGGTAGGACGGGTACGATTTGAAGAACTGACGACTGAGTGAGCCAAACTTGTATAAACCGACACTCTGGATCGCGACAGGTCCAAATCCTGTTCACTCCTTTCAATTCTCTCGTAGAGAGAGGACCATTGCGGTGATACAACATCGTCCACTGATACTTTTGATTGTCGCGCTTGTGATGGGGTCGCTGCAAACCGCGATCGAAAGCACCGATTGAAATGTGAGCTATCGGAGAAACCAGTAACCACCGCGATTTCCGTGATCGACTTGGTGGTATTTAGAAGAAGCCAGTATCCATAACCAAGCCTTAGTTCACGGGAGTACTGTTGGACCGTTTGCTTCATTTCCTGCTGGAAAAGGCGTTCGACCTGGCGCTTAGAAATTCCCAAAGACGACGCAAGAGACTTAACATTCGACGGCTTGCCAGGATTTCGTTCGATGATCTTGATTGCCCTCACTACTCTCGCATCGAGTGCGCTTTCTCGAGCAAGGGTCTCATCACGTTCGGGCTGCGAGGTGGAAAGCTCTTGTGGTGCAGGAACGTCGGCGCCGATGGCCGAATAGTGACGTTCTAACAGCCATGAACCAAGCTCCAGCGTGGCTAGCCCTCCCGCACAGCTAACTCGCCTGCCGCAAACTATCAAGTTCAAGCCTGGGGTTTGCTGCACCTCTGCAAAACGGATATTCTTATCATGGCCGCGATACCAGTCCGTGGCGCAGGGCAACCTGTCGAAGAAGCCGGCTTCAATCAACACAAACAGTCCGGAACCGGTTCCGACCAAAGTCGCGCTGTTCATATCAGCGCCAGTCAGTGCTTCCAAAATCAATCTTCGGTTTTCAATTGGAGCTGCATTTCTACCGCCTATCACAAAAACGTAGTTACAAGTGCGGGCAGCCTGCAAGGGCGCGGTGGGGGGAATTTGGATACCGCAGGTGGTCTGAGCCGGGGTTTGTCCTAAAACGAGATATTCAAAGTCAATCCCCACCGCGGCCGCGGGATCGGTGCAATGCTTCAGAATATAGACTAGGGCAGAGTACGAAAACATCGTGAAACCTGGAAGGAGGATGAAGCCAACCTTCACAAGCCGTCGCACTCCCGGAACCGGCATCATCGTAGAATCTCCTGCCAACAATGGCTCATCGTAGCGGCCTGCCTACACTCCTTAGATGCCCGCCACTGCTTTTCGCATAGAAGATCCATGCATGGCGAAGTCTCAAGGTTCGACGATAATGATCTCTGACCGAATGCTGACTGCCCGTGGGGTCAGGAAGCGGTGCTGAGATCGCGAAAGCAAGTCAAGTTGCGCTTAATTTTAATCCTCAAGTTCCCTTATACTGGTTTTTAGCGGATCCGTTTCTGCATCACCGCCGCACCAATTTTAGTTATTTTCCTCTTGACATCCCCGTTTGTCAACGAGGCTATTTCCCGCTCTATGCGGGGGTAACCTGCTCCCATTTAAGCTTGGGGGAAAGGAGAATCCCTACCAGCTTCCCTTAAACTGTGCGTCTCGAACCTGGCAGGTGACATCCACTTCAGACTTTCAACGACGCTCGATAGGGCCTGAGCAGGAAGGCAGTGCTTTCACCCCCCAAGCACACTCATAAAAAGATCAATACCGGCCTGAGCGCATTCGATATCCTGCGAGGGAGTGCCGGAACTTAGGCCAATCGCGCCCACGACCTCGTTGCCTATGATGACTGGCAGACCTCCACCAACCACGATTAGCCTGCCGCCGATTGCAGAGTTGATGCCGTAGGCCGGATTGCCAGGCTGGCTAGCAACGCCGTAACTTTCTGTCGTTCTCTTCGCCCCCGCAGCGGTATAAGCTTTGTCCTGCGCGATGGTTGCACTGGTGATCTTTCCACCATCCATGCGCTCGAACGCAATGAGGTGTCCCGACTCGTCGCTGATTGCGATGCACATCGGAACCGCGATTTCTCTCGCCTTCGCCGATGCGCCTTCTATCAGTATCCGCGCGTCTTCGAGGCTCAGCCGCTTGATGGTCAGCATGTCGTTACCCCCGCATTCTCCAGGGTTAGTTCACCCATTTTGATCGGCTGGATCGTCGCAATGATGAACATAGCGACCAGCAGGCCTATGGCCAGTAATTCAATACCCATGATTCCCCTCCCTCCGACGCCTCCAGCGCCGTAGTTGTTGTGTTCAAGATTGATGCGGGATGTCGACGCACCCTCCTCCCAGAGGGCGCAGCCGGCTTCGAGCGGTTCAGCTTTTCATGGAAACGCAGAACCGCTCTAAGTTTTTGTTTTTACGCAATTCCTTACGGGAAACCGCTTCATACTTTTCCTGGAATTGCTCTAGCTCCTGGTATAAAGATCGGCGTATTGCTGCCGCAGGATATTCTTCTGAACCTTACCCATCGTGTTGCGCGGCAGGTCGTCGGCGAAGATGATGCGCTTGGGTTGTTTGTAGCGGGCGAGACGGTCCTGGAGGGCGCTGACGATGGTCTTTTCATCGAGGACGGCGCCGGGCTTGCACACGACGACGGCCGTTACGCCTTCTCCGAAATCGGGATGCGGCACGCCGATCACAGCGCTCTCAACCACACCCTCGATCTGGTCGATCTCGCCCTCGACCTCTTTCGGATAGATGTTGTATCCACCCGAAATCACCAGATCCTTGCCGCGACCGACGATGTGGACATAGCCTTCCCGGTCGATCTTGCCGAGATCGCCGCTGATGAAGAAACCGTCGGCGGTGAATTCGGCCACGGTCTTTTCCGGCATGCGCCAATAACCCTTGAAGACGTTCGGTCCCTTGATCTCGATCATGCCCGTTTCTTCAGGCGCCAGCACGAGCCCGGTGGCGGGATCGGTGACGCGCACCGTCACGTCAGGCAGCGGGAAACCGACCGTTCCGGCAATCCGTTTGCCCTCATAGGGGTTCGACGTGTTCATATTGGTTTCCGTCATGCCGTAGCGCTCGAGAATCGCGTGACCGGTACGTGCCTGGAACTCGGTATGGGTTTCGGCCAGCAGCGGAGCCGAACCGGAGATGAAAAGGCGGATGCTGGCGACCGCTTGCTCGTCGAGGCGCGGGCTTTGCAGGAGGCGCACGTAGAAGGTCGGCACGCCCATCAGCATCGTTGCATCAGGCATCAGCGACAGGATCTCCTCCGGGTCGAACTTCGACAGCAGGAACATCGAGGCGCCGGCGAGCAGTGTGACGTTCGTGGCGACAAACAGCCCATGCGTATGGAAGATCGGCAAGGCATGGATCAGTCGATCGCTGGCGGTGACGTGCCAATAATCTCGCAAGGTCAGGGCGTTCGAGAGCAGGTTCCCATGCGTAAGCATCGCCCCCTTGGAGCGTCCCGTCGTTCCCGACGTGTAGAGGATCGCAGCCAGATCATCGGCGGAACGCGAGGCGTCGACAAAGTCGGCCGGCTCATCCCGGGCGAGATCCAGCAACGAGCCGCTGCCGTCGGCATCGAGCGTTTCGATGATCGCGCCGTGAGGTTTGGATATTTTCTCCACGCCTCCTCTGGCAGCCGACGCAACAACCACCAAACGCGGCTCGGCATCGCCGATAAAATAATCGAGCTCAGCCAGCGTATAGGCGGTGTTGAGCGGCAGGTAGACGGCGCCGGTTCGAAGACAGGCGAGATAGAGGATCAGTGCCTCGGCACTTTTCTCGACTTGCACCGCCACCCGGTCGCCGGGGCGAATGCCGAGCGTGTCCATCGCGCCGGCAATGCGGCCGGAAAGAGCGAAAGCGTCATCATAGGTCCATGTGCGCGTGCTATCGATGCGGATGAACGGTGCGTCACCGGGCGCAGCCGTCCGCATGGCGTCGAAAAGATGGTTGCTCACTTTCGCCCTCCTCCAAGCGTTGAATTCACTATCTGTGCGAATGGCCGGGAGCCTTGCTGGCCATTGCCGGCGCTACGGCCTTCGAGTGTCTGGAGATCGACCTTGGCTGCGACCTGCGTAGCGCGCGCGCCGGAAAACAGAAGCTGGCGTCCGCGATCCGTGATGCTCTGCAGCATGTCGGTGAAGAAGGAAGCCTCAGACATGCCATCTCTCCTCTCTTCTGTCGGCCGGCCGAGTGCGGACCGTTTTTGACGGCTGCTTCCCATCGTCGGGTTTCACCGGTAGTATGTAGAATGCCGCTCTTCGTACACGAGGTCAACAATTGTGTATACAAGAATAGCATTTGTGTATGAAGGAAGCGAAACGAAATGTCCGAGAATGTCGGCCGATGGCTTCGGGATGAGATTGAAAATTCAATTCTTTCCAATGAGTTCTCCCCCGGTGAGCGGCTCGACGAAACGGTGCTTGCGACGCGTTTCGGGGTCTCCCGCACGCCGGTGCGCGAGGCGCTGATGCAGCTCGATGCGATCGGCCTCATCGAAATTCGACCGCGCAGAGGCGCTGTTGTCATCGATCCGGGGCCGCACCGCGTCTATGAGATGTTCGAGGTGATGGCCGAGCTGGAGGGCCTGGCCGGGTCGCTCGCAGCACGACGGCTGGATGAGGCCTCCCGGGAAGCGATCACGGCCACCCACAGCCGCTGTCAGCAATCAGCCGCTGCCGGTGACAGCGATGCCTATTATTACGACAATGAGGAGTTCCATAAGGCCATCTACGCAGCCGGCCGAAGCGATTTCCTCGAGGAGCAATGTCTGCAATTGCATCGGCGCCTGCGACCTTATCGCCGCCTCCAGCTGCGCGTGCGCAACCGCCTGTCGACCTCCTTCTTGGAACATTGCGCCATCGTCGATGCGATTTTTGCCGGAGATGGAGACGCGGCCCGTCGCCTGCTGCGGGGGCATGTCGGCATTCAGGGCGAGAGGTTCAGCGATCTGGTCGCGAGCATGGCGACGGCCTGACTATTCCCGTCGTGGTAGGTTTAATCAAGTTTCCAAAGCGCTGCCAAGTGTCGCGTCAGTGTGGTGCCCGTGGTCCATAGATCGATCGATTTTCATACCGGCCGGATGCCGAGCGCTGACCTCCTGCGGCCCGCTGAGCCGATGAGCACCTTTGTTCAATCTCCTCGAAAAGCTGACGTCAGGATATGCAGACCACTACACCGGCCGGCATCGAGATGATTGAGAAGTGGCTGATTCGCACATTGAAACGAGGCCGGAAGCGATTGTATCTCAGCCGCCCCAGGATCCAGCGCTCAAGGTGGGAAATACTGCCTTCGAACGGCAATGGAGGTCTCCCGCCACCGGATCTGGCCCGCCGCCGGGTCGATCCCCGAGACGTGTGATCTGCGTAGCCGTCCGCATCGCCACGCCTGCAGTATGGCGATCGCGGTAGGTGGCGCTGGTGCGCTTCTCGAAGGAGCGCGCCGCTGACAGAATGATGTTTACCCATATTGGCGGCTAGTCGACTGCCCTTTCCGTCCCTGGGACATTTTCCGACATCTGGCGCCCCGTTGCAGCGGCGCTTGCCCCACCGCAGAGTCTGCACACTCAGACGAGGCCGAGCTGCGTGAGCAGATGCGCATTTTCTGCGTGATATATTCTGCCGATATCTGGCCGGAGACAATCCGGATTTTGAAGATCAGCGGATTGCCAACCAACCTAACAAAGGGCTTATGGGGTTCAATCCTCGCTTGATGTCCATAGCGAGCGCAGCATCCCAAGGTAGTGATCGATAATCTCCGGAAAGAAGACCCATGGCCGCGCCAATTTGGGGCAGAGGATCTGGGGGGAAGGCGCGTCGGAAAAGGAGCCACATCCCTTAGCAATCAATCCATCCGCCGGGTGGGTGTTTGCAAACGACGAGGTTAGGCCACTACATTTGCGGCACGAACTGGTAATACTCCCTGTTACATAAAGCGAGCATAATCACGCAAGCCGCAACAAGTGCGAAGGCTAAGGAGGCGGGATGTGGCAAGGGATACCTCGGCCGAGCTCTTCAGGAATGTTACCCGATTTAAAGGATTGAGTTAAATATTGCATACCATGACGATCGTCGGGTGTCATAGATGATAATTTTCTTAGGATCGAACACTAAAATAGCCGATACAGAAATGCCAGAAGATTGAGGCCCGCCGTGTCGCCGGATTTGCTTTCACGAAGCTGCCATGCGGCCTTCTCCACGTCTTCGAACCGATGCGATAGTCTCGCACTATGGATGGCGCCGGCCGCTTCTGACGGTAGTGCTGGAAACGCTATATATATAACGGCGAACAAAATTACCCGCATAAGCGGAACGCAAACAGCAAACAATCAGGGCAACCATGACATCCTACCTCACAAGACAGAAGCATGCTGAGGAAAGACTAGGTGCAGCGCTTCAACCGATGAATGACGCCATCCGCGACGTACACAAATCCGGTATTGATGTCGATATCAGGACCCTCACCATACACACGCCGCGTGGCCCAATGGTTCAAGTCGACCTAAAGACGTTCCGCGCATATGGCGCGCGGCCAGTGTTTCGGTTGGTGGAAGAATAAATGCGGTGACATCGGGCATTTGTCACCGTGCCGCGATATCACGTGCCTGGGCTCCCACCAACGCGTCTCGTATAAAGTTAAAAGATGGAGGATTGGCGTAGAGACTTGTATGAAGCGGCGTTTGTCAATGCATCGTCAGCGACGGCCGCGATAGTTCGGTTCGATATGTCATGGTTCGTCATCATATGCTCGATGATGTCACTCTGCGCACCGGGAGAGTAAAATTTAAATACTGGCTGGATCGCGGGTATTTGCATCGTCGCCAACGTGCGGTTGGCTTCTGGGGTATTGTCTGGCATATCCGGTAATACTTTCTCACATAAACCCCTCTGTAAGGCGACGAGCCGGCTGAGTCGCGCGTCAAAATTCCCAATTTCGCTACGCTCGAACTATTTCTCGACTCGTCTCTTTAAGACTGGCAAGGTTGATTGCCGCTTCATGCGGGTTGTCATAGGGGCACATACCTTTCGCAATCTGCGAAACAACGTCCTTCGGGAGGTGAGCTAGTTCGCGCGGCAGCTGATTTAGTTCACTCGGGAGCTGATTAAGTCCGTCCAGGTCAACCACTGATCATAGTCCTATCCAATTTCCACTGCTCCAGCAGCTAGCATCCGCGAGCGACCTGTTGAAGCTATACCGGGTTACACTTGTAATCTGGGTGTTTTTATTCCACCATTTGATGGGTTGGATGGATTCTGAATCGGTCAAGCTCTCATACGCGAATGAGGCGCCAGACAAGACAGGCTGGCGAGGCTGAACATGTCAGCGGCCCGCAAATGACGGCCAAGGGCGTACGTTATCGACTTGATCCGGTCCACCCAATTCCTGCTCGCTTGGCGGCTCCGCGCCAATACGGCCATCTGCGCACAGCGTTAAGTTTACGGTGCCCGCCGATCGCATTCCACCGCCGCCCCTTCCCTCGGCAGATCAGACATGCTGTCCGCCGTTGATGTGGATTTCGGCGCCATTGATGTACGAGGAGGCGTCACTGCATAAAAAGTATATTGTTTCTGCCACTTCGCGGGGCGTTCCAAGCCGACCCATTGGGACTTCTTGCTCGACCAATGCGTCGGTGCCCGGCGACAGGATTGAGGTTTCGATTTCGCCCGGAGCGATCGCGTTTGCACGCACACCACGCGGGCCGAACTCATGGGCGAGTTCGCGGGTCAAGGAAGCGAGGCCCGCTTTTGACGCCGCATACGCAACGCCCGCAAAAGGATGAACGCGTGAGCCCGCGATCGAGGTCACATTGACAATGAGACCCTTGGCCGCCTCCAGCTCCGGCAGGAGTGCCCGCGCGAGCAGCGCCGTCGAGATCAGATTGACGTTCAGCACTTTCGTCCAGGTTTCAGCATCGGTTCCGCCAACGCCCAGCCTTGATCCGCCCGGGCCTTTGGGCGAAATACCGGCATTGTTGACCAGTGCGTGAAGCTTCCCATCAGGAAGACGCTCCCTAACCGCTGCGACTAGCGTGCCGACCTGAGAGAGATCTGCAAGATCAGCCTGTATGTGACTCTCCTTTGCTGTCGGCCAGGCGCATTCCTCTGAAAATGGCTGTCGCGACACTGTGAGGATGCGCCAGCCTTTCTCCTGAAATAACTTTACGGTTGCGTGGCCAATCCCGCGGCTTGCGCCTGTCAACAGCATATATCCGGTTGCCATAAGACCCTCATACATCTAGATGTATGATGCCTCATAAATGAGAAAGCGTCTGGCGCAAGATGTACGTTTGCCTACGCTCAAATATTATCGCATCGACGTCCACACAGACGTCATTCAGCAGCAGCTACACTCACATGCGCAAGGATGACTCGTCCACCCTGATCGATGTCGTCCATGATTGCCCGCGCCGCCCCCTCCCCCGCTGCCGATATCCAGTCTCATTACTTGCGTACGAGCGCTGGGTGATCAACCGGCACCCAGCGGCCATCTTGGTCGTGTGAGATGCTCGCGTAGCTTTGTTCTGGTGTCCATTCCGGCGTCTCGGCAAACTGGAAAAAAGAGCTCAGATCCGAGTGACCACCCAAGCCGATCGACGGGGTATATTGAGCTGCAAGCATAATCACACATGCGGCGACGGCGTTGAACGTGTGTTCGAGCCGCGCGTCGCTGAATTGTGTTTCTCTATCGTGTTTGACCCGGTTATAAGCGTCGTACCAGGGGAGAGTCTTGGTGGGATCTTGAGAATTCCACCCGGCGAAGGGGCGAATAGGCGTTAGCCACGGATAGGGACGAAAGCCGACCGCATACTGATCGAGGCGCATGACCGGTAGCAACCGCACATAGTCGTTCGTGTTGAGTTTCTGGCCCGACCTACCGTTCGCGACCAGGACCCCCCGCCAATGCGCTTCGACCTCGGTCGCTGCAAGGATCAGCAGGTTGCGGATTTCGTGACCGTAAACACCCAGCGTTTCGGTATGGGGATGGACGGTTTGGCAGATGCGATCGAGATGATGCGTCAGAGCGCGCGCTTGACCAGCACCTACGGCAATCGTGTCGCGCTCTTCGCCGGCGCCGGGGTTTTTAGGATGGGCGAAGCTGCCATTTAGCGGCCTGGCGATGCGACGATAGTAGTGAGCTGGCGGGAGATCGAGGCGATGAAACGGGCCGGTCTCGGGTCCACCAGGAGTAAACCAAGGAGTGTCTTCTCGAAATGCCGCCCAAATCGAGGCCCGTTTGCCCCTTTTAATATAGGTCCCCGCGCCCTGCTCGGGATTGGAAACACCCAGCCTCACTGCCTCAGAGTCTTGGATACGCCACACCTGCGTCCCGGACCCATCATTGTCCTGGCGAAGATAGTGCGTCGGCGGCTCCTCTTCTCTCGTTCCGTCGCTCATCCCAGGCCACCCTCGACGTCATCGTTCCAATTCATATCTCTACACCACGCCGAAGCGCTTGCGCATTTCAGCGGTGCGTAACCACGTGTCACCGGGCAAGCGTTCGATGAATGCCGCAAAAACGCTGGTAAATGACTGGAGGGTCGTTTGGTCGGTCAGCGCTTCGGCCTGCTGTGTCGGAAGCAATGGCTGCATGTCGGTCAGAAAGCGCGGCCGGGCAAGCTTCGCGAACATCCGTTGCTCAGCCTGTGCCCGCGTGATGACCTGGCCCGAAAGTGCGACGTAACGGCCAAAAAAGTCAGCCACTTTCTCCACATTCAGGCCCTCAAACGTCTCTAGGCCATGCGCCAGGTCATAGAGATCGCGACCCTTCTCCCGCTGCAGCAGCGCGCGCAGCTTGGTGGCCAACATTTCCTCACGGGAGAATGTCGGGACGGACGCATTCCCGGTGAACCATGGATTGGTCACGCCGAACGGCAAGTCGATCGGCGGATCATACGCTTCGATCTCGCTGATGTTGGTTTCGACCTTGAGGCGGATGGGGACGCCGCCGCCGTCCTCGGCCTCAATCCGGAATTTCAACTTGGGTGCGACCGGACTTGACTCGTACTGACCGTGTCCAAGCCACGGCTCGAGGACGACACGCAAGGCGTCCAGGACCGGGCCGATCGGCCCGGCCTCTGTGCGCACGAGATCAATGTCTTCCGAGTAGCGCAGCGGAGCCGGGAAGTGCAGTTTGTTGAGGGCTGTGCCGCCGCGAAACCTCAAGGCTTCGCGCAAGAAGGGGTCGGTGAATATCGCGACCATCGCCCGGCTGATAATCAGATCCTGTTCGATCTGACGTTGATCGGGCCAAGGCGCGACATTGCCCCACGCGACAATATTCTGAGCTGGTATCATTCATCGGCCTCCGGATAGCGGCGGACGATGACCCGCCAACGCGGGTCGCGCTCGAGCACTTCAGTAGAAAAGTCGGGATCGCCGGCTTCTTTGCGGTCCAGCTCCGTCCAGGGCAGGTTGCCGCGGTCTTCCAAGGCGGTACGCATCGACGCCAGGCGTGTGCCGTGACCCAGCCTGTCGAGAAGGTAGCCGAGGCGCTGCACGACCGGCCGTTCGGTGACGCGCGACAGGTTGGTCAGGCTTTCGAAATCAATCTGCGGCGCGATGTCCCTGAGGACAGTGAAGATGTTATCAAGACCGCCGGCGCCACGAGAATACCGCAGAATGTCGAGCGCTGTGAGAGCTGGTGACGACACTCTCATCGAACCTGTCTCGGTTTTCTTGTCGACAACGCCCGCGGCGACGGTCTCCATATCCTTTCGGTAGTAGAAGACGACGCGGTTGCGACCGGCCCTGATCTTGGGGAGCCGTTTGGCCGCCACGACTTGAAACTCCATCACGGCCTGATGCGTGGCACCGTGCAGTTCGGCAGCCTTAAGCAGACCGACATAATAGGAATTCCCCTCATGGCGCATCAGCGCGTCAATGTACCAGGTTGGTGGCGGAGCGCCCAATGACATGAATTGTGGAGGGACCACGATGTAGAAGTCGTGGCGCGGGTTGAGGAGTAGTTTTCGACGCTGCAAACGCTCGGCTGAGTCCAGGAACGCGCCACGATTGATGCCCAGCGCTTCGATCGCCTCTCGGCCATCAAAAACCACCCGCCCCTGGGAGAGCAAGTTTGATGTATAGGCGGAAAGCGCGGCCCGTTTATCGTGAATCATGTCCAATTATCCGCTCTATGTGCAGACATTGCAACACGTTCTGTTTGCATGGGTAATTCATGTTTGAATATCCGCGCTACATGCGGATTTTCCAACATGATTTCTCTCCATAGCTTGCAAATCCAGCCGTTGCGCGGACCTTCGCTTTGCGCGCCGGAAGGGACTCCTCGCCAAAGCGAAGGGCGACGCTGCGCATGCCGAATTTCAATTCCCTGACGCGGGCTATTTCCTGAGCCGTCAGACGCTCGTTCCCTCAAAAAGGCCAGGCATGGCCCTATGGCGTGAAAAGCTCTTCGCCGGGCGTTGTCACGTTGTTTGAATGTGGCCACGTAGGCCGAGCCTGCGCTTTTCAGACAGGCCGTGCACTCACGGCTTCCCACGCGGCCATTGCCTGGCGTCGATGGGTTCGAATTTGTGCTGCGGAGCGGTTGGTCTGGGATGGGACGAAGAGGTTTCGGACGGCGGAGAAGATCGACACGAAATGTTGCAATGAGCCAACCGACCGGAAACCCTGTCGCGTTCGCTCCCGTTTTCTCAACGGCAGGTGAGAATTCTCCGCCCGGTTGTTCAAGCCTTTATGCGAGCGGTGTCGTTCGGCATGACCTGGCGTTTGGCCCCCCGTAGGAGCGCAATTTGTCGGTGATCATACGCTTTGGCGGCATGCCCTGTTTCTTCAGAAGTCGCGTCAGCAGGCGCCTTGTCGGTGCACTCACGGTCATGGGCGCGCTGCTACCTCAATTTCCTTACCGCTCAATCAATGTGACAGTACCCTCTCATCAACCCGTCCGACGGCGGGAGAGGATCATGAAGCGCTTCAAGTCAGCGCGACACCTTCAGCGTTTCGTTTCCGTACACGACCCGATCGCCAACCTCTTTAACGTTCCCCGCCACGGTATTCCATCCACCCACCATCGAGAATTGCGAGCAACTGCCATGCAAGCATGGCGCCAAATCGCGCCACGCCGAATAAACCAAAGCCTCACTCCCAGATCTTGTCTTCGCAGCGTTAAGTTTACAGTGCCCGCCGAGCCGTTCGGGCAGGTCACGCCAGCGACCGCCGGAACGGGCCACCCACAACAGCGCGTCCAGGAACAGCCGGTTGTTCGTGCGCGGGCCGCGTTTGCCCTTCGTGCCGCCCGGCACACAATCCTTGATCCGTTCCCACTGGTCATCCCGAAGCGCATCACAATCCACGGCCATATCCAAAAGTCAGCCTTGAATCTGATTTGCGCCTCCGGCGGAATCCCAAACCGTTAAATCGTCACCACGACCTAATTCGGTCGAAGCCTTTTGGTCGCAATCAGCATGACGAGATCTTCGGAGGCATCTGCGAGCGCCAGTGCCAATTCCGCAGCCGACCATCCACGTTTCTGCAAACTGACGAGCATTTCCACCATCGCGACTTCGACTTCTCGTCTGCAGCTCGAAATCGGCTTCAATTCGATATATTTCTCATCACATGCCGTGGTCATCTTAGCCTCCGCTCTGCCATATGAAAGGCAGCGTAAACAATTTCGACAATGGGTGGATATGGTAGGGGTTGCATGCAAGCCTCAAGCCATTACGCATCGACACAGATTGCCTCGGCTGCGCGCAACCCCTCGCGCGCCATTATTTGCCGATGTCCGGCATCAGGAGCGTCTCGCATGAATCTGCACAATAGGCGGTGGAATTCTTCCCGGCGCCTGAGCGGGTGCACGCAGAATGATTCCTGTTGCCAGCCAACGCTTGCGCAAAGCGCGCAAGAACAATTCTCCGATAGTTCACGACCTATCCTCCTATTTTTGCATGTTTTGTTTTGAATAAATATCGTTTTATGTTGCCGGCGCCCCGAAACTACATTGCACCGGCAGCTGCGTATTTTGGAATTTCCGAACTTCCTTCGGAATTAACCACTACTCATTTAGATATATGAACAGGACGCAATTGTCGTTATCGCCGCATCCTGAAAATTATCGGTCCGTCCATTTCTGCTCACCATGGAATATTATAAGTAGCTTATGCACGTAAAGCTTTAGCCAATTCGGCTTTTGTACGATGGCTGCGCGGTTCAGCCGCGAAAACGATTGTTTGCTTCAGTTTCAGCAGCCCGGATCGGCTTATGCGCTGGAGGAATTAGATGGTTACGGAGTCTGGAGATGACCCCGCTGCGGGACAGGAATGACCGGCGCACCTGGAGCGGCGGCGCTGGTGCCCTTGCGATTTTCGACGCATAACCTGCCACCGAAAGAACAGTTCCAGTCCTGGCGATCACATATGGCGCCGCTTGTGGATGTTCATCTGCCGGATGGAAAATCAGAGGGCGACGGTTTTCTTGCGGAACAGACCGGATGGCATCTCGGCGATATCCTCATCGTTCAGCAGCGCGCGCAGGCATGCAGCTATATTCGCGATCAGGCCATGCTGCGATCGAGCCCAATCGATCACTGGAACGTCGGCGTAATGCGCAGCGGCAGGGCGTGGACCGAGGCCAAACGGCATGTAACGGCGACCGGCCCAGGTGAGGTATTTTTCAGGTCTCTTGGTTATCCTTACCGCGGGCGGATGACGGATTCAGTCGCTGTGCTCGTCTTCTTGCCGTAGCTGCTTGATTGTGACCCGATGTCCTCGGACGTGAAGTGCGTCGGCTTAGACTTCGTCGACAGAATCGTCCCGCCGCCGAACACCCTCCAGCTTATAGAAGCCGCGGCCATCGCCAATTTCGTAGCAGAGGTCGAGGTGCGGTACCGTCACGGTAACCGGGCATCGATCAAACGTGGGATCTGGCGGTATGACAAGCCTCGTCACCGCGACCCGTCGGCAGTTTGAACTCCCCATCACGATCCGCCAAGGCGGATAGGTCGCCCGACAGATCGAAGAGCTGTTGGGTTATGAGGTGCACGACCTCCCCTTCCCGTTGGATTCGGCCATTGATAGCCATCATGCTCGATCCAAGTACAACGCGCCGGCGTCCCTCGAAGAGCTTCGGCCAGGCGACGTTCGCCGGACCTGTCTCATCCTCGATCGTCAGAAACATCACGCCTTTTGCCGATCCGGGCATTTGACAGACCAGAACAAGGCCCGCGGTCATCAACCAACGGCCATCTCGAGCCGACATGGCTTCTCCGCAGGTGACGATGCTTCGAGCGGCAAGGTCCTTGCGCAAAAACGCGATTGGGTGCTCGCGTCGAGTCAAGCCGGTATGGCTGTAGTCCTGGATGACGTTGTGCCCATCTGTCATCTGCCGGAGTTTGACATCAGGCTCCTTGCTGCTCGGCGATCGTCTTCATCTCGCGCTCGGCCGCGGCAACAAAGAGCTGCAGTGGCTCGTCGCGCAAAGCGGCCATCAACTGGCCGACCCGATTTGACTCCAGCCTTGGATCGAACCGGCTACACGGTTCTTTTCCTTGATTTTCTCCGGAAGAAAAGGAAGGCCACCATAATGAGGAATACGACGACGAGGTAACCGGAACTGTCACCGCTCTTGCTCCCGCTTCGGTTTGCGATGGGGATAGCGAGAGCCGGCGGCGACACTTGCGGCGAAAGGCTCACCGGCTCGGAAGAAAGGACCTCAGGTTTTGGATCGACCGAAGATACGATGGGTACCGCAACCACATTCACCGGCAGCGCGGCGGGCTGCGCATCGGCATTCGAAATCGGAAACAGCGACTTCAGCGAATCCTGGGTCACGACGCCGGAAGGCGTGAGCCCATGGGCCCGCTGAAACCTCTTGAGTGCGGCGACGGATTTCGATCCCCAGATCCCGTCTGGCGTGCCCGCATCAAAACCCTGATCGGCAAGCGCCTTCTGGACGTCGCGAACCGGTCTGATTTCTGCGTGGACCTGTCCTGTCGAGATCGCGCAAAACATGCACGCCATCGCCAATGCCGAGAATTTCGCTTGGATCGTCATGTGACTCATTCCCCGAGACGGATGACTATACACCGCTGGGTTGACGCGCCAATGCTCCCGACCCGCCCTCAACACCCGTCACTGCGACTTTTCTATCCTATTGGCACAAAGTCCAAAAAAAGTCGGTATCAACTTCGGCGTTCAGATTCAGGAATCATCGCAACCAATCTATGCTATCACCTTCTGGTTGCTCCTCAGGATGACACAAGTGAACCTGGACATCGCGCCGATCTTCCGGCCCTACCTTGATGAAGCCATAGCGCGCTTCTCCTATCTGCATCCCGAGGTGGTCGTCACCACCACGGAGGACGGCGTCGAGGTGAGCAGTTGCGACCTGGATCTGATCGCCGCATTTCGGCATACGCTTTATCGCCAGAAGATCCATCGTGAGACCGATATGCTTCGCCGGGCAGTCATCGAAAGACTGCTGCGATGACCGTGATGCCGCTGAAGTTCCGGCCGATCGGCACGGAAGGTTTCATCTTTTGCGACGACGCCGGGGGATTCTTTCGTTCCAGCGAGACGTTCCTCGATCGCTACGTAGAGGACAGGCTGGCGCCCGGCGATGAGGCGTTTCTCAAGACGAACGGGCATGCTTTCGAAAAGAGCGGCGACCTCGGCTATAGTGCCTTTGCCTACCGATGGGCCAAGCGTCTGCACGCGCCTTCCGAGCTCGACTACGTCATTCTCGTGCCCACACTGCGCTGCAATCTCTCCTGCGCCTACTGCCAGGTCAGCCGTGTCAACGAAAACGCCTCCGGACATGATTGGGATGCGGCAACGCTCAATGCGGTCCTCGGCTTCCTCGACGGGCTCTCGACGAGGACGATCAAGATCGAATTCCAGGGCGGCGAGCCCCTCCTTCGACTGGACATTCTAAAGGAGGTCCGCGCCTTCGCGCGGCAGCGCTTCGAGAAGGTGCAATTCGTCGTCTGTACCAATCTTCAGGAGGTGAGCGAGCAGGCATGGGGCTTCCTGTCGTCGCAAGATACCTCCATCAGCACGTCGCTCGATCCCACAATCGACCTGCATCAACGTCACCGGACCGAAAGCGCTGCGACGACACAGGGGTTCTTCCGGAATCTGGCGCGAGCGACGGACTCCTGGCCCGAGCGGGTATCAGCACTACCAACCTTCGACCTCGATGCCCTGCCCGATCCCTGCGACGTGATCGAGCTCTACTCGTCCTTTGGCTTCCGGTCGATCTATCTACGCCCGGTCAATCATCAGGGCTTTGCCCGAAAACGCTTCCGGACAAAAGATGTCGCCGCTAGCTGGAGCGACTATGTCCGTCGGTTCATCATGTCCCTCATCGAACACAACGCGACATCGGAGCAGACGATTGAGGAGTTCTATTTCTCCCACTGCCTGCGGCGGGTCGTGCGCGGCGGTCATGACAATCATGTCGACCTCAGGAACCCCAACATCGTCGGCAGAAGTTATTTGGTGATTGATCACGACGGTTCGTTCTACCCGACCGACGAGGCGCGCATGATCAGCCGGCTCGGCCAGATCGATCTGCGCATGGGCGACGTCCGCACGGGACTGGATCGGACAATCGTCGATGCTCTCAATATGGAGGCGCTCAATCTCTTCGACGCTGATTGCGTGCACTGTCCCTATCAGGCCTTCTGCGGCGTCGACCTCATCGACGACCTCTCCAGACATGGGCGGATCGATCTGGCTCGCCACCAAACCGACTTCTGCCAGCGGCATACGGCGATCTTCGATCTCGTTTTCGAGCTGCTTTTTTCCGACGACCCGAAGGTGCGAAGATCGATCGCGCTATGGTCGGGCCTGGAGGAGATCGATCCGCTATTGACGAAGGTCCACTCATGATCGACCTGCGCATCAAGGTCGAGCCGCTTCCAATCGTGGATCCTCTCATCGTCAGACTTCGGAACGTGGCAGACGATCTCGGGCCGAATGACGCTGTCCTGATCGGGACCGATGGAGCTCGGCGGGAATACGACTTCCAGGGCTTCTCGCTCATTCTCCATGCGTCGGACGGTGTCGCGCTCGACAACGACGTCATCATGATCCTGCCGGGACAGGCAAGCGCCCGGCGGCTGATCAGGGCGGATTCGCAGCACAACACGTTTCTGATCACCGAGCAGTGCGACCAGCTATGCCTCATGTGCTCGCAGCCTCCGAAGAAGAACCATGTCGATCTGTTTACGGAATTCGAGACCGCCGCCTCGCTCGCGCCGACAAATGCCTATATCGGGCTCTCCGGCGGCGAGCCTCTCCTCCACAAGGACAAGCTCTTCGACATGCTGCTGTCGCTGTCGAAGGCCCGGCCCGACCTGAAATTCCATATCTTGTCGAACGGCCAGCATTTCGACGAAGTGGACATCGCCACGCTTCAAGAAATCGGCCCCGAGCGCATCCTCTGGGGGATCCCGCTCTATGCGGCTGAGACAGAACTCCACGACGCCATCGTCAAGAAGCAGGGTGCCTTCGACCGGCTCATCCAATCCTTCGCTATCCTGTTTGAGGCCGGCGCCGCCATCGAGCTTCGAACGGTCGTGATGCGGCAGAACGACGTCAACCTGCCTGCGCTGGCCGGCTTCGTCGGCACCGCCCTGCCCTTCGTCGAGCGCTGGGCCATCATGCAGCTCGAAAACATCGGCTTCGGCCGCATGAATTGGGATTTGAGCTTCAAGGACACCTCGACGGATTTCGACAATCTCGCGCGCGCCATCAATATCGCGACCGCAAGAGACGTGCCCGTCCAGCTCTATAATTTCCCGCTCTGCTCGGTCCCGGCACGCTACCGCCACCTCGCGCCGGCGTCGATCTCCGATTGGAAGAACAAACAGGAGCCCTTCTGCACAAACTGCTCCGCACGGCAGCGATGCGGAGGATTTTTCGAATGGTATGATCACAGGAAAGGTTTCAGGGGGCTGGGGCCGATATGAAACGACGCGTATTTCTCATCCCGTCGCTGCTTGCGGCAGGATTCCTGCCAATAAAGACCGACGCCATGCCGCTTGATCCGATCGTCAAGAAGCCAGACCCGCATTCGATTCTCGAGCGGCTGAAGATCAAGCATCTCTATTCGCTCGCCGGCCACCGCTCCCATTCGAGCCACAGCTCGCACAGTTCCCATTCCAGCCACCGGTCGGGCAGTGGCGGCGGCTACCTGCCGAGCACGACCTACAGTGAACCCTCGCCACCGCCGCCACCTCGCTACACCGCGCCAACCTATTCCCCACCGGCAGCTCTGATTGCACCGACGCCCGCCCCTGCGCCGGCCGCTCCGCAGCAGATGGCACCCGCGAAAACACTTCCCGGAAACTCGAACAAGTTCCGGCGGATCGTCATCCAAGTGCAGTCGGCATTGACGGCCTACGGTTATTACGCTGGCGCCCTGACTGGCGTCGTTGACGCGGACACGCGCGCGGCGCTGAACCAGATGCAGAAGGACAACAACCTCAAGATAACCGGCACGGTTACGACAGAGGTGTTGAATGCATTTGGGATTGCAGCACAATAGCGATTGGAATGCAGTTCCGCTCTATACCCACCGCTTGGCAGGCTGCTCGCCAAGGTCGATGAGGCGACGCATCTGAACTGAGGCAGCAGCGACATCGAGGGCAATCTGACGGTCGCGGCGACCTATACCGTCGTTGGCTACTTTCTCCGCTCCACATCGATCGCATGCGGCGACTTTAACCTTGGCTGCCGATTGCCAGACAAAATACGACTAGCAACCATTAACGCCGCCCCATTGCCGCGATGATGCGGTTGTCCCCGGCGGTTTGGTGGCTCCCCATCTCGTCGGACACACGATCAAAACCAACGGCTCCACGAAGATCCACGCCTCGCCCGTCACGTTGTAGATGGCCAATGGTTCAACCAACGCGAAACGCGCGTTAGTCTTTCATACCTTGAGTGGCAATCGCAGTGCGCAACGCGCCGGTCACTGTTCTGGCCGCTGAGCCCGAAGCTTACGGCCGTGTCGCGTAAATGTTCTATATCAGCAGCTGTTAAGTTAAAGCCTGGCAAGATCGCGATCATTGTGGGATCACGATGCCTTGTCTCAGGTCGGGCGCTGTCACGTTGTTTGAATGGCAGGCGAGTCAAGGCCCGTGCGGACAGTTTCAGACGAGCTGGCCGCTGACGGCTTTCCACTGGGCCATGGCTTCCAGTCGGTGACTGCGAATTTGGTTGGCAGAAGGTTTTGTGCGATCTGGAACGAAGAGATTGCGAACGGCGGAGAACAGCGAAACAAAATGTTGCAGGCTCCCGATTGATCGGAATCCCTGGCGCATTCGTTCCCGTTTTCGAAACGGCAGATGCGAGTTCTCCGCCCGGTTGTTCAAGCTCTTGTGTGAGCGATGCTCAACACCTGGCATAACCTGACGCGTCCAAAGAAAATATTGTGACACTTGGAGAAATGACCATGCTTTTTCGAAAATTGATTCTCGCTGCCGTCATGGCAGCGGCAATTCCTGCTATGGCTCTTGCTGCCACGACTGAGGTGACAATCAAAAACAACAGCACATCCGGTACTGCGAATGTCGGCAGTATCAGTTGCGTCGGCTGCACTCCCAACTTCCCCTCCAGCATCTCTAATGGAGCGTCAGTTGTCTTTACGGCGCAAGGCAACACCATCGACGGCTTCATGACGTTTCGCTTCGATGTGACCAGAGGTGTCGTTCCGGCTCGGACGTGCAGAGCCTCATTGAGCGTCAACTATGATCCTGCTACCGGCCAAGCGCTTTCACTTGCCGGAACGCCGGCTTGGGTCGCCATTTCAGGTGGAACTCAGGCCCCTACCTGCACGCAGACCTCCGCTCCGACAACCTTCCATGGCAAAGTCCTGTGGAACCTCTCTTTCGTCGCCAACTGAGGATACCTTCCTCTGGCAGATCCGTTTTAAACGGACCTGCTCTTCCTTCCGTTGTAATTACCATGATAACACAACCGTGCGTGGAGCTTGCTTCAAATGTCTGTTCTCAGAAATGGTTTGGCGCAAATGCGAGGCGCAGGGCAAGCAGCACTCGCCTGGTTCGGGATTCGGACGCCATTGATCGCCACAGCGTTGTTTGCTCGTAACCATGGTCTAGAGCTATCCGCCGATGTTGTCGGTGCGACAAGGGAGGGGCTGTACTACGTGCCTTATGCCAGCCTTGGTACCAGCTTCGTCCAATCGCAAGCTGAAGCTCGCCCGGCATAAGCAACGGCAATCTATTGGAACACAATAGTGATCAGCGGCGGGTTGGCCGGCCCCGCCGTAGGGGTAATAGCACGGGCCTACGGATTTCGAACCGTAATTGAGATTGCTTCTTTGGTCGCAATCATCGCCGCCGCTGTCCTGTTGTTTAGTCTGCGCCGATTCAAAGTGTCGACGTGGTCGCCACCTTGAGAGGCGCATCTTTGCGCGTCATTCGACGGCCCGGTATTCAGGCCTTGAAGCGATCGAATGCGGTGAGCCACTTTGATCGGTGGATCCGCTTCAGCCAGCGATAGATTTCCGAGCGCAGATAGCGGAGTTCCACTGCCATCCGACCAACCGGTTCGAGTGCATTCTTGAACGGATTCGAACCGTCGACAGGGCGGGAGAATTACCCGTTCAACAATGATTTCCTATATTTAACAAGCGGCTGAAAATGCAAACTGGACCGAAATGTGGTTATCAGTCACCGTTCCGTTTGATCGGCACTACTTCTCCGCGAACCCCACCGAGGTTGTCACGCGGCGTCACGACGGGCTTAAGCTCCACGATTCTCGCAGCCTGCAAGCTCAGCCATCCGGATGGTAGACCTGTCAGGCTTTCAACGTCGTGCGGAAACAGCGGTAGATCTTCGCGCAAATCCTCTTTGGTGACTTGCCCCGCATCGACCAATGCCTTGAACACATCCGCGAGCAATGTCGGTTCCTGCATCGGCCAAACATCGTCAAACGGCTCCCGCCTGGAGTAGCCTTTCGCACTGTAGATTTTGTAGAGACGAGTTGCAGAGCTTTTGTCCAGAATCTGAAGCCGCTGCAGACGCATAATTTGTGCCTTGATCGAAACTTTCCAACGCGCCTTCAGGCGCTCCAGTTCCCAGATAGCAGCGGTGTCGATTTCAACACTGAATTGGCTTGCCGGGAGCAAGAACGCGGACGCAAAACGATGAGCCTGGTCTTCAATGGCTTTGAAGTTCTCGACGAATTCCTCTTCGGTCACTGCTCGGTGCAGCACCAGGTGGGCTAGTTCATGAGCGGCATCGAATTGGCGTCGGGAAAAAGACTGCTTGTCGCTGGCAAGCAGTACGTATGGGCGACCATCCGATCCCCAACGGCTCAGCCCATCCAATTGATCGGTTTCCATCGGTTCGCTGGCGACTACGACGCCAATTCGCTCCAGCAGCTCGACCATGTTGAGAATAGGGCGAAGGCCCAGGCCCCAATGCTCTCTTGCTGCTTGAGCGTACGCCTCGATGTCCTCATCGCGGAGATTGCGAAAGTTACGCCCCTGCAGGAGATCGGGAACATTTATCTCGGGAAGGTGGGCGTAATGTTCAGCCACCGCCGTAACATCCTCGAGCCATGCCAACCTGACTTGCTGTGACAAGCGATCGCCGCGCAAAGCACCGGCAAACGAGCGAAAAAACGACAGGCCACTACCTTCGCGGCGGGCAGTCAAAAAGAAGTCCTCTGGCAATCGAAGGACCGAAGCCAATTCGGTCAAGGCAGCGGGTTCCGGCGCGGTTTCACCCTCTTCCCAACGGATGACTGTGCTCGCAGCGCGCTGCATCAGATCGGCCAGCGCCTTGCGGGAAGTTATTCCTCTCGCTTGCCTCGCTTCAGCCAATCTCGCGCCAACAAAACTTTGCACTCCACTACGCACGGTCGTTCCTAATTTTCATTGCCTTTCTTCTCATCCGCGGGGCCGTCCTTTTTGGAGGCCTTGAATGACTTCTTCACCTGTTTAAGGGAGAAGGCCTTGGCCGCCGGTTGCGCTTGCGATCCGTAACCAGCCAGGAAGTCCTTGATATCAGCCTGAAACAAGAACGATTGCGATCGTGCGTCTGCAACGCAGACCGTAATTGACGCTATCTTTCCAAGAGCGTGGGCATCACGACGGACCATAATGACGACAAAACGTTCTCGGTCGGTAAACATCTCTGGCGGATGAAACAGGTCGTATGACAGTCCGCGGTTTTGATTGCACAAAGCAGATCGGGTCGCATTCTTGATCGGCAGATCATCCACTTCACGATGGGATGCAAAACCGATCATTGTATGACCAAAACGGCCGGTGGTCAGATAAACTGGCGCGTCTTTGATTTCATCAGGGCCTTGTTCGATCGGAACCGATTTGACGAATTCTGCGCCATGGCGGTTGAGCATCTGCTCGAACATCTCATCGATAATTTGAAACCGGACGAGACCGGTTGCTCGGCTTGCGCGCCGCCTTGAGAGCGCCACCCCATGGGTGACTGCGGCCTGTGACCCGCTTACCGCGGCCTCTGCCTGTTGGGCGGCCATCCCAAATTGATGTTCAATTTCGACGAGTAGGTCGCGGGGTACGTCCCGACGGATCGCGGATTCAAACTCGAAACGTCGCTCATCACTGATCATTGGGCCCTCATGGGAATCATAGAGTTTTGCATTAAGAGGATTTTTAATATATTTTTTTGCACTTAGCAATTCAAACTGAAGGTGACAACGGGGATGCCACCTGCATCCTGGCCGTGCAGCGTAAAGCGAGCTGAGGAGACCAGCCATGCCGCGCGCCTACTGGAAGGGCTATCTCAAGCTGTCGCTGGTTACATGTCCCGTGGCAATGAGTCCGGCGACAAGCGAGAGCGAAAAGGTTCGATTTCACACGCTCAACAAGGAAACAGGAAATCGTGTCGTCTCACATGTCTGCGGTCGCTTCAAGGCGAACTGAGGCCCACTAGGGCGAGACAAGCTTTCGTGTCTGCAGCTCGAGCCGCCCATTTGAAGGTTCTGCCCGACGACGAACGGCGGCTTCGGAGCCGTGCCGCGTCTCCCGCGCCGGAAGGTCGTCGTGCGAAGACGCGCATTGGAAGCAGGTAGGTCGACGAGCGATCATTTTCCACTACCTGGACAAGCTGAGGCATTCTCATTTCCAGGGTTTCTGCTATCTTCCACAGGTCACGGGAGTAGGCGTCATGGTTGCAGCGAGTTTGGTTCCGAATGCATTTTACTGGGCGAAGTCCTCGAAGTATTTCGACGGACGACCTACGATCGTTCGGGTCTCCACGGTCTTCGGGGAGGATTCTGACTATTGGACGCTAGCGCTCCTGGGAACCGATCAGCACGCCATGCCTGCGGACTTCGAGATCATCGCTCCAGCGGAGCTCCCAGAAGAATACCCTGTCCGGCAAGCCGCCGAGTGAACCGTTCATCGGGCAAGCGAACGAAGGCTCTCGACGGGGCACCCATTTTGTCGGGCGTTCACACCGACAGACTGCCCGATGGAGAATTTTGGTACCATAACCCATCGGAACTTGCGGGGCATTCGACGACGGGGCCGCCCTGCTCCCTCCAGGCGATTTCGACCTCACCTATGGCGCTCCTCCACGGTCCGCATCGCAGAAGGGTGCGATCAACTAAATGACCTGAGACCCTGATCTGCGCGGGAACAACACGCGCTCACGACCGCATTCACGTAGCGCCTTGGCGCCCGTTTCTCGCAGAAGGGTCGCGGAGGCCGGTTATCACATGGCTAGTAGCGCTCATCCAACTTGCTCGACCGTCTTCGAACCCCACGCCTTGACAGGAATCGAACCTGCGAAGCACGGTCCCCGACCGGCGAGTCACTTCAAGGCTATGAACGTCGCAGGGTCGAGCTGGGAAATCCGAACGGCAACTTGTGTGATCGCAGCGTCCCCGACCAATTGCTGGATTTCCCTGGCAAGATCCATGAGTTTCTGACGCGTCCGTTCTGCTTTCGGCAGGAGGAAAAGCTCGAGGTTCACAGCCGGAAGGTTTGTCATCGCGTAGACTGGAATGACAGCAAACTGGCAGGCGTTGATGTTGACGTCCAGCCTTTCGCATAACAATTTGCTCAGCGGCACCAGAGCGGCCTCAATCTTCAGATGAGACTGCTCTGGCAGTGATCGATCCACGTAAATCTTCATATTTGGCATCTCGGCCGCCTCACTGTGGGTTAAGGACAAAATCGAATGGCGAACGCCAGACGGTTTCACCGCTGAGCACACGCTCATACGGCGCGATCAAACTGGCTTTGACACCGAAGACGGCGTCGGATGAAAGATAGTTATCGTCGCCGACGAACGTATGGGTTACCAGTTTCTGGAAGCCGGCGGCCGTGACGATGTAGTGCATATGCGCAGGCCGATAGGGATGCCGGCCAAGATGCTTCAGCATCTGGCCCACAGGCCCATCTGCGGGAATGGGGTATGAGACGGGCTTGATTCCGACGAAGCTGTAGCGTCCGTCGGAGCCGGTCACGAAGGTTCCGCGGTTGTTCCATTTAGGCTGGATGTCAGGTTGCTGCACATCGTAAAAGCCTTCGGCATTGTCTGACCAAACATCGATGATTGCACCCTCGATCGGATGTCCGTCCAGATCGACCACAGTGCCTTCGAAGACACAGCTCTCGCCCTTCCCGTCAAGCGTGATGCGATCGCCCATCGCAACACGGGGAGCCCCGGCGACATGGAACGGTCCAAGCACGGTGTTTTCCGTTGCGCCCGGTTGCCTGCGGTTATTGATCGCATCCACCAACATGGATACGCCTAGCGTGTCGGATAGCAGGATAAATTCCTGCCGTTCTTGCGAACAAATCTTGCCGGTCTCCGTGAGAAACCGAATTGCGGTTTCCCATTCCTGTTGCGGAACCTTCGCTTCCTTGATGAAGGCATGCAGATGCTTCACAAGCAAGGTCATGACCTCCCTCACGCGAGGATCGATGTCGGAGGCCATGCGCCCGTTTACCGCCTCGACGGAAGCTTCTTCGGTGAAATAGTTTGTCATACCTGTTCCTTCGCGAGTGAGAATTGGCTTGCCTTCATCCCGAAGCCTACCTGTTAAAAAGGCGCGGACCTTGGTTCCTGATGTGGATCACTCTGGCCTCCGGGTTCACGACGAAGCCGGCCTCGCCCCTTCCCATGCCATCTGAAGCATCTCTCGGATTGCCGTAGCTTCCAGAGGCCTGGGGTTCCAGTAAGGGTTTCGCATGGCAATGTCTGTGGCTTTGTCCAGGTCCTCGGCGGCCAGTCCAAAATCTTGGATCCTGGTCGGGGCGCCTATGCCGAGCGCGAAATCGTAAAGCCCAGGCGCCGCGCGATCCGTCCCCAATAAAGCGGCAACAGGTTCCAGCAGGTGCGGTACCGCCGCCTCCGTATACGCCACTGTATGAGGAAGAAGGATAGCGTGCGTTTCCGAATGCGGCAGGTCGAAGCTGCCGCCCAGCGTGTGGCAGATCTTGTGATGCAGTGCCATTCCGACCGCACCCAAAACAACGCCACAGAGCCAGGAGCCGTAGAGGGCATCGGTGCGGGCCGCGGGATTTCGGGGATCACCCACGATGGCAGGCAGTGCCTCGTGCAAGGCGGCTATGCCCTCCATCGCCATCATTGAGGAAACCGGGTTGCGATCCTGCGCATAAAGTCCTTCCACGGCATGGGCCATGGCGTTGAGGCCGCTCGTCACCGTCATGTTGACAGGAAGGTCGTACGTTAGCTCAGGGTCGTAAATCACCGTTTCCGGTAGAATTGATGCATCACGCACGGTGGTCTTGATGCCGTTTTCTGTCTGCCCGAGGATCGGGGTCACTTCCGATCCGGCATAGGTTGTGGCGATGACCAACTGGGGCGCATCGGTTCGGTAGGCGATCGCCTTTCCCAACCCGATCGTCGAACCACCGCCCAAGGAAATGACACAGTCCGCGCCCTTGTCAGAGAAGACGCGAAGCGCTTCGATCGTCACGTCGACGGGCGTGTGCATCATGGCACCGCTGAAGAGCCCCGCACAGGCGGATCCCAACTGTTCGGCAAGGCGCTGCGCGTCCTTTTCCTGGAATGGAGTCGACAGGACAAGGGCCTTATGCCGACCGAGGTAATGCAGTTCTTCGGCCACCATGGAGATCGTCCCCACACCGAACACGATGCGAGGAATAGTGCCTTTGTAGATAAACGGCTCGCGCATGGTCTTCTCCTCTTGGATGCAAACGGTGCAACTGTCTTCGCTGCCGGGTCAGCCCATGCGCTCGGAGGCATAGCTTCCCGGGCTCGGCGGGAAGACGACGGTGCGATTTCCATTGATAAAGGTCCGATGGTGGATGTGTGCGTGGATGGCGCGGGCGAGCACCTGTGCCTCCACGTCACGACCTAGGGAGACATAGTCTTCGGCCGACTGCGCATGGGTGATGCGCGCCGTGTCCTGCTCGATGATCGGACCTTCGTCGAGATCGGCCGTGACGTAGTGGGCCGTCGCACCGATGAGCTTAACGCCGCGCTCGTAGGCCTGCTTGTAGGGGTTGGCGCCCTTGAAGCTCGGCAGGAAGGAATGGTGGATGTTGATGATCTTACCCGACATCTTCTTGCACATCTCGTCCGACAGGATCTGCATGTAACGCGCCAGCACGATCAGTTCGGTGCCGGTCTGCTCGACCACGTCCATGATGCGGGCTTCCGCCTGGGGCTTGTTGGCCTTGGTCACCGCAATGTGGTGGAAGGGAATGTCGTGATTGACGACGACCTTCTGGTAGTCGAAATGGTTCGATACGACGCCGACGATCTCAATCGGCAGTGCGCCGATCTTCCAGCGATACAGCAGGTCGTTGAGGCAATGGCCGAAACGCGACACCATGAGAAGCACTTTCATGCGCTGCTGCGCATCGAAAATATCCCATTCCATGCCGAATTTGTCCGCTACCGTCATGAAGCCTTCCGACAGCTCGGGCCGCAACACGCCTTCTTCTGAGATGAAGCTGACGCGCATGAAGAACTTGCCGGTGTCCCGGTCATCGAACTGCGAGCTGTCGACGATGTTGCAACCCCTGTCCGCAAGGAAGCCGGAAATCGCCGCGACAACGCCACGTGTGGTTTGGCAGGCAACCGTCAAGACATAGTTCTTCATTCTATCCCCGTATCTGTTAGGGCTCTTCAATAGATGCTCATCGGGCTTTCCCGACAAATGCTTCAGCCCGCTGAGCTCATGGAAGGCCATCGTGCCTGGTCTGCCGTCCGCGCCGGTTTATTGGGCGGAAAGACCGATAAAACGGTCGAGTTCGGTGCGATTGGCGGCCAGTTTTGCCGCCTCTTCCTCAAAGACGATCTTGCCTTGGTCGAGCGCAATGACGCGCTCTGCAAACTTGAGTGCCAGGCCGACATGCTGTTCCACCAGAACGATCGTGTGGCCCTGATCGGCCAGCTTGTGGAAAACGTCCATCAGCATTTCGCAGATAACCGGTGCCAGCCCCTCCAGCGGCTCATCCAGCAAAATGATTTCCGGCTTTCCCAGAAGAGCACGGGCAATCGACAGCATTTGCTGTTCGCCTCCGGAAAGCTGGCGCCCGCCGTTGGAACTACGCTCCTTCAGCCGAGGAAACAGATCGTAAGCCTCTTCCAGAGTCGATCCATTCCGAAGTCCCGCAACCAGGTTCTCCTCGACCGTCAACGATCCGAAAATGTCGCGGGTCTGCGGCACGATGCCAATCCCCAGTCTCGCCCTCTGATGCGAGGCGAGCGTATCGATCGCCGCCCCCCTGAGTTTGATGCTTCCGGCGTGTTGCCGTGTCTGGCCCATGATCGTGGAGAGCAAGGTGGTTTTACCGACGCCGTTTCTCCCAACGATCGCCAGCCGCTCGCCTTTTGGAACGCGGATCGAAACATTGCGGATGATATGGGTATCGCCATAGCCGGCCACGACACCGTCCAGTTCGAGGAGAATGTCAGACATGGCCCGCTCCCAGGTAAAGTTCGCGAACCTGCTTGTTGGCGACAACCTCGTCGGGCGTGCCCTCCATCAGGATTGCGCCATTCACCAGCACGATGATACGGTCTGCGACCTCGAACACTAACTGCATGTCATGCTCGATGATGAGGACCGACAGATCCTGCGGAAGCCGCTTGATGGCCTCCACGATGAAATGGCTTTCGGTGGAGGGTACGCCTGCCGCCGGCTCGTCCAGGATAAGAACCTTCGGCTTCACCGCCAGTGTCAGTGCCAATTCCACCAGCCGCTGCTGCCCGTAAGCCAGTCCACGCACCGGCTTGTCTGCCAGCGACTGGATATTGAGATCCTGCATCAATCGGGCGATCTCAGCCTCGATATCGCTCCACCCGTCCGCCCGACGAAAGAACTGATGCGTGCGGCCTTCCCGCTCCAGTATAGGCAGTCGCAAGTTTTCGCGAACGGTCAGGTCGCGAAACAGGTTGGTTATCTGGAAGGTTTTCGCGACGCCTGCCCTCACCCGAGCCGATTCGCTCAGGGATCCTATATCCTGACCGTTCAGCACGATCTTGCCCGATGTCGGCTTCAGGACACCGGTCAGGAGATTTGCGAAAGTCGTCTTGCCGGCACCATTT
This sequence comes from Rhizobium sp. NZLR8, assembly GCF_019685025.1. Lineage (NCBI taxonomy): Bacteria > Pseudomonadati > Pseudomonadota > Alphaproteobacteria > Hyphomicrobiales > Rhizobiaceae > Rhizobium > Rhizobium sp. NZLR8. Next base: position 48,753 of record NZ_JABDVY010000021.1, on the reverse strand, counting down.
GGCCCGATCAGTGCGGTGCGCGAGCCCCGCGGCAACGTGAGAGTCAGGTCCCGGGCGACCTGCAGGCCTCCGAAATTTTTCGAAAGTCCAACAATGGAAAGCCCGTCGTTCATGACGTCCTCCTGAGCAATCGCGCCAAGCGACCTGGGAGAGCAACAAGACCCTTTGGGAGCACGAAGACCACGATGAGAAGCATGAAGCCGATCACGAAGAGCCAGTTCAAGGGATCGATGCTTGCCGCGACATGATGGACCACCATGAAGATCAATGTCCCGACCAGCGCGCCATACAGCCGCCCGGCTCCTCCCAGGATCAGCATCACCATAACGTCGGCAGACAAGGAGAAATTGAACACTTCGATGCCAACCAGGCCTGTCACCTGGGCCGCAAGGGCGCCGGCAATTCCGGCAATAGCGCCAGCGATAACGTAGACCGTCACCTTTCGGCGATAGACCGGCGTACCGATTGCGCGCATCCGGCTGGCGCTGCCTTCAATTCCTCTAAGAGCGAGCCCAAACGGGGAGCCGATCAGAACCTGACAGAGCAGTAAAACGGCTGCAAGAATGGACACGCTGTAGATGAAGGCGACCTGTCCAACAAAATCGAATTCGTACAGCCCCAGCAGCGGTCCAACCGTGATGCCGGCCAGGCCGTCGGCGCCGCCCGTTAGCCAACGTGCCTGGGATGCGGTCTCCTGAAGAACCATGGTCACGGCTATCGAAATCATCAACAGAGTTATGCCGTGGGTGCGAAGCAGGACAAGCCCGGAAATCCACGCCATCACTGCGCCCGCCACGGCACCGACCAGGAGCCCGAGCAGCGGGTCGGGCGACAGGTGAAGCGAAATTAGTCCCGCGGCATAGGCGCCGCATCCATACATGGCCGCGTGACCAAGTGTTGCTATTCCCGCCTGCCCGAGAATGAGGTCGAATGACACGACGAAGATCATCATGATGACGATCCGGGTTAGAAACGACAGGTCGTACGGGAATATCAGAAAGGCAAGGCTCGCACCGACCACGACGGAAATGGACGGGATGAGGAAGCTCAGGGCGGTCGGCGCGCGCCTCGGCGACGTCGAAAGGGCGGGGTCCATCATTGCGCTTTCCCCATCAGACCGTTGGGCCGAAGCGCGAGCAACACCACAATCGCCACGAAAAAGAAGATGGTACCAATGCCCGGCAATAGATAGCGACCAGCCGTATCGAGAATCCCAAGGCTAATCGAAGCAAGGAAGGAGCCGGAAATGCTGCCAAGTCCACCCACAGACACAACAATCAGGAACAGCACCATATAACGAAGCGGATAGTAGGCCTCGATCGGAAGCAGTTCCGCACCGAGTATACCTCCTACCGCCGCGAGACCGGCGCCGGTGGCGAATGCAACGAGATAGACGAGCGGCGTGTTGATGCCGAGCGAGGCGGCCGCAATCCTGTTGTCGACAGCTGCGCGCAAGTAGATGCCGAACCTTGTTTTTTCCATCAGCAACCAGAGACCGGCCAGCACAAGCAAACCGGAAATGATAACGACCAGCCGGTGGAACGGTAGCGTCCGGAACCCGAGATCGATCGGTGTCGTGAAAATCGCCGGGGCGCCAAGCGGCAGGATCGTGGAGCCCAGGAACAGATTGACGGTTGCGATCATGATGAAGACGATTCCAATGGTCGCCAACACCTGGCCCAACTCGTTGAAGCCATAGATGTGGCGATAGAGCAGCCGCTCGAGAAGCACGGAAACGAGGACAACCGCGAGAACGGCGACGAGGAACGCCGGAATGAACGCTACGTCCAGACGTGTGGTGAGCAGATGAACGGCTGCGCCGCCAAGCAGGGCAAACCCGCCGTGCGCAAGGTTGATAATGCGCATGAGCCCCATCGTGATCGAAAGTCCGACGGAAATCATGAACAATATCATCCCGTAGGCGACGCCATCGACGACGATACTTAGAATGAGGGACATTCTCTAACCTGAGATTTGCGAGGTCGGGCGTTGCGTGGCGGAAAACTCCCGCCACGCTCACCGTGGATCAGGGATTGAAGCCGAGGTCCGGTACGTTCGGGACAGTCGCGAACTCCCGATTGACCAGTTTGCCGTCCGCGCCTTTTTCAACACGCCGAAGATAGACATTCTGCACCACCGTCCGTGAGACCGGATCCATCTTCACCGGCCCGCGTGGGCTTTCCCATTCCATGCCCTTGGCCGCCTCGATGGCTTTTGTGCCGTCAGACCCTGCAGCCTTGATCATCCGGTAGATCAACTCCGCGCCGTCATAGGCGCCGATTGATGCCATGTTGGCGCGCGAGCCCGGATGAAGTTCCTGCAGTTTTGCGACAAAGCTTTTGTTCAGCGCAGAATCGTGGACATCGGAGTAGTGGTATGCGGTCACCAGGCCGATAGCTTGGTCTCCAAGCGCATCAAGTGTGGTCTCGTCGGTCTCGCCACCGCCAAGGAAAGAAACGCCAGCAGCTTTCAGGCCATTTTCATTATAGGCCTTGGTGAAAGCGAACGTCGCTGGGCCCACCGGCAGGAAAGTGAAGACGGTATCGGCACCGGAACTCTTGATACGCTGCATGAATGGCGCGAAATCATTGGTCTGAAGCGGCATTCGGATCTTTTCGAGAACCGCCCCGCCGTCTTTCTCAAAAGAGGCGGAGAAGGCCGTTTCTGCATCAATGCCGGGATTGTAATCCGAAACGGCAGTCACGACTTTCTTGGAGCCATTTTGGGCCGCCCACTCGGCTGCCGGTTGAGCGAGCTGCGTCAACGTAAAACTTGTGCGGAGAAAGAAATCCGACTGCTTGTTGATCGATGATGTCGCGGCATTGAAAATCACCGCCGGCACCTTTGCCTGCTTTGTCAGGGGAGCGACCGCAACGGCATTGGGGGTGAAGTCAAATCCAGCAAGATACTTCACGCCGTCGCGGACAAGAAGTTCCTGGGCCGCTGCCTTGCTGGCGTCGGCGTTGGGTCCGCCAACGTCCTTGTAGATGAACTGAATTTTGTGACCGCCAACCTCGTCTCCGTGCTGCGCGACATAGACATCGATCGCTTCGCGGAATTGCTTGCCCCAGATTGCGTTTGGCCCGGAGAATGTAGCGATAACGCCGACCTTGATCGTCTCGGCCTGAGCGAGCGTGCCGGTTACGAAAAACGCAGCCGATGCGACGAGATACAACGTCGATTTCGAAAATGTCATATTTTTTCCCTCCCAACCGGAAAAGCGTCCGGGCGCCTTGACGCTGAAGCGCCACTTCCTCCGCTAGTATTGGTACGGAAACCGTACTAATACGTCAAGTTTTCTCCGCATTCATGGACCGCCTATCCGTGTTGTCCGAGTCGGAAATGCTCCAGTCTAGTCAGGCGTCCTGACAATCACACCGGCGCCTTAGGAAGGTCGCGTCCGGTACTCTTGCAACCAGTCCACTGTTTTGTGTAGCCCTCCAAACGGATAGAAATGCAGACGAACATCGCCATATTCGGCGTTGCTCAAGCCGGTAGCATACTCATTGACCAGAGCGTCTGGCCCCGCGCTCGACAACAACTGAGTGATCGATAGACCGTACTTCTTGAGGACGGATGTGGATGCGGAAACGCCGCAAACCGCTGCAAATTTCAATAGCGTTCTGACGCTTGCCGGGCCAGGAATACCGATGTGGATCGGGACTTCGATACCCAATCGACGCAGTTCACCTATCCAGGCAAGTACGGGTTCCGATGCGAACGCAAACTGAGTGAAAATCGACCACTCGATATTTGCTGCTTCCATGATTAGTCGCTTTTCCAGCAGCGCACTGGTGAGCATGGCAGCGTTCTGGACCGGGTGTCCTTCCGGATGCCCGGCTATCGAGACATTGCTGATCCCATGCTGTTCGAGGATACCGCTACGCAAGATCGTAGCGGTATCCAAGAACGGGCCCTTGGGAGGGTCGGCATCGCCCGCGACTAGGAGCAATCGGCTCACCTGGGCGTCATTGACAAGCGCCGACAGCATTGCCGATAGCATGGATTCCGACCCCAGACGTCTGGCGGCAATGTGAGGCAAGGGTACGTATCCCGCCTGTCGGACCATTTTGGCCGCCCTAATCCGGTCGGCATCGCTTTCCGTTGACAGAAACGGAATCGAGATGATCGTGCCTTTGGGGATCGCGTCAGACATGGCCGCCAGCTGTGTGGTATCTTTTGTCGTCACTTCCACCGAAAAGTCATCCAGTACATCGCTCTGGTCTCGGAGATGTATTGCTTGCGACATAGCCATAAAAACCCATCCCGCCTGCGAGACAGGCGAATTCTCATTGAGCAAGAAGAATGTGAACGTTGCCGAGTAGCAGACCGCAGGGTATCCGTAGCCAGGACAACACCGGTGTTCGCTCTGACGAAGATGCGCTGAGCGAATACCGGCAATAGTCAGCTGATCGCAGCGCGCTTCATCTTTTGAACGGAACTTGCATAGGGAACGGGCGCCACGACCGCTCTGACCTTGAACTGCTCGTGCCGTTCGACATGCGGCTTCCGGGACCCGCCACGAGGCTCTCCCCAGGTGAGCGTCACTTCCGTCCCGGGAGTCGCGTTTTGGACGTCGAGCATGGCGAGAGACAGCATTTCGCCTTCGTTGTTGCTGTAACCGCAATGGCAGGAGTGACCGACGAGCATGCCATCCCGACCCCGCACCTCATCGAACTGGGGCCAGCCATAATAGGCGACCGGCAAGTCTATAGCCTTGTATCGTGGCCCGTCTCCGAGGCAAGACGCAAAGATTGCCGCAACGTCGTCGCGGTTCCATACCAGCGTGACCTTTTGGCGCCGCTTCTCCACGGGCAGGGCTTCCAGGGCTTCGCGCCCGATGAAGTCATGATCGAACTTGAGAATATGGCCGTAGCCGAGATCCCACGGGGTGACGTAGTAATCTTCGATATTATCCGAGACGAAGCTGCCGCCAAGTTGGGCGTTCGCTTCCCAACCGTTTCCAGATAGCCATTGGCGAAAATCGCGCAGCTCTTCCCCGGTGTAGATACCCGGCAGTGGGTAAGGCATCCAGCCAAATTCGAAGATCGTACTAAAATAGGTCTTCGTCCCGCCCTGCTTCAGCCCATGCGCCTCACCGGCTCTAAGCAGCGCGGCGCGCACCTTTTCCATGTCCTCGTACGGTCCGGAAAGCTCTGCTCCCAGATGGCCCGCCATTCCATGCCGCAGAACGAGCACTTCGCATCCGCCGATTTTAACCTTCGCGGTTCTGAAGAATGCAATCTCTGGGGCGCCCCCCTCGACCGCAGCGTTGAAGATCAGGCCAGCATTGGGACCTTCCAACTGGAAACGGTAGAACCAGCGCCTGCCGGTCGGGTTGTAAGGCGTCGGGTCGTCGCGCTCGATCGTCACGTCGTAGCCGCCTTGTTCCGCGTTAAACTGTACCCAGTTCAGGACAGGCATGCCGCTGATTAGCTCGAACTTTTCCTCGGCAAGTCTGTAGACGACGCAGTCGCCGATGACATGGCCGCGTGGCGTGCAAGCGACGAATTGCTTGGCGCGATCGATCGTAAAATTCGCCAGGCTGTTGATGCCGAGCTTTTCAAGCAGACGAAATGCATCGGGACCTTTGAGCATCAGTTCCGGCATGTGGTGTGACTGGTCGAACAGGATCGCGGTCTCGCGCCAGGCACGCTGCTCGTCGCGCCAGTTTGTGAATTCCGGCGGAATGAACGCAGCGGTGAGCCCGGTACGCGCCCGGTAATGGGGCGCAAGCGTGTCGTTGTAAAAATACTCGACGAGGTTGGCTTTCTCGTCGACCAAATCCTGTAGTGATCGCGCGCCGTTTGCCTTTACCATTGCTCAGACATCCTCCTCTTATGTTCCGCTCTGCTGAGCGATTTGACTGTACGTCGACGGGTGGCCTATTGAGTCGACTGTTCTTTTGGTGGCGAGAACCATGTGCAGCACAGTGGGTCCCCATTTCGGCCGCAAGAGCCTCGCCTTCATAAAGCCTCCTCCAAGACGCCTTATTTAGTACGGTATCCTGACCATATTTTGTGAGAGCGGTACATGTCAACCAATTTAAATCGAGGGGCTGGAAAAATACTTGCCGCAGGCTTACTCGTATAAATTGATAGCTTCCGAGGTGGTATAAAATGATTTTACGAAACGCATGGCGCAGGAGCAACATTGGCCGCCGGATGAATGAGGCCGTCAGGATATTCGAGAACAGGATCATCGAAAATCTGAAAGCCAAAGGGCATTCCGAACTTACCGCGGCACACATTAATCTAACCCGAAACCTCGACGAGGACGGGACCAGGCTCACTGAACTCGCGCGACGCGCCTCTCTCACAAAGCAATCGATGAGTGAACTGGTCGATCAGGTGGAACGAACCGGCCTCATTGAAAAACGCCAAGATCCCGCCGACGGCAGGGCAAAGCTCGTATGCTTCACAGACAGCGGCTTCGTTTGGCTGGAGGCCTTTCATCAAAGCCTGGAGGTGGCAGAAGGTGAGATGCGTGATCAGCTCGGGCCGGCAATGGTCGATCTCATGGTGGAAGCACTCGGGAAATATGTAGAGTGTCAAATCAACAAAGAGAGTGATCAAGTCGATTGACATTGGTCCGGTTTCCTTACTATTTTCGCGCCAGCGGATTTGGGAGGTTTTACCGTGACTCACGAAGTTTACGATGTCGCTATCGCGGGTGGCGGTCCATTCGGACTGATGCTGGCCAATGAGCTTGGCCGCCGAAGCGTTTCAACCATTCTCTTTGACGAGAAACCTTCGACGGCTTTCAATCCCCAGGCCAATGCCACTCAGGCAAGGACGATGGAGCATTTTCGACGCCTGGGATTTGCGGATGAGATCCGTGCACTCGGCATGCCTGAAGATTTTCCAACCGATATCGCATATTTCACGCGATATGCTCACCATGAATTGGCGCGCTTTCGCCTTCCCTCAGCCAAAGAGGCGCGCGAGAAGATCCTGACAATGACAGGATCCTGGAGCGCGGCCGAATTGCCCCACCGTGTCTCTCAGAAGTTTGTCGAGCGAGTTCTGCGTAAGCACGCCGAAGCTCTGTCTACGGTTTCGGTGAACTACGGGTGGCGGATATCCCGGTTCGAAGACGTTGGTGACGCCGTGACCATGGCCGCAAGTCAGGTCGGCTCCGAGAGCACGCGCTCCGTAAGAGCCAAGTATCTTATTGGAGGAGACGGCGCGAAAAGCTTCATACGTCGGACACTTGGCATTCGATATCAGGGCGATGGCGGGGCAGTCAGAGATTTCTTCGGCGGGAAAATGTTTGCCCTCTATCTTCGCTGCCCGCAGTTCTATGAGGTTGTTCCCTTTGCACCCGCCTGGATGAACGTGGCGTTCAATCCTGAGCGCCGGGCGTTTATGGCCGCCGTCGACGGCAAAGGCGAGTTTGCTTTTCACACCCAACTAAAGGAAGGCGAGAGCGAAGACGATATATCCGATGCGCAAGCGCTGAAGATGTTCCAGACGGTGGTCGGGTATCCCGTTGAGGGGGAAATTCTTTCTCGCGGCACCTGGACGGCCGGGTTTGCCCTTGTCGCCGAGAAGTTTCAGGCTGGGCGGATATTCCTCGGCGGTGACGCGGTTCATCTTTTTACGCCAGCCGGTGGCTTGGGGTACAATACGGCGGTGGATGACGCGGTCAATCTAGGTTGGAAACTCGCCTCTGTTGTGAAAGGAAATGCACCGTCATTCCTTCTCGATACCTATGAACTGGAGCGACGCCCGGTGGCCGTGCGAAACACCGGTTTCGCTCGGGCGTTCGCCGAATCCATCGGAAACTACGTCCCGAAACCCGACATCGAGGCGGACTCGGATCTCGGATCGGATTTGCGACGGGAAGCCGGCGCCTATCTGGAGGCACATGGGCGGTCCGAGTTCAACATACCCGGCGTGACGTTCGGCGCTCGCTACGACCATTCACCGATAATCCTCGCCGAAGGGGAAGGACAAGCTCCGGACCTGCCGGAAGTCTACGTTCCAAATGCCGCGCCCGGGGGCAGAGCGCCCCATGTTTGGTTGAACTGTCAAACGTCATTGTTCGACCGATTTGGGTTTGAATGGACCCTCCTGCGGCTTCGCCCCTCCTCCTCGCCAGGAACCGAGTTCGTTACAGCCGCTAGAATGGCCGGAATGGATCTTACCGTCGTCGATATAAAAGAGGATCAACTCCGGGCAATTTATCGCGAGCCGCTTGTGCTCATTCGGCCAGACCAGGTCATCGCTTGGCGCGGAGATGGCGATGGCGACGCCGTTCAAATCATCGAGACTGTCCTGGGCCATATCCCAGCAAAGCGATGAAGAGGCGTAACCGCGGTGGTGATTGCAGTCCACCGACCTTAGTTCTCTTTGGGTACTGGTTGAGGTGATCAGTCGATGCGCCATGCCTGCTCTTGAAAGGATCTGAACCGGCGACGCCTTATTAGATCAGTTAGGTCGACCTTCACGCCCTTTGTTTCCCATTGCTTCATTCCGAGCATCTCGATCCCGCTCTCGACGTGTCGCTGATCGTCGACGCCGGCATCGGCCGGCCGTCGCACGCAACTGCGGTCATGGAGCTCGGTTTCGATGCGGTTCTGCTCGACACCGCCGTTGCCGGCGCCGGAGATCCCGCGGCGATGGCAGCCGCCTTTGCCGCGGCAATCGCCGCCGGCAAGCAGGCCTTTGACGCTGGCGTGCTGGAGCCACGCGACATGGCCGTCCCCTCCACGCCGGTGATCGGAAAGGCGGTGTTCACATGAAGCTTGATCCGTTCTACCTGATCGTCGACGGCGCCGAGTGGATTGCCCGGCTGGTACCGCTTGGCGTCAAGCTGGTGCAGCTGCGCATCAAGGATCGTCGGGAGACTGAACTATCGCAGACCTACAAATAACCTCGCCATGGAGTGCCTCCATCGTGTGAACGGTGAGACCGTATGTTTGATGCACAGAGCGTGGGGCCGGTGATGTCAGAAAAAGTCGCCTGACATCCGCTGTCTGCGCGGAACCGGACCATAGATGCTGCATCCACAATAGCTGCCGACGACGCTAGAAGGGCAACCTCGCGTTCTCCTTGACTTCCTTCATCACGAAGAAGGTGCGCGTCTGGCGCACGCCTGGGAGGGCGATAAGCTTCTGGCCGTGGAGCTTGTTGAAATCGGCCATGTCGCGGACGCGGATTTTCAGGAGATAATCGAAATCTCCGGCGACCAAATTGCAGTCCAGTACTTCCTTCAGCTCCATGACCGCGCCCTCAAAGGCACCAAAGCTCTCAGGCGTGGAGCGATCCAGTACCACGCCAACCATGACCATCGCGCCGAGGCCTACGGCGCCCGGCGCGACTTCCGCCCGCACGCCGGTAATGTAGCCCTCCTCGAAGAGGCGTTGAGTTCGCCTGTGGCAAGTTGCAGCACTGACATTCACGCGCTCGGCGAGATCGGCATTGCTGAGCCGGCCCTCCGATTGCAGGGCGCGCAAAATCTTGAGGTCTATCCTATCGAAATCCTCTGTGGAAGACTCTTTCATTTTACCTCGTATTATTGAAGAAGTGGATTCTACCACCGAAAAATTACGCCGATAAAGAAAGCTTTTAAAGCAAAATTAGAGAGCACCTTTCAAACGATATCTACTAGCCTTCGACCACAAATTCGGCACGGAGGCCCTGATCGATGTCACTGTTGGAAAAGTTCGAACGCTACCCGCTCACCTTCGGCCCAACGCCGATCGAGCACCTGCCGCGGCTGACTGCGGCGCTGGGCGGCAAGGTCGACATCTATGCCAAGCGCGACGACTGCAATTCCGGCCTCGCCATGGGCGGCAATAAGCTCAGGAAGCTCGAATATATCGTGCCCGACGCGATCGCCTCCGGCGCGGATACGCTGGTGTCGATCGGTGGGGTCCAGTCGAATCATACCCGCATGGTGGCTGCGACTGCGGCGAAGATCGGCATGAAATGTGTCGTCATCCAGGAGAAATGGGTACCGCACTACGATGCGGTCTATGACCGTGTCGGCAATATCCTGATGACGAAACTGATGGGCGCCGACAGCCGGCTGGTCGAGGATGGGTTCGACATCGGCATCCGCAAGAGCTGGGAGGATGCGATTCAGTCGGTAGAGGATGCGGGCGGCAAGCCCTACGCGATCCCGGCTGGCGCTTCGGTACACAAGTTCGGAGGCCTCGGCTATGTCGGCTTCGCCGAGGAAGTCGCGGCACAGGAAAAGGACCTCGGCTTCATCTTCGACTATATCATCGTCTGCGTTGTCACCGGTTCAACCCAGGGCGGAATGATCGTCGGCTTTGCCGCACTAGACAGGGCCGACCGGGTGATTGGCATCGATGCCTCGGGCACCCTCCAGCAGACGCGGGATCAGGTGCGGAAGATCGTCGATGCGACCTCGGAACTCGTGAACCTTGGTCGGTCGGTGCGTGAAGACGAGATCGTCATCAACCCTGACTACGCCTATCCCGCCTATGGAGTGCCCTCGGAGGAGACCAACGAGGCGATCCGGCTCGCGGCGCGCACCGAGGCGATGATTACCGACCCAGTCTATGAGGGAAAGTCGATGCAGGGGATGATCGATCTCGCACGCAAGGGCTTCTTCCCCGAGGGCTCGAAGGTGCTGTACGCCCATCTCGGCGGCGCCCCGGCGCTCAACGGCTATAGCTATTACTACAAGGACGGGTGATTGGCACCGTCAGGTTAACCGGCCCGGGTATCGCGTTAAACATAGCTGAATGGCAAGCCGAGCCGATTATGATCACGCCTCCGCAGTTCGATCTCCAGTCGATCCGACAGTGAAAACGAATAGTGTCGGATGAGGCTGTCTTCTCGACTGTTATAACGAAAAACTTCCGTGGATCCGCGCACGTTTCCCCAGGGATGAGATAACCCCAGCGCGGACCAAAAAGCTACCCGCATAAGCGGAAAGCGAACAGCAAACGATCAGGACAACCATGACATCTCACCTCGCAAGACAGAAGCATGCTGAGGAAAGACTAGGCGCAGCCCTTCAACAAATGAACGACGCCATCCGCGACGTACACAAATCCGGTATTGATGTCGATATCAGCACCCTCACCATGCACACGCCGCGTGGCCCGATGGTTCAAGTCGACCTAAAGGCGTTCCGCGCATGTGGAGCCCCGCCAGTGTTGCGGTTGGTGGAAGAATAAATGCGGTGACATCGGGCATTTGTCACCGTGCCGCAATATCACGTGCCTGGGCTCCCACCAACAGCACTGTTGCATGGATCAGACTTTGGACAAGGCAACCCTATCCACTGCATTTTTCATGCAACGCGCTCGAACTTGGGCCGGCCAAGTTCTGTCATCCTGTTAAGAACACGGACGCCAATCTTCGCTTCAGTCTTCTGATTGTCAAAATTTCGGGCTTTGAGTTTGGGCCCGATCACAGCCTTCCGTCGACCCATCTGGGTCTCAGCGCGACCGCGCTTGTTGTAGCCGGTGGATTTCTGCCATGCCATCCGCCCTTTGGTCTGGATTTCTGCTATATGGCGATCGCGGACAGATGGAACCAGCACCGATTGAGGGCTGGCAACGGCAGTCTTGGGAGGTGGGATAATGACCTCCACGATCTCACCAAAGCGTGTCGCCAGAAGATCTCGGGTTGGCGTTCCATCATAGGCGCCGTCGGCAATGAACTTCTCGACGGGGCCACCGATCTGGTCCAGAAGTCCTAGTAACGCTGTCGGATCGCCGACATCATCCGCGGTCAGATCGGAACAAACAATCTCACCACTGACAAGATTGAGACCAAGGTGCAGTTTGCGCCATCTTTTGCGTTTGGCCTTGGTTTTGTGCTTGTTTTCCAGCCACTCGCCCTCGCCGAAGACCTTCAAGCCGCTGCTGTCGACAACCAGATGGACCGGACCTGATGTTGCGGGTCGGGACTTTGTCGACGGCAACGCCAGCCCTTTGCTCCGGCGAGACAGGGTGGAGAAGTCAGGCACGGCAATATCGAACCCCATCAGCGCCGCGACACTGCGCATCAAGCCTTGGGTCTGGCGTAGCGCCAGCCCGTAGACGACGCGCAGGGTCAAGCACAACGTAATCGCCAGATCCGAGTATTTCGGCTGACCACCCCGCGATGTCCGCCTCCGCGCCGTCCATAAAGACAGGGCCTCATCCTTCACCCAGATGGTCAAATCACCACGTTGACGCAGGCTTTCAATATATGCCGGCCAATTCGTCACTTGATATTTCTGCTTGGCAATCTTGTCCCGCCGATCGGCATCGAACGTGTGCGGCATCGTCGAAATCCGGATCAGGAGACTGCAAACAACCGCTCAATATCAGTCGCCGGGTGATCCACGCAACAACGCCACGAGGAAGGGGGCTGGCCGAAGACGAACAGGCCGGCATCTGCGATCCACGCTGATGCCGGCCGAGATGGGCGGAACTTGGCAGGGGAAAAAGCTATCCGTGGATATAGGCAACGGACAACGGTCCGAGCTCCGCCGAGATCTGTCGCCACCTCGCCGGCTGCGCGCCGGTGCGGGAAATCATCGCTTCGATCAAGCCGGTCGATACCGCATGCTTCAGTTTGGGGTCACCGCTTCGCATGCCGAGCTCGATCAGCTCGAATACCCTCTGGCGGTCTTCAAGCGATGAAAAACGCTCGGCGATCAGCCATCCCATATCCGAATAGAGGGCGTGCATGGCGGAGAGATCGATCGGCTGGCCGGTTGTCGATCCTGCTTCCAGGGTCGGCGCCCCAGGTATGTTCTGCGTCAGTTGGGATGTGATTGTGCTGGTATCCATCGATGTCGTTCCTTGTCCTGCTGAAATCGTTTGGCGCGGCCGTTGGCCGTCAGTCCGGACGAAAGGCAGAAGCGTTGTCACTGGTGATCCAGGTTGGCCCTTCGCCACGTCCGCTGACGAGCCACGCCAGGCTGACCCCGAGCGCTTCGGCAATCATCACGAGGCGGTCGGGGAAGGGAGCGTCACGATCGTTTTCCCAGTCGATCCAGGTGCCTGCCGCGATGCCGATTGCGAGGGCGGCGGCTTCGACCGACAGGCCGTTCGCGTCGCGCGCCAGCGATATCCGGCCGCCGATGGTGTCGTCAGTCGTGTAGAACGTGTCCGGGCTGTCGATATACAACTGTCGCTCCTGCTCGATCTTGCGAAGATGCTCACCAGCACGATGGTGCTGGAGCATGATGTCGGAGATCAGCCTTCCTCGCCGATCCAGCTCTTCACCTGGTCGGGGTGGTCGGCAATGTACTTGTCGACTGCTTGATCATAGGAGCTCTGCTGCGCGGTAAACATCGCCGCTTCCAGATCGGGAATCGGCAGCTTCATGCGCGACAGGAAGTCGGCAACCTTGGGAAATTCCGACTTGAAGTCCTTGCGCGCCAGAATGTCGACGTGCTCGGCTTCACCCAACGATTTTTTCGGGTCGTCGAGGTAGCGCAGCTGGTGCTTGCCGAACATCCAGTGCGGGCTCCAGGCGGTGGCCACGAACCACTTTTCGCCGCGCACGGCGCGATCGACGGTGGTCAGCATGCCGGCTTCGCTGGAGATCTGCAGCTTGTAGCTGCCCAGCCCGTAATCCTTCTCGGCCTTCTCCGACAGGCGCGTTAGGCCGGCGCCGGGGTCGATGCCCTGGATGGTACCGGAGAGCTTCTTCTGGACGTCTTCCTTCTTGAGATCCTCGATCGAGCCGATCTGGTCTGCGGGAATGTAGTCCGGGACGACCCAGCCGAGCTTGGCGCCGTCATAGACGGTGCCGAGCGTCTCGACCTTCTCCTTGACCTTGGCATAATAGTCCGCATGGGTCTGCGGCAGCCAGGCCATCATCATCGCATCGAGATCGCCGCGGCCGACACCCTGGTAGAGCGGCGCCACGTCTGCCTGCACAAGCTCGACCTTCTGGTTGAGCTTGGTCTCGATCAGCCTGGCAGCGAGCTTAGTGACGAATTCGGCGTCGGACCATGCGGCCCAGCCGATCTTCACCGGCTTGGCATCCGCAGCCATGGTCGCTGTGACGGTGCCAACGAGAAGGGCGGCGGCGAGGCCGAGGGTTGCGAGTGTTTTGAACATATGTGCTCCTTTTGTGAAGGTTCGCATTAGACGGGTCGTTGCCCGCATTGGTCTGACGCGGGGGTCAGGCGGTAGCGGTCGCCAGTTCCTCGCGCTCGGTCTTGCGGAACAGTCCCAGCCAGAAGGCGGCGCGGGGTTTTCCGAGGCTCTGGGTGATCCGGTCGAGAATGACGGCCAGGATGACAACGGCGATACCGCCTTCGAAGCCGGTGCCGACATCGAGACGCTGGATGCCCGTCAGTACCGTGTTGCCGATGCCACCGGCACCGATCATCGAGGCGATCACCACCATCGACAGCGACAACATGATCGTCTGGTTGATGCCGGCCATGATCGAGGGCAGGGCATTCGGCAACTGCACCTTGAAGAGCAACTGCGTAGCGGTGCAGCCGAAGGCATTGCCGGCCTCGATGAATTCGCCATCCACCTGGCGGATGCCGAGATTGGTGAGGCGGGCCACCGGTGGCATCGAGAAGATCACCGTGGCGATCGCGCCGGGTACGGCACCGAGGCCGAAGAACATCGCGGCCGGGATCAGGTAGACGAAGGCCGGCATGGTCTGCATCAGGTCCAGAACAGGGCGCACGAAGGCGGCGACGGAATCCTTGCGCGCCATGGAGATGCCGAGCGGCAGGCCGACCAGCATGGCGATCAGCGTCGAGGCGATCACCAGCGATAGTGTCTCCATCATCGGGCCCCAGAGGGCGATGTGATTGACGAGCAGCAGGCCGAGCGCGGTGAACACCGCAAAGCCGATGCCGACACGCCAGAGCGACAGGATCACGAAGATCGCGATGCCGACAGGCATGGGGATAGCCAGCAGGGCATTCTGGATGCCATCCGTGACGAAGCCGATGGTCGCGGCGATGGCGTCCAGCAGCGGTGAGAAATTGTCGAGGACGTAATTGACGGCAGCGTCGATGCCGTTTCCGATATCGAAGTTCATAGTATATCCGATGTGTTTGGGGTCAGCTGGCGCGATCGAGCGTTTCGAGCAGCGCCGACTTGCTGATGGAGCCGATATAGCGGTTGCGATCGCAGACGACGGGTACCGGCCATGGGCTAGCGGCGACCTTGCCGAGCACGTTCGACAAAGGCTCGGAAGCCGGAATGGCCTGGATCTCGGTCAGGAAAGCGCCGCGATAGGGGTCGGCTGCCTTGGCCCGCATCTTCTCGATCAGCGAAGTTTGGCTGATCATGCCGTGATAGGTCTTGTCGCGGCCGAGGATGATCGCGTATTCACGATCGTAGTTCTTCATTCGCTCGAGCGCTGCGGCAGCGGACACGCCTTCGCGCTCGATGATCGTCACCTGCGACTTGCGGGCAACATCGCCGGCCTTGAAGACATGGGCGACATCGACATTGCGGAAGAACGAGCGAACATAGTCGTTGGCCGGCTGGGTGACGATTTCGTCGGGCGTGCCGACCTGCACGACATTGCCGTTCTGCATGATGCAGATCCGGTCGCCGATGCGCATCGCCTCGTCGAGATCGTGGCTGACGAAAACGATGGTGCGGCTGTGTTCCGACTGCAGGCGAACCAGTTCGTCCTGCATTTCCGTGCGGATCAGCGGGTCGAGGGCCGAGAAGGCTTCGTCCATCAGCAGGATCGTCGGCTCGCTGGCCAGTGCGCGGGCAAGGCCGACGCGCTGCTTCATGCCACCGGAGAGCTGGTCCGGGCGGCTGTTGGCATAGCCATCGAGGCCGACGGCCTTCAGCGCCGCCAGTGCCTTCTGCTTGCGGCCGGCCTCGCCGACACCGGCGACTTCGAGACCGAAGGCGGCGTTGTTGAGGACCGTGCGGTTCGGCAGCAGTGCAACGGATTGGAAGACCATGCTGATGTCGCGGCGGCGAAGCGCGATCAGCTCGCTGCGCGACATGCCGGTGATGTCGCGGCCATCGATCTCGATCGATCCGGAACTCGGTTCGATCAGTCGGTTGAGAAGGCGCAGCAGCGTTGATTTGCCGGAGCCCGACAGGCCCATGATCACGAATATCTCGCCGGCACGAATATCGAAACTGGCGTCGTTGACGCCGATCGAGCAGCCCGTTGCTGCATGAATTTCAGACTTGGTCTTTCCGGCCCGCAGTAGTGCGAAGGCTTTTTTCGGATGCTCGCCGAAGACTTTGTAGATGTTCTTGAGGCTGATCTTGGTCGTTGCCGATTGTGTCGGCGCGTCTTTTTCAGTTGCAGAATTCATATAATTTGGGCGCCGAGCTCAAGAGGCTAGGCATTCTCCTTTTTTAGCCGACGCTTGTCGAGACGACAGTATTTGCTGTGCATTTCCAAGTGTCGGTTGTGTTTTCAATGTAGAAAAGCGTTATTGATTTAATCACGTATCTGGCCATCCAAGTATGGCTCTGCCATAATGGCAATCCTCGACAGTAACGTCTGCGTTCGGCGCTTCATGTTCCATTCGAAACCAGCGCTTCGGCGGAGGCGTTGAACGCTATGTAGGTGGATATACGCTCGATGTCCATAAAAAAATGAAATTTATTGCCAGCGGGTCATCGTAATGGCGCAAAAATAGGCTGTTTTGGGCTTCTGCGACCCTGGCGTTGTGCGCGGCTTCGGGTGAATCCGACGCTTGCGGAACTTCGGGGCTCCGAAGTCGTCGAGCTCCTGCGCACAGTGCGATAGCTCATGCTCCATGAGGGCGCGGGCCTGAGCGTCGCTTGCAGACATCCAGAAGTTGGCATCGATCGTGATTATGAAATCAGGGACCGACCCGAACACAGCGACGACGCCTTCAAGCGCAACCTAGTCCGTCAGGGCCCTGGCCAGATCTGCAGCGCGAACTGGTCGGGCACGGGCGCGACGCCGAAGGACCTCGTAGTAAGGTTTCACAACGATATAGAAGGTGAAGCTTCCTTCACCTTCTCCATTTCCCTGCGCTCGCCTTTTGCTGTCTTTCGTTATCTTGGAGCATTGATGCGATCCAACCCCAATGCCTTCAGGCTCCAGACGGAGGAGGCCCTTCGGCGGGCGACCGACACATCGATTATCAAAGTCACTCGGGGACGATCGCACAACTGCTTTGCCGCCACAGTCTACCGTGGCTCGGCTTATTGCGTCCCAGAGAGGGGCGCCGAAAACACCAAACAAGTCTTTTCGATCCTCGCCCAGCTTGTTGCGCTCAGCGTTACCCCGGGGACGCTGCCGGTTACAAGTGACGTGCGCCTGATCCAGTAAGTGGTATGTTTAGGTGCGCCTTTCGCGATGCTTTGTGACAAGTCGCAACAGTCGGAATACTCGCATAGGCCAGCGGAGCAGCGACCATATTGACTACCGACTACGGTGCCTCCGTTCAAAGACGCGCCTACCCTGGCGCGGTCGATCCAAGATTGCGTTAAACCATTGCGCCAGTGGAAGCAGCTCGGGCAACTGATGCTTTCTTGCTTGATGGAGTCGCGCGGTAGCCGCACATATAATGGCACTTGCCTCGTCGTCTTGGCCGTGTTCGGCCATTTGTGGTGCGGAAAAATCCTGCGCTTTCTGGCCGCGTTGGCCGGAGGGCGATGATGCTCGACGTCGAGTTCACCGCCTGCGGCCCGCGCTCCGAGCATCACTTGAACGCAATACCAAGCGCGCTTAAAAACTCGAGCATGATGTCATTGACGGCACGCTGGCGCAAAATCCGGGCTTCTCTGATTTCCGTGTCGTCTGCAGCACCTTCAATTTCGAACTGCGCCACGGCAACGTTGCCTTCGCGCAGGTAGCCTTCGTCTGGCGCCGGATCACAAAAGCGGGTGAGCAAAAGCGTCAGGGCACGTTCGATGACCTCCCGATCGTTGCCTTTCAGAACCTCTTGGAATTTGGCGATTGCGCCGGCGAGCCCGCCTTCTCCGTGTTCGAGGCAGTAGACGAGATCGTGCGCATCTTTGCGCTCACGCCGGTGATCAAAGGCAAACGCCTTGAGGCATGTGAATGCCACGATATCGGCGTAGAGGATGGATTCTGTCGAGCGGCCTTTTTCACCCAACAGATCAGCGGTGACTTCCATCCGATCGTGGTGCCCGAACACGAGCGACGCGTGAGGGATATTCACCGCAGAAACATTTCCTTCCGTCGGCAGTTCCTGCAACGCGCCACCCCGGAGCTTCGGATCGTCTGCCAAGAACTCCAGAATGACGAGAATGCCGTGCTCGGTCATGGTCTGCCAACGCCAGTTGACCTTATTGCCCTTGTCATTTTGCGCACGCTCGAAACCCATTTTTTTGAGGTTCTGCTCGAGCGTCCGGTATGCCTCTGTGTCGGCGAGGATCGACAGATCGACGACGACATCGATATCACCGGTTCCTGCATGAGGCGGGACGTCAGGCGGACTCTTGGTGACGATGTAGCGCGGTGCAAGCCCACCGACCAGAAAGACGGAATCACGCCAGGGGCCGAGGCCGCTGAAGAGCATAACCAGGACGCGCTCGCAGTCGCGGGTAACATCGGCACTGTATTCAGTCAGTATCTGGGGCTTTGTCATTCGGGTACCGCGAGTTTTGTCAGCCGAAGATGGTCGGCCAGTTCCTTTGAGCGACCGCTGTCAAGCTGCAGGAGATCGAGGTAGGTTTGAAGTGGATCTGTGACCCAGACATGACCGACCCGTTGGCGAAACAGAAAGTCGTGGCGTGGATTAGAGTCTATAACTCCCAGATTCCAGCCCTCTTTGACAGCCTTTGCTCCCAGTTTTCGAAGAAGGCTTTCGCCGCCATGATCGATGCGGCAATGGATTTGGGATATCTTCGAGAGGTGCGGTGCATGGATCTGCCCGGCCATGAGCCCGGAAATTTCGTAGCGAACTCCCGTCTCATCGCAGATGCGGTCAATCTCACGGATCGCCTCATCGATATTGGTCATCCGCATATAGTACGAGCGGAGCGGCTTCGGCTTGATCGAAGCGACATAGGAAGACCACTCGTCAAGCAGCGCGCGGGGATTGGAGAGTATCCTTTCCTTCGATGGACCGGCACCCTTGGAGCTCACCCATTCGCGGCGCTCTAGTTCGATAAGAACCTGGGATGCAGTTGTGGGAGATACGGATGCCCGCTCGGCCAGTTCATGCACACCGAACCATTGGTCCTTAAATGTCCAGACGGCATGGAGGGCCTTTGCGCGACTTCCAACGAACAGATTGTTGAGCGATCGAGCCTGCTGCTTCGAGGCTGGCTTTTCGACGAGAACAAAGAGATTGTCGGCCGAAAGATAGAGACTGCCGCTACGATCGAAATAACCGATCTTCTCCTCGCGCAGGAGTGCACGTGCGCCTGGGGAAATGGTATCGGCCATCAATAGGGGGAGAACTCTGGAATTGCCTGGCGGCATGGCGGCAATGTATTTCTTCAGCTGCCAGATTGCTTCCCTGACGTCTCTTGGAAAAGCTGATCTTTTGACCTCGACAACAAGTTTGAGAGGCGCATCAAAAAATCGCGCATCTATAAGGAAATCTGCGTGAGAGTTTCCCATCTGCGACTCAGACATGGGCTCGGACGTGATTTCCCCGCCTGCCTCCGTGAGGCTGGCCGTCAACTCACTCAACATATCGAAGGCTACGGACTCTTCCATAGATATTCCCTGCGCAGCAAATATAGCTCTTATGCCGCATATCCGCGGAAATGTCTATATGTACTGCGCAGCAAACAAACGCAAACTGCTGTGCAAAGCTCCGTCCCGCGCGGCAAAAGGGCGATACCGACTTGTCCCCGCAATTCACACAAAGGGATTAGCGCTCCCAAACGCTCGGAAAAAAATCCGCTGGCCGCTAGAGGGCTGATTCCCATGGGTATTCTGCGGATTTCTCATGTTCAGGATAATATTCCCATTCCTCTCATGTGCCGCAATGGCAGAGTGTCCGAAAGGTCAGGGACGGCCTGACGACCGACGATCTTTATGGGTTTTTGACCACGGATCCCAACGACCTGGTGAAGCCGATTCATGACAAGGCCATGCCGGTCCTGTTGCTCACCAAGGAAGAGACCGACACCTGGATGCGGGCACCCTGGGAAGAGGCCAGGGAACTGGCCCGTCCACTACCCAACGACGCGCTGATCATCTCGTCCCGCGAACCATACGGATCCACGATCGTGTCGAAATCCGGAGAGCCGGTGGAACAGGCCAGTCTGCTTTGACAGCTGAACTCAAAGCTTGAATGGATCGGAAAACGAAAAAGCCTGCCGCGGGAGGAGGTGCGGCAGGCTTCTCGAAATATTGAACACCGGCTGGGAGGAGGAGTGCCGTTGTTCCGTCAGGCTCCCCTTGGGAGGAGGAGTGGGTCGCCTGAAACACGAAGCTCTGCGGGAGGAGGTGCATTGCTTCGTTGGTGCGAACATACCAGAGGCTGCCTCGAGCGCCAGCGCTCAGATCGCAGTGCAGCCATGCACTTGCTGCAATGCAATATGGATCCTGTGCTCATCTTTCGGCCACTATGGTGGAGACGGAGGCTTCTTTATGCTTGGCTCGAAACCGAGAACGAACTCGATCACCTTGGCGGAGGACATTTCGCACGGCTTCAATATCGACCCCGGCCCAGCCAATCGATAGACGTTGAAGCTGACGATATCTGTTCCGCCAAGCTCCTCGCCGTAGAGCCAGATCCGTTTGCCATCCTCCGAGCGCTTGACGGTCACGGCCCATGGCCGACCGCCAAATAGCCATCGGACAATTGCGCAAGCGCCTCTTCGAACGTCGCCAGAATAGGTGGAGGTGTTTTTGCCGCCGCGGAAGCCGCGGCCTTGTTCATGGCCAAGCCGGTGTACGACTTGCGTCGATTCCAGACTTGAGCCAGTCTTGAACCAAGGATCGAGCTGAATTGCGGGAGCTTCCATGCGCGAAATAGATGACGATGCCTTGTGGCTCAGCGACAAGCTGTTCAAGCTGAGTGGCGACCCCGAAAGCCGGGCGCTTGTCCGAGAGATGCGTAAGAGGGCCGAGGCCGGTGTCCCGCTCGACGATGCCGAGGCCAACACCAAGCAGCGACCGAACGACTTCGGCATGGAGATTGTCGGGTCGGTACTCACAATCGTGGTATTGGAAGCCCTGAAGGCATTCTGGTCGGCCTATCTGAAAAAACTTACGGATGGTTTGGCGACGAAAGCCGCAGAGTTGACGACCGACGTGGTCCGCACGCATTTCCTGGCGCAACTGGAAGGGCCCGCGAGCAAACCGTTGCTTGCTGAGATCGAAGCCCGTCTGGAATCGGAGGCTAACCGACTGGGAATTGAACTTGCCGAAGTTGATAGAGTGAAGGCGGCTTTGCGTGACACCACCCGACTTGCCGCCGAGCTGCGCCATTAGCGCGCCGGACAGCAACAGCAGCGTCCCCTCACTCATTCGCGGGCTCCGGGGCGAAATTGCCATTCATGAGGCAATTTTCTGCTGGGTTCTTGTACCTGTATTTGGGATCGTTCTCGTCGCATTTTCGCTGCCGTTTTCGGTGTCTATGGCCATCTCCTCGTTCCTTGGCATTTCGTCGCATTGGGTTCTGCCCACCGCTTGCGGCGTCACTTTGCTGATGGGCTGCAGTGTCCCCCTTCATCTACGTTTGGCAAAAACCGGTGTTGCTCGATCAGGCTGGCGCTTGTTCCTCTACGGACCAGCATCCAAGCGCAGCGATACCGAGTTCGAGGATGACGAAGCGGAAATTCTTGCGGAACGTGTTGGCTCACTCTGGCTCCAATTTGCGAAACCAGGGGCGGGCGTCCCTGAAATTTCATGGTATTACGCCGGCAAATTCGTCGGTGCGCGAGCGCTCGCCGACATTCCCAATCCGGCCATCGCGGTGAGCCACGCCCTTTGGACCCATGTTCGCTCAAAGCAACAGATCGTGGATTTCATTCTGTTGCATGAGATGGCGCACGTGTGGTGCGGCGACGTCCGCCGCATAGCCAGCATCGATCGAGCCTTCCTCGTCGCTCGGTCATCAATCATCTGCACGCTGGCAATAATCGGCCCTTTCGCTGCGGCCTATTGGGGCTGGTGGGTCTATGACGAACTTGCAGGCCTTTTGAGTGGGGACGCGACTCCGAACGGCATCGCTGGCCCCTTCAGTTCCTTGCTGGCCTGCGTCCTCATGCTCATTCCCGCTCCGATCAGCCTATTCATATTGCGGCGCTATGCCGGGTTCATCTCGTCGTTGATCGAAACCCGTGCTGACCTGATGGCTGCGCACTTCGGTGGCGGCCTGGAGAGTTTTGTTGCGACGTTTCGAGACGACGGCGCCGTCGCGTCATCGACATGGCCGGACATTCTCAAGTCGCTATTTGATCCGGCGGTAACGCATCCTCCTACGGTGGACCGCCTGAAAATCCTAACGCGCCCTGACCGGCTTGCGGCACCTAAATTTCGATATTTCGCAATGTCTATGATGTTACCTGCGCTAATGTATCTCAACCCGGCACTACTGCTCATGCCGCAGTTGTTCTGGATCGGATGCATCGGCCAGTTGATATGCGGCTCCGCCTTGCTGATGAACATCGCCCTGTCCCTTGTTTTGGCTGGCAGCGGTGCATTGCCGGGATTCTCGATAAGTACGCGAGTGCTGTTCGTCGCGGCCATGCAGGCGGTCTATCTCCTCCCCCTGTTTGGCGGCACCCGCCTTGTCGAATTGACACTCTCGTTCTTGACCTGGCTTACGGTACCCGGCGCAAACGAGGCACTGGAGTCAGCCTATCGACACGGTCAGGCCATGCACTCCAATATGGTCGACTGGTTTATTGCAACCACATCCTGGGCGGATTCATTGAGCGGATTGCCAATTGCTTTTGTTTCCGTCAGCGTCGTCCCCATTCTTCTGCAGCAGCTGCGCCGCGTCCGCCGGCACGATTTATGGGACGGGGTTTTTCTGGGCTGCATACTCGTAGGAGCGCAGTGGATCGCGTTCTTTCTACGCTTCGACTTTCCTGCCTTTACGATCAATTTCGTTGATCTGCTGTTTGGGTCGACCCCAGCACCACCAAAACCTTGGGCATTCCTCGTGCCGGTATCGCTTCTGGTTGGTGGGGGCGTGCTTTCGATCATTCGTCTTGCGGAGCGCCGCTGATGTCGGGTCTTTATCGAAGCGGGTGCGGCAAATTCGGAGGGAAACGAGGATCGGGCGACGAATTCGGAAGCGTCCGCCGGAGGGGCGTTATCCTGATTCCTTTCATTGCGACCCAAGGGCTCCAGCGACTGTCCGGTTTCCTGAATCACCTACCGTTTAAATTGCGCTGAACCTGCTTCTGGGAAACAACATATTTCTCCAACGCCCTGTACCTCGGGCCTGTTGCTCGAAGTGCCTCTGCCATTGACGCTTTCATAGTCGCGACATGATTTCTCGTGTAGGATGTAGATCGGTCCGGGTTTTGGAGGAGCAGCCTTGGCGACGCCAAAGACTTTAATCGAGATTCTAGATCGTGTTACCGAGCCGCAGATCGCGGCGCCAGAGGCGCTCGGCGCGACCACGCGACAGCACTACGAGCGCGTGCGAACAATCTTTGAAGACGAAAATATTGTCGGGGAAGGCATCGCACGGAAGGTCACGGGCAGCGAGCGGACAAATGAGCTTGGAATCGTCTTTTATGTGCGCGAAAAGCTGCCGATGGCCGATTTGCGGCCCGATCAGATTCTCCCACCCGTCATGGCAGCCGCGAATGGTCGCGCTGTCTATACGGATGTAGTCGAAATCGGAGAGGTCGTTCCGCAGGAGAACGTTCAAAACTCTCCGCTGCAAAGTGGTTTCAGCGTCGGACATAAGGACATCGAAGCCGGGACCCTTGGTGCAATCGTGCGGAAGGGCCGGAAACGGTTCATGTTGAGCAATTCCCACGTCTTGGCCAATGCGGGCCTAGCAAGCCTTGGTGACGCGATCCTATATCCTGGTTTTGCGGACGGCGGGGCCGACCCTACGAATGTGGTTGCCAAGCTCAGTGCCTTTTCTCCGTTCACAGTTGGAAATAACAGCTTTACCAATACTGTCGATGCAGCGCTTGCCGAGATCGACGCGGGTCAACAAGGCGACGTCGACAGTGAGATCTGGGCGGCAGCGACGCCGCTTAAGGTCGCCACACCGGCGAGAGATATGGTCGTGAAAAAGCGCGGGCGGACCACAGGGGATACCCAGTCCGTCGTTCGCGACGTCGATTTTCGGGTTCTGGTGAAGTATCCTGGTGTGGGTGTCGTCGGATTTTCTGGCCAGGTCCTCTGTGATACCTACACCGCCAGCGGGGATTCCGGGGCATTGGTCGTTTCGGACGAAGGCGCTGTGGTCGGCCTGCATTTCTCCGGCTCGCCGAAGGGAAGCATTTTCACCCCAATTCGCACTGTAATGGACGCACTGAAGTTCAAGTTTTGAGAGGCATCGTGGCCACCCTCGATGAAGCCAATCTGGCAAGACAACAGCACGCCGACGAGCTCGCCAAGGTCGGCGCGCACGCGATCGGCGTTGAGAAGGGTGATGCCTTCGGCCAAGTGGGCTGGGTGGTGGTGATTTATGCCCAAGCAGAGGACGAAGTAAAGCTTCCAGGAGCACTTACCGTCCAGCACCACGGAAATGACGTGGAAGTACCGGTCGTAATCCAGAAAGCGGAGCCGTTCGAACCGCAATAGCCGAAGAGGCGGAATGCATGCCGTCATATGTTCTGAAAACTCGGGGACCCGCTATAGCATCGCCTCAAGCGCTCGCTTGGGAGGCAACTGTGGCCATAGCGACGCCAGAAATGGTTCCGCGGAACTGCCGTCTGGAGGGCTACGAAAAGCGCGAGGTGCCAAGCTTCGAGGTAGACGGCCAGATCGTCGCCTACGCCTCACCGGATTCTACATTCGCCGTCACAAAGCGAATGATTGATGCCGCCGAGCATTCGGTCTTGATCGGAATTTATGACTTCACGGCACCCTATATGGAAGATCTGCTTCTTGGGGCAATGGCGCGAGGAGTGAAGGTGTCGCTGATGCTTGATATCGATGGCAAAGGCGAAAGCGAGTTGTTCGACCGGCTCGTCCAGATGGGGGTTCGAGGGGTATCAGCGCCCTCGTGCGCGAACTCCAGTGTCCGCGTTTTTACGTCATCCCACGAGAAGGTCATAGTCATCGATGGCGAGTGGGTTTTGGTTCAAAGTGGAAACTACAGTACAAACAGCATCCCGATGAACGTTGAGGATGGCGCCCGCGCTGGGCGTTTCCGACCCGGCAATCGTGACACCGGTCTCGCGATCCAGTCTGAAAAGTTGGCGAGTTTCTTTGCCGATGTGCTCGAGAGCGACATGGCCCTCGTGGATGCGGTTCCGGAGATGCTCCGGCGACCTGTCGAAGACGAGTTTTTCCTTGTCGAACGCGCTCCCACGCGCAGGCCTGCCAATCTCTTCCCGAGCGAAACCTTCAACCTCGAGGGTCCGCTGAGCGTGCAGCCAGTTCTCAGCCCCGACAACTACATGGATGTCATACCGGACCTTCTGGCGAAGGCGGAAAAGTCCATTCTCATTGAGCAGCAATACATCCGCTCGACCCAAACAAACGTCACGCGCCTGATGCAGGCGATCGCGAAGGCCAAAGAGGTCTCGCCTGAACTCGAAATCCGGATCGTCCTCGGCAAGATCTTCGATAAAGAGGATCTCCCGAAGGAGCAGCGAAATCTGGACAATCTCTCGAAGACCTACGGGCTCGAACTCGGCGAGCATATCCGCTTCATCAACACGGATGAGTTTGTTCATTGCCACAACAAGATGATCATCGTGGACGGAAAGAGCGTGCTGATCAGTTCCCAGAACTGGTCAGATGCTGCCGTCTCAAAAAACCGCGAGGCCGGCGTGTGGCTTACACATGAGGGTATCGCGACGTATTTCATGAGGATCTTCGAAAACGATTGGGAGAGTGGCTTTCGCACCCTCCCCGACTTTGCGGAGCCGCAGGTCATGACGCCGGAAGCACTAGGCGCAGGAGGATTCATCCGGGTCGATCGCGGAGACTACGAGGAAGTCTAATGTCGCCTCATCCAATACTTATTTTCGGCCGGCGCTATCGGCGTCGGCCTTGCTAGACAGAAGCCAATGTGACCTCCGCAGGTGACTGGCCGGAAATGGGCGATCGCCATCAGCACCGAGTCAACGTCCAGGACAGCTGCCGCCCGCTAACTAGCCGCCTTGAAGGAATCAGAACCCACGCCCCGTTTTTGCAAGAGCCCTCCGTCTCAAATTCCCTAGTCGTAACACGGCGGGGCATTCCGTGACCGTCAGCGCCGGATCAACAGTTCAATTGAAGACCTGCAACGACTATCACCAATAGGCTCTTCGGGGTGGCCAGCAGCGACATCGATCACCGGCTCCGTGCTCTGCCCAGAATTGATAGCGATAAGGCCGCCGCGACCAGTAGCAGTTCGGCGTGTCGCGCTTGCGGCGGCTAAGATAAAGCAGGTGAGACCCAAATTCGGCATACCTATCCTCACCACGTGTGTCCGGCCACCAAGAGGTGGCCATATCCTCTGGACTCAAGTCTTGGTCTTGAATGCGCTATCGCGATCGGCAACCACGCGGACGTAGAAAAGAGTTTGCGGGTTGAAACCCCCGTACTGCATTCCCCAGTCGATGACTCGGGATAGGGTAAAGTCATTCCCTGTAATCACGGGTATTTGCATATGGGCTGCCGCAAGCGCCTGTTCGAGCGTTTCCGCGACACCTTCAAAAGTTTCCTGATCCATATCTGTCCCCTCCCCCATTTGTAGCCAGCGCAGGCTCGAGCTATCCCTACATCAACCTTTTCACCGTCCAGCCCGGCGCGAAGTCGACAAGCCGCACGACACCGTTCATCTCCGCATATTTCACGAATTCGAACTGAGCTTCGAGTTCCCGGCAGACCGAAGGCTCCTGAAACGGTGAGCAGGTCGCCGTGACGAACGTTCCTGGCATCGAGATATTTCGCAGCCCAAAATCGCTAAAAGCGGTCTTGGCTTCAGTGAGGTCAGTGCCCTCCTTCAGTCCGATCATCAGTTCGCCCGCAATCTTTGGAAAAATCAGTGCTGACGGCGTACGCGCCCGAATGCTTCTGAGAGCAATATCGCGCTTTTCGGGAAACCCGGGATCGCCGAGATAGGCGTTCTTCCACAAGACGCTGCCACCGACGAGACAATCGAGACCAACATCAAGGACAAACAAGAACTCCGGAGGATAGATGACCGCGAAAGGTGGGAAGGACTTATCCGGACTGTTCTTGATCTCAGAAACGCCTTGAACAAGATAGAGTTCGGTCACAGTGGCCGCCGGCAGTCTTTTCCCAAATTCCTGACTGAGCCGATCGGCTTCGGCATGCACATTCCCCCAGTATGGAAGTTGTGAAAGAGAGCCTAGGTCGAGAAGAGACGTCTGCGAGAACGCGCCCGCGTCCCTGACATCCTTGACGGTCGCTGCGCCGGGGTCGACGAACCACGGTATCGGCCACGGTAGCGGTATGCCCTCACTCATTGCTTGTCCCTCCTTCCAACCAGTGCAAAGACCCGGCTGGGCCTGCAATTACCCAGCTTCACGGACCCTTGACTGCCTCCCGCCGATGCCTTCAAATCTTGGGATTTGGCGAAGACAATCGGCTGCATCACG
The DNA here is from genome assembly GCF_019685025.1 of Rhizobium sp. NZLR8. Lineage (NCBI taxonomy): Bacteria > Pseudomonadati > Pseudomonadota > Alphaproteobacteria > Hyphomicrobiales > Rhizobiaceae > Rhizobium > Rhizobium sp. NZLR8. Next base: position 21,158 of record NZ_JABDVY010000021.1, on the reverse strand, counting down.
CTCCTGCCACACGGGTCGGAACAATGCTCAAAAAACGGATGATTTGTCAGTCTGGCATGAGCGCCGCTGTCCCTCCCCCAAGCTTAACGAGCGCGCTTGCATTCATCTTCGCTCAAAATCTGAAGTTGTCAACGGGTGTTTGACGGCACGATCTACTGCATGGCTGTTCTTGAGCCTGATAGCAGCCAGCTCGGCAAACATCTCAAGACGTTGCCAACCGATACCGGCTTGGGCGTGGTTCGCGCCCGATTGGAAAAGTCGGCGATGCCGATCGAAAGGATGCGGCCCCGGCAGTATCAGGATTGGTGCGCGCGCCAGAATGGGTGGTCCGTCCATCGCATCTCAGCGCGGTAGAGTGCATGGCGCCGTTCCCGATAGATCATCGAAACCCTTTCCAGTTCATTCTCGTAGCCGGTCGCCTCGTCTATATTCGATGAAATCTCATCGGCAGCCGCCATGCCGGTTCGGATGGCGTTAAAGAGACCCTGTCCAGCAAGAGGGTCGAAGGCTAGCGCGGCGTCACCGCAAGAAATCCACGAGGCTCCCCTGAGGGGCTCCATCCAGGCGCTGCGGGCGTCGCGCGCGATAAGTTTGCCGTCAAATTCAAACGAACTGAACATGGCTGCAAGCATCGGAGCAGCGTGGATGATTTCATCGTAGCGCTGAGGCATTCTGCGGATCACCGCTGCCTCACGTGGCGACGTATGAAACCCGACGGCAAAGCTGCGGCCGCCCAGCCTGCCGGCATACGCCCACCCGCTCGGAAGCGCCTCAACGACGGTGCGATCAACATCTGCATTCGATAAGGGGACGGCGGTGGCATAAAGCGCAACCAGGGCCGGGCCTCGGTGACGCCTAGCCCCAAGCAGCTGGCCGATACGAGCACTTCGTCCAGTTGCGTCTATCAACCAGTGGGCGGCGATCTGCACGCCGTCGGAGAGCGTGCAGCACCAGCCCCCGTTGGCGCGTTCGATCGAAACGACATTCGCACGCCGAAATTCTGCTCCGGCTTCGATCGCCTTTCGTCGCAAGGCCTGATCGAAGCGCCAGCGGTCGAGCCTCAATCCAGGACCATACGGATCATTGAGAGCATCCTCACGGATCGGAAGCTCCGAACCCCAGGCAAAAATCCGCCCACCGGCGCGGTCGAGAACGGCATTTCCCCCTGGCTGAAGCACGCTCTCCAAGCCGAGAACGGCAAGGAGGCGGCATGCTGCGCCCGGGAGAACCTCGCCTATGCGCGCAGGACCGGGGTTCAACCCATCGAGCATTGACACCCGAGCGCCGGCGCGTGCCAGCCGGTAAGCTGCGACCGATCCGGCGGGCCCGGCGCCGGCAATGAGGACGTCACCGGTTTCGGACACGGACGGCCCTGAATGCGTCGAGCTGTTCTTGGCTTTCCCAGCCGGCTTTTTCGAGATGGGTGAGAGGCCGAGGCGTTTGTGCAAGCACCTTTGCTGCCTCGACGGCAAGGAGTTTGACCTGCCCTGCTGCCAGGCTTTCTACATAGATCTGTTCCGGGAAATCGGGATCGCCTTTGATGCCCGGCCGGATCTCGACAATCCCAAGCTGTCCGAACAGCTCCGTCATGCGCATCATGACGGTGGCAACGCCGCCTTTCATGATGGCCCGCAGCCAGTGATGACGCTGATTGAAAGCCGCGATTCTTTCTTCGCGCGGAAGGGACCCGTCCATCACCTTGGCATAGTCTTCTTCGGTAAGGACCTGGTTTGGCACCCGTGTAGCCCAGAACGTCGGCAGGTATGGATCGTATTCAGGATCATAACCCGATCGGCAGAAAGCCGTATCTCCCTGCCACGGAATGGCCATCCACCGGGTCAGGCCGCCGGGCGGTTGTGAATAAAGTGGACCGCCGACCTCGGCGACCGAAACAGGCGTCAATTCGCTGCCGTAGTCGGGCTCTGGTTCGCTCGCCGGCCGGGCGCGTACCCGGAAGGGCGCCGAATACAGACTGGCGTGCCGCATCGGCCAGGTCAGTTCGCAGCCGGGATGAAAAGTATCAGCGAGGCAGTAGTGCAGCGCGGCCTTGTCGAGCATTGCTGGCTGCTCGGCCAAGGGCACATCTTCGAACCTCGCCGGCCCCGGTTTGGCGGGAGGCCAATCGCCGTGAAAATCTCCCTCTACCCATTGTCTCAAGATTGCGTCCTGCAGTCCGGTCATCGCCAATAGGTTTCCGGTGCCATTTGCAGGAAAGCTGCCGAATGCATCGCCATAGATCCAGGGCCAGACATGAGGTCCAGAAACGGGCTCGGGGACCCGCGGTTTGGCCGGACGGAAACTGTGGTAGATCGCCCGTCTCAGGCCGGCATATGGGTCCGGCGACTTCGCCGTGTCCGGCTTGTGACAGAGTCTCGACAAGAGGTCCGAACTGGTGAAATCGACTGCACCGCCCTTCGCGAAATAGGCCGCGAACCCTGCATTGACCCATTGAAGACCGGAAAGTCTCGACAGGATCGGCAGAATGTCACCGACGAAAGACGGTGTTTCAGGAACCTTTCGCCAGCCGCTCTGGACGTATACGTCGCACATTTCATCATACATCGTTCGCCAGCTGACAATGCCGGGAGCGTAGTTCGGAGGCGCCGTGACGACCCAGGCGCCGGTGACCGGCACCGGCCGTCCATTGATAGAAACCTCAGCCGTGACCGGCCCGTCCGAAGTATCGTCGTACCAATCATTGGCGTTGTTGAAACTGCGGCCGTTCTTGTCGTCGAAAACCGGTGCATTCGTCGGCGATTCCGAATTGCCCCAGCCGCCGAGGAAGATCAGCCGGCCGACGTCGTCCGTGCGAATCTCACCGAGCGGAACCGTCACCGGACTGTTCAGTCGTGCCTGGAAGGTGCCGGTATCGAAGGCATACTCCTTGCCACCCGAACGGTTGGCACCTGAGATGCTTCTCGGGCCTGGATCGATCGCAAGCGCTTTGCGGTCGGTGATGTCGGCATTGCGAAGCGGGAACTTGTTGTCGGCGGCGTTTACGGCTTCCGGGATATCGAGCGCGTACTGAAATTGGTACCATTGAGCTTTCCGGTTGGCCACATGCACCGTCCAGGCGATGTGCGCGTTTTCAGAGGTCAGCTCGCGCACAACCTTGCCGGCGGCGTTGTAGCCGTAGATCCTGAAACGGGCAGCCTGCCGCTTGATGGCGCCGATATCGTCCCGGTAGGTCTCGGCGGACGCCGGATCGATCGGCGCGTCGGCCAGTTCGGGCCCGATGAAATAGTCAGTCTTACTGTCGCCGATGCGGGCAATGCCGATTGCAGGGTGGATGGCCGCCAGAACGATCACGCTGTCGACGGCAGACGGAGGCGTCATCACCGGCCGAGGTTCGTCAGGTTCTCCAATCGGAATCCCGTTGACGTCCCGGCGCTGTTTTGCGGAGGCGGCATAGACGGCGCGACGGGCGTCGGCAAGCGATCCGACAGGCTCATGATCCTTGTTGACGCGCCAGATGTTCATGGCAAGATTTTCGCCATATTCGGCCTGGCCGCGCGCGCTGATATCTTGCTTGAAGAGGGCGAGATCGGCGACATGAATCGGAGGGCTCAATTCTTCCGGCCAGGCGACAGTTGCCTGGTCAATCGGCATCTCATCGGGATGGCTCCGCAACTGGACCATGAAGCGGAAGCCGGCGGCAGCCTGGCTGAGGCGGCTGCGCAAGTCACCAGCAAGGTAGGTCGGGTCATCAGGACGCTCTTTCAGCGGCGCGAGAGAAAGAACGGGGTCCAGCTTGTATTTGACATAAGCGCCGGATCCGAGGCGAAACGGCAGGCCACTCCAATAGGGTGTCGCCAGGACACTTGCGACAGGCTTTGCCATGGCATCGAGCAAGGCTCTCGTTGCCGGATGCGCGTCAAGATACTTGTCATAGTTCCTGTCAACGATGCCCGCCTTCGTAAAGGCACACATGTCGGCAGCGGTATCCAGGAAAAACACCTCGAAATTCTGAAGAATGAGATCGAAGGTCGTGTCGTCGGGATCGTCGAGCAGTTTTGCACCCTCGACGCCGAAGAGCTTGATGCCGATGCCGAGGGTCGTCTGAAAATCACCGACGGTTGGCACCGTATCGGAGGAAAACCGCATCCACGCCGGAAACCGGGCTCCCGGCTTTCCGAACAGGCCTATCCGGAGCGCTTCCGGCACCTCCTCGCGAACGATAAATTCGCCCGCTGCCACGCCGTGGGGCTTGAGAAAAACCGGCCTGAGCGCTGGAGATTGACCGCGTTTGATCCGTTCCCCTTGGGTCAACTCCACGAACATCTTGACCAATGAGCCAATGGGGTCCTTCGAACAGTCGATCTCGTCCCCGCCGGCATGTTCTGTCGGCTCAATATCCCGCATGTCTCCCTCCCCCTAGCAAGCGCTCGCCCGCATAACTCCTCTATACCAGAAGGGAGACTACCAGCTATAATTGCAAAAGCAATTCTGCTTTCGCGCCAATTGGCGGTGAAATTTCTGGCCTTGGCAGTCCTGGGCCGAGGTATAGTCATGCTGGTCGGTCGATCACGCATGGATCTACCATAGTCTTGGCAAAGGGGAAAAGACCCTGCCTGTTTAGTCGCCAATCCATGTTCTCCGAAGCCAGGCAGAGAGGCTGGCTCATGGGGGCGCGGGACGTCGCAGGCTTTAATCGCATCCCTCGCCTTGGGAAAAGCAGTGCAGTGTCGGGGCCGACTGGCTCGATCCGAAGGTCTATGCAAAGTCGCGGATCAAGCCGCTTCCGGCGACCACATTGGCGGTGGACCAAGTCGGCTGACCGCATAAAGCCAGCGTTCCTTTCGACTAATAGATATTTCAAGCCGACGCTACGATCTTGCCGGGAGGTGGGAAGCACGCGCCAATCATCCAACCTCTTTATGCTCTTTGACGTCATCAATAGAATTTGCAATCATGGGTTATTTCCTGGAGGGAAATGCTCGCACCTTACGGAGCTGAGACTGGAGAGGATTTCAAACATGCAACCTGACCTTTTGGCGAAAAACAGTGGTTCAGACAGTTCCTTCAAGCGCGTGGCATTGGCCGCAGTTCTGCTGTCGTGCAGCGCGATCGAAATCAACGCGGCTGAGTTCTTCGGCAGCTTCTCGATCGGGCCGTCAGGCCAGTTCATCAATGCTGATCCGAGACCTTTATTTGAATTGTCAAACAACTTCAGCTTCGATGACCCGAATGGCCTCAAGTGGGACGTTCCCGCCGGTGAAAAAGTGGATGGAGCTTCTATTCCGCAGGCCTTCTGGTCGATTATTGGAGGGCCATTCGAAGGGCCTTATCTGAAGGCATCCATCATTCATGATTATTTTTGCACGAAGCAAAATCGCACAGCTCACGACACGCACCGGAACTTCTACTATGGCATGCGGGCCAACGGAGTGGCGGAATGGAAAGCAAAGGCAATGTACTGGGCGGTCGCGACGTACGGACCAGACTGGACTCTGGAAACAAAGGTCGTGAACGAACTGCAGTGCCACGCTGGACCCACCGGCAGTCTATGCACTTCAGTTCCCATAGTTGTCACGGCGACGGTTGCCACACCCGGCGTTAATCTCGAAAATCCAGAAACTTTGGCTGTCGCAGTTGGAAAATTCAATGCAATCGCTCGTAATCTCAAGACGTCGGACGGGGCAACACTCGACGTTCTGCCGACCGGAACGGTCTCCGCCTCGATTGAAAGCATTGAAAGTAACGCTGCGAATACCCGCGAGATTTTCGCGACGTCAGCATATCGGCTAGATCCGAATTCACTTGGTGTTGTCCTTGAACCGAAGCGCATCCAGCTCGACGCTATAGACGATTGGCCGGAGAATAAGATTCCCAGCTTTTCAGACATCCAAGGTAGCGCCCTTCCGCAGGGAGGCGATGTTTCAGGTGGCATGGTGCTGGAGCCTACCGATCTCAAGGTTTTTGAACAGAAACTGGACCTCAGTCCGACGCAGTTCAATCTGCCTACCCGGTTGAACTAGCTCGCTTAGCTCGTGTGGAGTGATTTGCCAACGGATTGAAGCGTCACGCGCCACAAACGCTCACGTGCGACTTCAGTATCTCATGGCGCCGATGGGCCGATTTCTAGAACTGTGTGCCCACTTCAGAAAGTACTTGTCGCAGTAAAATCCTCGGATTGAAAAAGGACCTTGAGCTGAGATGGCCAATCCACTTGATCGGATGCGCAAACTAAACAGTCGTCTGCGTTGCGTGGCAAACGGCGATTCTAACGTGAACGCGGTGCGCGCGCAGCAGAACGGTGCCGTGCGGCTCAAACCGGCGGCGCAGAAACTGAAAGTGCCTGATATCGTCAGCTTGACGACCGACGACAGCATCAAGCAACTGAAGCATGAGATCGCAGCAATCGCCCGCGGCCCGAAACAGAAGGACCTACCAAAGGATGTCGAGGTCAGCGTCTTTGTCCTTCTGAATCGTGAGAGCGCTAAATCTCCTGATCTTGTCACACGCCGCAACGGCCGTGTCGGCACAGCCACCGTAAGCATCGCGGACCTCCAAAAGCTCGACTCGGATCCCGTGGTGCAATCCATCGAGCTCGCCGAGACGCTGCGGGCGCCGGACCCTCAGATTGGCGCCAACACCCCCAGCCAACCATCCGCCGACCGCTACGTTCTCTACAATAGCGGCACAGTCGGCGTCGCCGGCAAGAACCGAACGATCGATGACATTGGCAAGAACGTGTTAATCGGGATAATCGACGTAGGTGGCATTGATTTCGCCCACGAAGACTTCATGGACGATGCCGGCAATTCACGTATCATCCGCATCTGGGATCAAGGCGGTGATGCTTTCGACCCACCGCAACTCGCCGTCAGCGAGGGGAAGGCAAGCAAAGCCCAAAGCCGCGGGTCTGAAATCACGGCCGAGCACATCGCCTTTGCGCTGAAAGAAGCCAAGGCGGCGCGGGTATCACCCTACGATCTTGCGCCGCAGTCACAGCAAATCCGCGGTTCTCATGCAACCCATGTTGCAAGCATCGCTGCGGGCCGCTCCGGTCTCTGCAAAAGGGCAAAGATCGCCGCTGTTCTCCTGTCGCTCCCCGACGCTGACAACGATCGTCGCAAATCGTTCTACGACACGACCTGCCTTGTCGACGGTCTGGCGTATCTCTTCGCGTTGGCGGAGGCTGACAAGGATATCGAGGCGATTTCGATCAATATCAGCCTCGGCACCAATGGCGGCGCACACGATGGCTCGGAGCTTCTTTCACGCTGGATCGACGCATCGATGACCGAGCCGGGCCGGTCGATTTGCGTCGCGGCCGGGAACTCCGGACAGGATGCGCTGGAATTCGAAGGCGATACCGGCATCTGGTCTGGGCGGGTGCATTCCAGCGGTCGAATCCCAGCGGCGGCGCTGCGGCGCGATCTGGAATGGCTCGTGGTTGGCAACGGTGTCGAAGACGTTTCCGAGAATGAGCTCGAAATCTGGTACAGCGCACAGGATGAATTCGACGTTGAGCTCGTTACCCCTAACGGCATTCGCATCGGGCCGGTCTCTCCCGGCCAGAGGGTGGAGAACCTGCTGCTGGCCGATCGCACAGTCGTTTCGATCTACAACGTCCTGAGTGACCCCAAAAATGGGGATAACCGTATTTCGATCTATCTCAGTCCCTATATGGGCGAGCCAATCGTGGGGATTACAGCCGGCGGCTGGAAGGTGCGGCTTACCGGCAAGGTGGTGCGTAACGGAGCCTACGATGCGTGGATCGAGCGGGACGACCCGTCACGCGGTCGGGTACGCACGCAGTGGCGGTTACCCTCGTTCTTTGGACCGGATACCTTCGTCGACCATTCGACGCTGAGTTCGTTGGCATGCGGTCCGCGGGTCATCGGCGTAGCCAATCTCGATGAGGCGCGGGAACTGCTCAACGCGTCCTCGAGCCAAGGGCCGACCCGCGATGGGAGGATGAAGCCAGAGATTGCGGCGCCGGGCACTGGGATCGTCGCGGCCTGCGGTTTCGATTCGCAAAACAAGTGGATTGAAATGACAGGTACCAGTATGGCAAGCCCCTATGTCTCGGGCGTTGCCGGGCTGATGCTCTCGCTAAACCCGCAACTCACTGCCGCCCAGATCGGTGGGGTCATCCAACGCACTTCACAACCGCTTCCGGGTTCCGGCTACGAATGGCAAAACGGCTCTGGTTTCGGTGTCATTGATCCGGGCGCGTGCCTGCGGGAGGTGGTGAGAATGGTCCAGCCCGTGGATGACCTGACCGACAGTCTTCAGAAGCGAATGAAGGGCAAAAGTTGATGCAGATCGAAGTTTTCCCTGCCGCCAGCGGCGACTGCCTGTTACTGACCTCGAGCGATGACCGGCGTCTGTTGGCCGATGCCGGCCTACCGGACGCCTATGACGAATTCATCGCGACCCCACTCTCCGAACTCAGGGCGGCGCAAAAGGAAATCGACGTCGTTTATGTCTCACACATCGACCGCGACCATATCGGTGGCGTGCTCCGGATGCTTGATGACGAGATGAAGTGGCGAGCCTTCGACCACATGCAGCTCAAGGGCAAGAAGTTCAAACAGCCCGCGATGCCCAGGCCACCGGCGATTCGAGCGCTCTGGCACAATGCCCTCCTCGACGACATCAGCAAGTCCGAAAGCGTGCAACTGGGTAGCGCACTTGCGGCCAGTGCCAACGCGATGGCTGGCCTCAATGCCGCCGGGTTGGGTACGCCGGAAATGGTGAGGAATGCGGAGCGTGTCGAGATGCTCGCGCTCAGCGTCGGCGACGCCATCGAAGTCAACTGGCGGATCGGAGACGATCAGTTGAGCATACCGCTCAATCCAGACTTTGCCGGAAACTTCATGGTCGCGCGTCCCAAAAAGCCGATTGAGTTGGGCTCTATGACCATTACCGTGGTGGGTCCAACGAAAGTGCAGCTCGAAGTGTTGCGCAACGATTGGGTCGACTGGCTGAAGAGAAAGAAAGACTACGTCGAAACCCTGCGCAATCGGCACCGCCGCGATGTCGAAGACCTTCGCTCCGGAGTGTCACCGATGGACGTCGCCCGCCGAGCGCAGGAATTGGCACTCGCGATCGAAAAGGATGTCACTCCCCCCAACCTCGCCTCCCTCGTGCTTCTCGTCGAGGAGAATGGCCGCCGAATTCTTCTGACAGGAGACGCGGGCGATGAGAGCCTGCTCGAATACCTGACCGCGGCGAAATTCATCGGAGACGACAAGCGGCTCGAAGTCGACGTGCTGAAAGTGCCCCATCATGGCGCCGACAACAGCTACTCAAAGAAATTCGTCGAGAGTATCCGTGCCAGCCACTATATTTTCTGCGGTGACGGCGAGCATCACAACCCAGAGCCAGACGTCGTCGAAGGATATCTGAAGGCTGTGAAAACCATACCGTTGAGTGACGGCGGCGACACGACATTCTGGTTCAATTGCTCGTCAGCACGCTGCGCTACCAAACACTTGAAACTCTGGCAGACGATCGAAGGGTTCTTTGGAGCCGATGGCATAGCTCCGGAAGCTAAGGCGCACTTCCTCTCGAAAAACGCAAGTCGACACAGGCTGGATCTGACCTGATCGCACTCACAGGTCAAAATCTGCCTATGCTCGCCTTGATGAGATTCAATCCACCGACTACACCATGCCAAGTACTTGAAATGGAACGATCTGGCCCACGCAAAAGGCACGAAATCAAGGGTTTTCAATGGCCGATTTAGTTGCTAGGTTCCCTTTTTGTTTCGAAAAGAATAGGGCAATTCAGATGGCGAGCATTACCACTTTGACGCTCGGCAGGAACGCGACAGCGACATAGGCGTATGTGCAGATAATCCCAAGAGGGCCATGATGCGGTTGCACACTGAACCCGACACCGAATGGAAGAACATCTTTCAGCTCTGGCGTGAGAGCGGTGAGGTTCTGCCGCTGAAGGTCGCCAAGAGTTCCTGGAGCACCTAAGCTGGTCACTTCCTGATTGTCGAAGATATCGAGATCACGAAGTGGCCCTACGGAATGGCCTGGGGTCAGTATCATTGGAAGGGGGTGCCCGGCGCGAAGGGAGAGAAAGTCAATCAGCCGGGAACGTATACGTGGAGAAAACTCTAACTGGCCGGCAACCCGGCAGAGACACAAGGAATTGTTAAACGCCTCGTGCGATATATCGATAGGCTTTGCAACCTGAGTGAGAATCTGTGGACAGGTTCATTTCCGAAACGGCGTAATGGAAATATCTGACACATTGAAATGGATAGACGCTAAGGTGCCCATGGCACCGACAAGCTGACCAACGATTAGTTCGAGAAAATGACCACGGCACAACACATCGTAGCTTTGCTGAAAAGCCATATAGACGGAGATGAAGGTCGCTTCCTCTCCGTGGCGACACAGCTTGCCGCGCATGAAGCCCGGCAAGGTCATGGCAAGCTCGCTCAAGAGCTCAGAGAGCTAATCGACGCAGCTCGCGGCAAGACGTCGACCGTCGCACGCATTGGCGCAGGTCCGGTGCCTATCACACAACCGAAAGGCGAATTAACGAAATTGCTCGCCGCACGTTTTTCGGACACGCGACTAGCAGACATGATTTTGTCCGACGAGCTTCACGAACGGCTTGGAAGAGTGATCGCTGAACAGCGGCATCAGGAGCGGCTGAAAGCCCATGGGCTGACACCTCGCCGCAAGTTGCTCCTTGTCGGCCCGCCGGGGTCTGGCAAGACGATGACTGCAGCGGCATTGGCACATGAACTAAAGCTGCCACTTTTTACAGTTCTCTACGACGGCCTTATCGGCAAACTCATGGGAGAGACAGCCTCGCGCTTAAGACTGGTATTCGATGCCGTCGCCGCGCAACGGGGCGTTTATTTCTTCGACGAATTCGATGCGATCGGATCGCAGCGGTCCGGGCCGAACGATGTCGGCGAGATTCGTCGCGTGCTCAACTCCTTTCTCCAGTTCATCGAGAATGACCATGGCCCAAGCCTGATCATCGCTGCCACAAACCATCCAGAACTTCTCGATAAGGCGATCTTCCGCCGCTTCGATGACGTGATTACATACGAACTACCGGACGAGCGCATCACGCGCGGAATCCTGGAGACGCATTTATCCCGCTTCAAGCCAAAGAAGATCAATTGGTCGGAAATCCTCGATGCAGCCAAGGGACTCAGTCAGGCGGAGATAGCACGAGCTGCGGACGAAGCTGCAAAGATCGCTATCTTGAGTGACAAGCCGACGGTGGAAACCTCAATTCTGCTTGGCGCCTTGTCGGAACGTCACGCCACGATGCGATAAGGCGACCACCATTACATGGCCAGACCGCCTCGCAATCGATCTCACTTTTTCTTGGATGGTGGGGGCCAAGGTGAGGCCTATACCTCCCCACGTACGGTTATTTCCGGTCTTCCCCCTGCTCGAGCAAGAGCACAGCACGCAGCTAAGCTCTCTCAATCGCTTGCGACTGCGATTGCTGGCGCGCAGCAATTTATAGCGAATAGGGAGGCGGGAATTGCCGAAGGCGAACACGGCTTTTATTTGCAGTTTGATATCCCCGCGGCAGAACGCGGCGCAGTGGAGGCTTTGGAAAACAAGCCGGCTGGCATTGAACTCGTCGCCGTTCCTCAGGTCGCGGCTGGCGAGGAGAGTATCACCGCCACGGTCTTCGTCCCTGAGCGCTCCGTCGAATTCTACAGCAAAAAAGTCGACGCCTATCGCAATGAGGAAACGAAGGCAGGGCGTCCCAAAAACCAAAACTTGATTGCGCGTATTGAAGACGTTCGTCTCGCGGCCGTCCGATCACTCTTTACCGACACACCAGACCTCTATCCGCAGCCAGATCTCGCCGTATGGTGGGAAGTCTGGATCAGGGACGGAAAACTCGCATCGTTTCGAACAGTAGCCGAACGTTTAAATATTCCGCTCAAGGATCACGCTATTCGGTTCCCCGAACGGGATGTTGTGCTCGCCCATGGCACAGAGGCTATTATCGCACGCCTCTTGATCAATTCTGACGCCGTCGCTGAACTCCGGCTCGCCAAGGACACGCCATCGACCTTCTTGGAGATGGGGGCCGCCGAGCAGGTGGAGTGGGCGGAGGACCTTGTGGATCGTCTTGTCGCCCCGAACGCACTGGCGCCGGCGATATGCCTGCTCGATAGCGGAGCGACACGGGAACACCCTTTGATCGCTCCAGCATTGCCGGCTGCCCACCAGCATGCATATGACAATAATTGGGGAGTTGGCGACAGCCAGTTTTGGAACGGGCATGGCACTTCGATGGCTGGCGTGGCGCTCTATGGTGATCTTCAGCAGGCGCTCACGCAGCAAGGTGCCGTCGAATTACCCTACTGGCTTGAAACTATAAAAATCCTCCCGCCAAATGGCGGCAATGATCCGCTGCTATATGGTGCGATTACTGAAACCGGGATGACCAAGGCGGAGGCAAGCGCGCCACTTCGCAAGCGGGTCTTTTGTATGGCGGTCACAAGTGAGATAGGCCTCGCTCGTGGACGTCCCTCATCTTGGTCGGCCGCCGTTGACCAACTGACCTATGGCGGAGGAGCTCTCCGTCGTCTGATTGTCATCGCCGCTGGCAATCTCCGCGGGGACATCCATGCGGCGGAGTATCCGGATCGCAATGATTTGGAAGAGGCAGAAAGCCCGGCACAGGCCTGGAACGCTCTCGTCGTCGGAGCCTACACTGACAAGGTCAACATCATTGATCCGGCCTTCGGTGATTGGGCTCCGGTCGCGCCAGCCGGCGACCTATCACCGGCAAGCAGAACCTCGGGAACTTGGGATCGTCAATGGCCCGTTAGACCGGATGTCGTTTTCGAAGGTGGAAACTTCGCCCACGACGGGGTGAATCCGAGCTCACATGTGGACGACTTGCAACTGCTGACCACATACTACCGGCCAAACATTCGACTTTTTGATACATTTGGCGATACAAGCGCCGCCGCCGCACTCGGCGCAAACCTTTGTGCAAACATCATTTCCGCTCGTCCAACGCTTTGGCCGGAGACGGTACGGGGTCTCGCCATCCATTCTGCCGAGTGGACGCCTGCAATGCGAGACCATTTCGACGGCGCGGGGACGCAAGCCATGAAAATGGCAATGCTGCGGCGCTACGGCTGGGGCGTGCCGGACCTCTCTCGTGCCCTGAAAAGTGCCGCCGATGATGCCACGTTGGTGGTAGAGGACGTGCTACTGCCGTTCAAAAAGGAAAAATCGGTAATCAAGACTAGAAGCATGAACCTGCACGCGCTGCCGTGGCCGCGTGACGAGTTGCTGGAGCTTGGTGCTGCCGACGTCGAACTTCGCGTCACGCTGTCATATTTCATCGAACCGAATCCTGGTGAACGCGGATGGACGCGCCGCCATCGCTATTCGTCACACTCCTTGCGGTTTGCAGTCAAACGCTCCCTCGAGAGCCTGCAGCAGTTCCGAACGAGGATCAACAAGGCGGCCGAGGCAGAAGAAGGGGGCGCGGTGGGCGCAGCTGCAGGTGGCGACAACTGGTTTCTCGGAATGATACGAGATCGCGGGTCGGTTCATTCCGACATCTGGCGCGGAAGTGCTGCTGCGCTTGCTGAACGCGATGCGATCGGCGTCTTTCCGGTTAGCGGCTGGTGGAAGGAGAAGCCCGGTTTGCAGCGTTGGGACCGAGCGGCACGCTATGCGCTCGTCGTATCCGTCAGGGCGCCTGGTGCGGACATCGACATTTACACCGCGATTGAGAACAAGCTGGAGGTCGAGATTCCTGCAGCATGAGCCGCGTTTTCCTCTGCGCCCTGGGCGATTGGTCAAGCGGCTATTCGAAACAATGCTGATGGGGAACGCTGACCTTCAATCTATTGGACTCCGGTTGGGCGAATGAAATAGAAATAGATGCGGGAGTCAGGGCTAGGTGCGGGTTCTTAAGTGTCCGTCATCGATCACGGCGGCCGCGACGGCCGGCAAGGATTGCCAACATATTTACAACGGACCAAGTTCCCTCTGCACAAAGTGCGGCTGTGCGAAAGTCCGCCAGCCGTTTGTGTTGCAAGGCCAGCGCGAGATTGACGGCGGCTCGGGCATGCGCCCGGGCTTCATCATTGCTTGAGCCCTGCAATTCCGATTGGAAAACAGCTTCGAGCATGCGCTTGGCATCTGTCGGGCTAGGCACGCGATCGTCAATCTGGGGATGCCTGGCGGGATTATAGACTTCCTGCGCAACCGTGATCAGGACTTCGCGGCAAAGCAAGCCAACGCCTTGAAACTGCTCTTCGGTCTCCGCGGAATCGAGCCTCGATCGCATCTCCTGCAATTGCCGATCAACCTTTTGCCATCCGGTCGGCTCTTCGAAGACGACCGCGCGATGCACCGCCTGAGCGACGAAAAGCGACCTTCCTGAGATTGTTTTTCCGGGTACGAGGACGAAGCCATCGGCGGCCAGCGCCTCGTTATAGATGTTCAGCAACTCCGAAACCTGCTCTTCGTCTAGACGAACGACCGGATGGAGGGTCTCGCATAAAAATCGGAGAAACTCGCCATCCGAGGCATGAAGGAGATTGAAGCGGCCGTCGAAGAACACCCAGTTATCGTCCCAATCTCGATTGCGAACCATATGCTGACGGATATCGCCGGCGGCATTGCTGTAGCGATAGTCGTACGACGGCATGGTCGAGAGATCGTAGAGTCGCGCAAGGAATTCATCATCCGAGAGGCGGCCGGACCAAAATATGTGGGCAACGCTCAAATGGTCGATGATCGCGCGCCGCGTTACGTCTGAGATTTCGTGAGCCGTCCCGCTCATATTCAATTCCTCTTTCAGCTTAGGAGCTGGATTTCGTGTTCAGCATTCATAGTTGTGACTCGGCGTGTTGAAAACTATTTGCCACGGGTGGCTGAATTTGGCCCCTTCGGAGCGATTTTGATTGGCCGCGACGGCGGCTTGCGACCTGGGTTATATGCACAAGGCATGGCTGCAGGTTGGGTGACCGATGCCCATCCTGCCGGAGCCGTATTGCCGTCTTCAATCAGACCGAACTCGTGCCGCAACATTACTGTGTCTGCTTCGGCTACGACCTGCGGCGCGCATCAATTGTCGGTGTCAGTCCGGTGGCAAAACTGCTCGACTGGCGGGTCGACGATATCTTGCGACCGGAAGCGATAACCGGCTCCCCGTCCAGTAGTATCCTCGTTCGGCGTCTTCTGAGCATGCCCAGCCTTGCAGACGCCTACCCATCCACCGGCTCTATCTAACGCCTTGAAAGGATTAGAACCGCCGCATTCTCCATCAAGGATGAGCCATCACGCTGAATTCATTAGTGAAAATTCCTGGCCTTCACCTTCAGCGTCTCGATATGCAGGGCGGGAACGAAAATATCCCTCGGCTTGACCGCCGGCGCCCGATCCCGCGAGTCCGGACTTCCCGGTGATCCGTGGGCGAACTCGTCACCGCGCCCCGTCGGCAGTTTGAACTCTCCATCACGATCAGCCAGGGCTGATAGGTCGCCCGACAGATCGAAGAGCTGCTGGGCGATGAGGTGCACGACCTCCCCTTCCCGCTGGATGCGGCCATTGATCGCCATCATGCTCGATCCAAGCACAACGCGCCGGCGCCGCTCGAAGAGCTTTGGCCAGACGACAATGTTCGCCGGACCGGTCTCGTCCTCGATCGTCAGGAACATCACACCTTTTGCCGATCCGGGCATTTGACGAACCAGAACGAGGCCTGCGGTCATCAACCAACGGCCATCGCGGGCCGACATGGCTTCACCGCAGGTGACGATGCTTCGAGCGGCAAGGTCCTTGCGCAGGAACGCGATCGGATGCTCGCGGAGCGTCAGGCCGGTATGGCTGTAGTCCTGGATGACATTGTGCCCATCTGTCATCTGCCGGAGTTTGACGTCGGGCTCCTGCTGCTCGGCGATCGTCTTCATCTCGCGCTCGGCCGCAGCAACAAAGAGTGGCAGTGGCTCATCGCGCAAGGCTTTGATCGCCCACAGTGCGTCTCGTCGCTGAAGTTCGAGCGATGGCAGGAAAGCATCGGCCTCCGCCAGTTCGACCAGCGATGCTGCCGGAACGCTCGCGCGCCGCCACACGTCATCGATGCTGTCGAAGGGTTGATCGGCACGGGCGGCCACGATGCGTGCCGCATCGACTGCGGCCAGTCCACGCACCAGACGCATACCCAGGCGGACAGCATGGCGGCGCTCGTCACCCACGACCGGCTCGAGCGTACAGTCCCAGCGAGAGCGGTTGATACAGACCGGCCGGATCTCCACACCGTGGTTGCGGGCGTCGCCGACGATCTGGGCGACCGCATAGAACCCCATAGGTTGGCTGTTGATCAAGGCCGCGCAGAAGGCGTCGGCGTAATGGCATTTCACATAGCTGGAGGCATAGGCGATAAGCGCGAAGCTCGCAGCGTGGCTTTCCGGGAAGCCGTAGGAGCCAAAACCTTCGAGCTGCGAAAAGGTCTTCTCTGCAAACTCCGGCGAATAGCCATTCTTCACCATGCCGGAAACTAGCTTCTCCTTGAATTTCGAGACGCCGCCTGTGAACTTGAACGTGGCCATCGATTTGCGAAGCTGATCGGCCTCGCCGCCGGTAAAGCCGGCGCAGACCATCGCCACCTTCATGGCCGACTCCTGGAAGAGAGGCACGCCGAGTGTCTTGCCAAGCACCGCTTCCAGTTCGGGCGTCGGATAGACGACCGGTTCCTTGCCTTCGCGGCGGCGCAGATAGGGATGCACCATGTCGCCCTGGATTGGTCCGGGCCGGACAATGGCGACCTGGATGACGAGATCGTAGAAGGTCCGCGGCTTCAGCCGTGGCAACATCGCCATCTGAGCCCGGCTTTCGATCTGGAAGGTGCCGAGCGTGTCGGCCTTGCGGATCATCGCATAGGTCGCAGAATCTTCCTGTTCGATATTCGCCAGATCGATCGTTTCGCCCTTATGCTCCTCAATCAGTTTGAATGCTTTTGCCATGCAGGTCAGCATCCCCAACGCCAGAACATCGACCTTCATGAACTTCAGGGCTTCGACATCGTCCTTGTCCCATTCGATCACCTGCCGGTCGACCATCGATGCCGGCTCGATGGGGACAAGATCGTCGAGCCGATCATGTGTCAGCACGAAACCGCCGGGATGTTGGCCGAGATGCCGGGGGGCGCCCATGAGTTGCTGCGCAAGTTTCAGCGTCAGGGCGAGACGGCGGTCGTCGGGATTGAGGTTGAGTTCCCGAAGGTTCCGGTCGTCGACCAGTTCGGCGGACCAGGACCACATGCCCGATGACAGCGCCTTGATCATATCCTCCGGCAAACCGAGTGCCTTGCCGACATCACGGATCGCCCCTTTCGCACGATAGCGTGTCACAGTCGCGCAAAGTGCCGCCTTCTGATGTGTGTAGGTCTTGTAGATCCACTGAATGACTTCCTCACGGCGCTCGTGCTCGAAGTCGACGTCGATATCCGGCGGCTCGTCGCGCTCCTGGGAAACGAAGCGCTCGAAGAGGAGATCGTTCGTCTCCGGGTCGATCGACGTGATCCCGAGGATGTAACAGACCGCTGAGTTGGCGGCCGATCCCCGCCCCTGGCAGAGAATGCCCTGGCTGCGGGCATATCGGACGATCGAAAACACGGTCAGGAAGTAGGGTGCGTATTTCATTGTCCGGATGAGGTCGAGCTCATGTCGGATGATTTTCAGAACGCTGTCCGGCAGACCTTCCGGATAGCGCGCAGGCGCGCATTCCCAGACATAGTGCTCGAGAGACGCTTGCGCGTCCTTGCCTGGGACGATTGCCTCCTCAGGATATTGATAGGTCAGCTCCTCGAGTGAGAACTGACAGCGATCGGCGATTTCCATCGTCCGGGCCAATGCTTCCGGGTAACGGGGAAACAGCCGCTGCATCTCTTCGGACGGTTTGAGGAATCTATCCGCATGACGCTCCCTCTCGAAACCGACATCATCGATCGTGGTTCTGGTGCGAATACAGGTGACGACGTCCTGCAGCTGACGGCGCGACGGTTCGTGGAAAAGAACGTCATTCGTCACAACGGTCTTCACCTTGAAGCGTGTGGCCATGTTCGACAGCTCGTGCAGCCGCATCTGGTCGTTTGGCCGCCGGCGAAGGGAGAGAGCCAGATAGGCCCGATCACCGAACATTTCCGCCATCTTTCTGAGCTGCACCGCGCAGGCCTCATCGGGCAGATCGGGCACCAGAATGCCGATCAGGCCTTCGGCATAAAGGGCAAGATCGTCGAGATGCAGGATGCAGTTGGCTTTGCCGCCCCTGCCCTTGCCGAGCGTCAGCAACCGGGTCAGGCGCGAATAGGCGGCACGATCGGTCGGATAGACCAGGATCGACATGCCGTCCTGCAGATCGAGACGGCAACCGACCACGAGGCGAACGCCTGTGGCACGGGACGCCTCGAGAGCCCGGACGATGCCGGCGAGCGAGTTTCTGTCGACGACGCCGAGCGCCTCGATGCCGAGCGCCTTGGCGGTCGCAAACAGCTCATCCGCCGACGATGCCCCGCGCAGGAATGAGAAATGCGTCGTGACCTGGAGTTCGGCATATCTCATGCGAATATCCCGTGCAGGAACCACTTGTGGGAGCCGGTCGCCGCGTCAATGCCATCGCCCGACCTGAAAATCCAGAACCGTTCACCGCCCTCGTCTTCGATCACAAAATAGTCGCGCACCGCGTCGAACTCGGAGCCCCTCGTCCACCACTCGCCAAAAATCCGCTCCGGGCCGTCGGCGCGTTTCACCCGCCGGCGCTTACCTCGCCAGGTCATCGAGACGGGTGGATGATCCGGCAGAAGCGCGATCACCTCGATCAGATCCGGACGGGAGAGGAGGCGAACGGGTCGAGGCCAGTGCAAGCTCCATGACGCACCGGTCTCCTCAGCAACCGCACTGACGCGCTTGACGCTGCGCTCGGGCAGGTCGCTCGGCACAGGCACTATCCGATAGACACGCTGCCCGCGATTGCCGATCACGTCGATCAGCGGCGCGATATCCACGATCTCTTCCTCGATCAGGGAGGACGCTTTCTGCACCTCAGTGAGCGGTTCGGCGATGACAGCCACCAGCGAGAGTTTCTCGATCCCGAAGCCCGGCTCGATCTTTTCGATCCGGTCCTTGAAGAGCTTTGTCAGCCAGGCCACATTGCGAGCGGGTTTAGCGGTTCCAGCACGGATCGCCTGCATGGTGTTGTCGACGTTGTGGACGAGAAGATCCGCGCGGCGGACGCCGAGGCCCTTCTGCTGGAGCGCCTGGCAGAGTTCAACGACAAGCCGCGAGACGTATTTGGCGATGGTCTCAGGCGCGCCGATCGGCTCGGCGAAGGCGCGGCTGACCTCGATGACATCCATCGGACGGATTGGATCGATCGGCTCCGGCAACCGCCCATACATCTGGTCGAGACGGCAGCCGATTTCGGGACCGAAGCGAAGGGCAAGCGGCGCGCGTGGTATGACCGACAGCTCGCCGATCGTCTGAAACCCGAGGGTCCGCAGGCCGACGACGGTTTCCGCGGGCAGCCGTAATGAGGATACCGGTAGCCGCTCGACGAAACGCGCCGTCTCGCCCCGCGCAGCGATCACAGTATCGCGCGGGCTCATCCGTGCCAGCGCATGCGCCGCACCCCAGCTGTCGGCAATCGCCACCCGCGCGGTCAGCCCCTTGGCACGGAAGCGATTGACGATGCCGGATAGCATCAGATCCTCGCCGCCCTGGAGATGATCGGCGCCTTCGGTGTCCATGACGATACCGTCGGGCGCATCCATTGCGACAATCGGCGTGTACTGCGTCAACGCCCAGAGCGTGAGGCGTTCGAGGGCCGCACCGTCCGCGATCGGATCGGCGTCGACCATCTGCAGACCCTGGACGATGGCCTGCGCCTTCGCGGCCGGCATGCCAATATGAAGACCCGCGGATCGGGCCGTTTCATCTGCGGCCGCGATCCAGCGTTTAGAACCGCTCTTCGCGACGACGACAAGCGGCCGCTCAACGGTGAGCATTCCCGCGCTGTCGGCCCGTCTGATCCTGTCGATCGCCAGATCCGGAAGATAAATGGATACGACCCGTGGCATCGCACGCTCCTACAATAAACTCTGCGCACTCACCCGCCTTCACTCTCATCAATTCCAGCAGCCATCGCGGCCGCCCGACGCCTGGAACCGGCAGTTCTTCCGATGGCAGCACGCTGACGCGCCACCTTGATGTCGACGCCGTCGGCTGGCCAAAATCCGATGCCTCGGTCTGCCGTCGCCATCGTCGCACGACCAACCCGATCGTTCCGGTCTTCTCAGCCGCAAGCTGAAGCCGGCGCGATGCGGTCATCGGAAGACGGACGAGCTCACCGACCACGGCGCCCAGGCCACCGTAACCAAGACCTTCCTCCATTGTGGCCAGGACATCCTCTTCCCTATCGGCTTCGGCAAAGACCACCCGATCGGGATGGAGACCCGCCTGCGCCAGTGCCGGGAAAAACAGGTCTGGACGCGTCATGCACCAAAGGATCTGCCCCTTCGTGCGCGCCGCGATCCCCGCCACACAGAGGGCAGCGGCCGCACCGTCGACCGTTCCGGACCCGCCACCCGCGAACTCGTGCAAGGCGCCATAGGCCAGACCGCCGCCTGGAAGCACTGCGTCTATTTCGGAAACCCCAAAAGCAAGGCAGCCAACCTTCCTCGTCGAACCGCCCTCAAGGGAGGCAATACGGTCTCTTAGATCGGTAATTACCCTGTTGCGGGCAGCAGTCATCATTCACGCGTCCCTTGAAGGCCGTGTTGGAGTTTCGACTTCATGTCGTTCAAATGCAGATGTTCTCTATCTGTTCCGGCGCGGTCGAAGAGTCAAGCAACCGAGAATAGGAATATTATCTCTCAACTTTAGGAAACCAAGAGATTCGCTTTGCGAATCATTGCCATGCGCCGATTGCAGCGATTTGGTAGAACTGAGAATAAATTTTCGACGGATCGTAACTTCACCTTCGCCGCTTGGCATTTGACCGGTCCATCGGCTACGATCCTTGCAGTGTTCACGGGAATGGTCACTGCCCATGTGTTGGTGTGGACGGCTCTGAGACCTCGGCGATCCATGGCATTATGATCATGGAACCACGAGCGAGAGGAGCGCATACCATGAAGCCTGTTGTAAGAATTGGTATGGACACGTCGAAAAGCGT
>NZ_JABDVY010000020.1:0-116298 GCF_019685025.1 Rhizobium sp. NZLR8 | reverse complement strand
ACGAACGCATAGTCGAAGGCAAGATCTTTCCGCATGTCTGGGATGATCTGAGGAAAAAGGCTGAGGCCGAAGCCGTAACACGTGCCGACGCAGGCGATCATGACGGCCACGAGAACATTACCTGGGATACGCACGCTAGTCATCATGATCGGCCTCTGTTGGCAACCGGGTTCACGCTCCCGCTCGACGCGATGATCATCTAGCATGGGCAGCCGGCGGACTGTCGGGTCTGCGACGATGGGAGGGAGGTCGTGGGTCGGCATCGAATAATTGATCCCAGTCGCGCAGATCTGCTTGACCCCAAAAAATGCCATTCATTGCAACTTGCGCACCTGACCAAACGTGCCGCACGCGTTCGGAAGGTTCATCTCGCCGCCATGCTTGCAACGAGATCGCTGAACCTTAGAATGATTGACTTATTTGAGCCTAGGCTGCCGGCTCCGTGATGTCCATTCGTGTCGAGATTTCACCCAACTTTGCATTTCATCGCGACCCTGCGGAGACGCCGATATCGCAAATTCGTCAATGCGTTCTCAGCCACTGAATGGATCAGCCTCAAATGCAAGTCTAAGTCAAAGCGTTGTGAAACTGAACCACCTCTGGCGCCTTGCAGCGGTTCAGGGCATCCTATGATGGCTGAAAATTGTGTTTATGGCAGTTGGAGGAAGGCCGATGCGCTGCTTTACCGTGCTTGGACCCTCGCAGACCGGAAAATCGACAGTCGTGGAAAAACTCGGCTCCCTGGAGGGGACGCCGAGAAAATCCAGCTCCCCTTATGGATTGAACCTCACAGAATTCACCTTCGGAAACGAGGCGTGGTGTGCACTGGATGCGCCAGGCCCCAACGAAGCGTTGGCGCATGCGCAGCACGCACTTCTTGCCAGCGACGCCTGCATACTGTGCGTTTCATCGGCACCCGCGCAGGCTGTGCTCGCCGCGCCCTATCTGCGGATAATCGAAGCCTCGGGGACGCCTTGCATCCTCTTCGTCAACCGGATGGACGAGCCGATAGGGCGGTTGAGGGACGTGATCGCCGCGCTTCAAGACTACGCCAACCACATCCTTTTGCTTCGCCAGATCCCGATCCGCGAGGGGGACAGGATCATTGGCAGTTGCGATCTGATTTCGGAACGGGCGTGGCGATACCGGGAAGGCCAGACGTCGGCGCTGATCGCAATCCCCGAAAGCACTGCCGAACGCGAGCACGAGGCGCGCACCGAGCTCCTGGAACAACTGTGCGAATTTGATGACTGGCTTCTCGAGGAACTGATCGAGGACCACGAGCCATCCAGTGATGCGCTCTATGCCATTTCATCACGGGTTCTCAGGGAAAACAGAATTATCCCGGTCCTGATCGGTGCTGCAAGTCACGGCAACGGCATGACGAGGCTGATGAAGGCGCTGCGCCACGAGGCGCCGCCGGTAGGGGTTCTTCGGCAGCGTCTCGCTCATATGGGAACTGTCGATGAAGGCAAGCTGGTGGCCGTAAGCTTCCATGCCTATCATCGCCAGAATGTCGGCAAGACGGTGCTCGTGCGCGCACTTGGCGAGGGACTGCGGCAAGGCGCATCACTGGGCGGCTCCAGCCTCGGCGCCGTACAAAATCTCGCAAACGGGCGGTCCAATTCGGCGGTTCTGCCTGCGCCGGGGGATGTCTTCGCGACGGTCAAGTCCGACCACCTGCCCGTCCCTTCGCTGTTGACCTCCGGCGCGGTGGTCGCCCCGCCTGAGTGGACGGAACCACCCACGCCGATGCTTGAAAGGATCCTAATTCCGGGCAGCGAGCGCGATGAAAACAAACTTTCCGCAACGCTGGCGAAACTTTCCGAGACGGATCGCGGTCTGAAAGTCTTGCAGGAGGAAGGCACGGGCGCTCAACTCGTCCGCGCCCAAGGGCCGATGCATCTGCGTGATCTCTGCCGAACGCTGTCCGATGTCTTTCATATCTCCGTGACCGACCGAACGCCCAGCCCAATCTACCGCGAGACGATCACGAAACCATCGGAGGTTCATTACCGCCATCGCAAACAGACCGGCGGTGCCGGGCAATTCGCGGATGTGAAGTTGAGCATTCACCCCAACGAGCGCGGCCAGGGCTTCACCTTTGGCGAAACCATCAAGGGCGGCGCCGTCCCGCGCAATTACATCCCCGCCGTCGAAGCGGGCGCGCGCGAAGCGATGGAGAAAGGACCGCTGGGCTTCGAAGTCATCGATGTCGGCGTAACGCTGTTAGATGGTCAGCACCATACCGTCGACAGTTCGGAGCACGCCTTCCGGACTGCGTCGAAAATGGGGGTGCGACAGGCGCTTTCCGAAGGATCGACCGTCTTGATGCAGCCGGTCTTCCGCAGCGAGTTCCACATCCCGTCGGTCTATTCAGGCAGCCTTGTCCAGATCGTCGCCGCTCTCAATGGTCAGGTTCTCGGCTTCGACCGTGATGAAACCGCCAAGGGATGGGACATCTTCCGGGCGCTCGTTCCGGGCGGCGCACATAACGATCTGGCGCGGGCGCTGCGCTCGGCGACGCAGGGCATCGGTTATTTTTCCAAAACCTTCGATCACTTCGAGGAACTATACGGCAAGGAAGCGGACGCCATTGTGAGGGCAAACGAGAAACCACGCACCGCACACTGAAACGTTCGCGCCACTTCATGCTCGTTCACAGAGCCGGGCTCACGCCCGCCCGTATGCAATAGCCGCGCGGTCTGCGGCGTAGGCGAAAGAGATCCAGCAACTTTGCACCTATGGGCGATGCAGACATTCGTTCCATGGCTACGTACGAGCCGACATGGAATTCGGTTATAACAAGATCGGGCCGGTCTTGTTCGGCTCGTACCTCAGGATCGCGTTGCTGGTGAACTCGCTGCCGTAGCATGGATTTGCACTACATTGCACCGGGCAAACCGATTCAGAACGCCTTCATGGAGGGTTTTCCTTGGTGTAGAACCATTGGTCGATCTCGCCGTCGAAATAGAGGTCGGCGGTCTTCTTTGCCTCAAGCGGCCCTGGACATGGCGTTTGATCAAAAGTCACGAGGATAAAGCGCCCAATCGTTCCATCGGACGCGTCTGATGTCGACGGACGCGGAACGAATGAGTCCCTGTCGCTCGTGGCTTTCGGAATTTACATGGCGCCCATGCTCTTCATGGCCTTGTCCATGTGCATGCTGCACGACTTCATCTTGTGCGCCTTCATTGAGGACTCGGCCATCATCATCTCGCTCATGGCCGACTTCTTCATCTTCATGTCGGTCATGCCATCGATCTTCTTGTGCAGGGACATCATCGAGGCGTCGTCACACTTGGACATCGCCATTGTGGCCGAATGGGCGGGAAGAGTCGCAGCCGTCATTAGAACTGCGGCGGCAAGGGCTGACTTGAACATGGTATTCTCCTTTGCGGTGCGGTTAATTCTGCATATAGAAAGCAATGAGGTAACCGTTCATGAGAAATAAACGCAATACAAAATATTAATCCATCGATATAATAGTAACAAAAGAAAAATGGCTTTTTTACAGCCTTAATTTTCCCGGATTTATAAACCGAAGTCCAAATACACGGGCATAATCACGATTAGAATCGCTTTTCTTTTCCTGGTACATATTTCTAATTAGGGTGGATTTTGCATAAGTCAGTCTTCAGTCGGTCGTCGCCGATAGGATTGTCCCTCCATGATCGCCTTGAACGAGGATGGCGGTCTTCAATCGGCCGGGTTCCGGCGCGAACCGGTAGGAAGTTGGTTGGCCATTCCAACCGCCAAGACGCACGAGATCATGAACGACGTGGATATGCGGCAACGTTGTGCCGCTGTTTTCACCGCGCGCCACAGGCACCTCGACGAGATTGGGATCGTAGCGGACAAGCCAGATGTCAGCCTCTGACTTCGGGGAAGGGCCGCTGCCCACCGAAACCTCATTCTTGCCGAGAGATAGCGATGGAGACGTCAGTGGCATTGCGCCCGAAATCAGTCGATTGATTTCGGATAATTCGTTTCCAACAGTCGTTGTTGTCCCGTTGACAACCACCTGCGGCGTGTAGGATCCGGATTGGCGAAGGCGGGGCTCATAATCGGCCTGGCGATCCGTGAATTCTCGTTTTCCAAAACTGTCTTTCCATCCGAGATAGTCCCAATAAGTCACTGCAAAGCTCAAGGTGAGGACATCCTCGCGGTGGCTCAACTTTATCAGGTTGGCGTTTGCCGGCGGACAAGACGAGCAGCCTTGGCTGGTAAATAGTTCCACCACCGTCGGCGCGCGATTGGCGGCGGTCGCCAGATCTGCAAAGCCGGCGACTGACGGTAGCGCAAGGCCTGCAATGAAAATCGATTTGAGCTGCTTCATTTCTCTGCTCCCTAGTGCTTCTCTACGCACACTCGAAAGGGTCTACGCAGCAAGATCGAGATTCGTTACATGCTCGCGATTTCGTGATCGAGTGGTTGCGTTCTGTGGGACAGGCCGGGCCGTTGGTGGTTTGCATTGGACGTTGAGGTCCACAACGATACGTGCTCATCAGCAGCCAATGGCCAGGCCCCCAAAAGAGGAGGCCAGCAATTCGCTTCCTCGCTGTAATGCCGGAGAAACTTGGCACCTCCCGCGCCCGCAGTGCCTTTCGGCGTGGAAAATTGGCTCTGACTCACATTTGGTGATTTAGATGGCGAACTGCCGACATCGATCAACGGGCGGATCCAGAGGGAAGGGGATCCCGCGATCGAAGGCACAGACCGTTTGCCACAACGTCGCGTGAAAAACCCGATCCACAGGCCGGCGGTTCGATCCTCCTCAAGGCGAGCATCGCTCACTTTCGCAATGGCGCCCAATCGGAAATAGAAGATCAGCTCGCTGAACGTCGGCCTCGCGCCTTCATCTCGGTCATAGAGGCAGCCGTCGCTCCTGCCTGAAAGCAGACGTGGTCATGGGAGCGGCGTCACGTCGCTTGTGCGCCAGAAGCGGTCACAAGTGCCGAGGCTATTTCTCTTCTAGTTTTCTCGTTCTATGGAAAGGTTCAGAGTGTTCAGCTTAGGCGGAAAAAGAAATTGACCAGCGAAGAAGCCAACTCCGAAAAAGACACCGATGCGCTAGCGCTTGCGGAAAAACTTCGTGTCACGCTCGGCAGATTCGTTCGCGGCCTGAAGACGCAAGCAAATACACCGACAACCTCGCAGTCGGAAACGCTGTCGCTTCTGGATCGGGCGGGGTCGCTCAGTGTCGCCGAACTCGCAGGCCGCCGCAACGTTAGGCATCAGAGCATGCGACTGGTTACCGCTCAGTTGGAATCTGATGGACTGATCAGCAAGACACCAAATCCAGCGGACGGGCGCAGCCAGCTTCTTTCAATCACCGAGAAGGGAAAGGAGGTACTATCCCGCGCCCGCGAAGCCCGAACGTCGCAGATTGCCAACTTGATCGAGGAACGCCTGTCCGGCAAGGACAGACGAACGCTCGAAGCCGCAATCCGTGTTATCGAACGGCTGTGCTAGCTCTTCGCATCAAGCTTGGACAATGCAGCGAGCACGTTGGGCAAGGTGTTCACGCCCCAATGCTCAGCATATTTGCCGTCCTGAACTCGCACAATATCTATAACGCTAATGGAAACGTCCCGTCCCGTCGCCGGAACGCCCAGCAAAGTACCGGTGTGAACTCCGCTTATCGTCTTTCGAGTTGTGACCTTATCTCCCTCGGCGATCTGGTCATGGATCGTTACCTCCAGGTTCGATAGAGCCGGACGAAGAATATTCTGGAAGGTGTGCCACATGCTTTCCGGGCCGTTCGGCATTCCCTGCGGCGCGGCGTGATTCACAAAGTGGGGAGCCATCAAGGCATGAAATTCTGTTTCGCTCCCATTTTGAATGACCTCGATGTTGAAGCGGCGAACCACCTCTTTGCGGTCGGTAGACATGATTGATCCTTCGCACAAACGACAACATTATATACAGTGCATCTGTATATAATGTTGTGGTAGACGTTCCGCGATCCTGTAGCAAGTCATACCTGCTACAGGTGTCCACTCTGGGCGCAAAGCGGAAATGATTTCCGCTTTGCGCCTCATATCGGCCGTAGAAGTCGATCTTGACCTTGCCCGGAAGCAGACATCTGCTGTGACCGCGCTGTACGTGACGCCGCGACGCGCCTCCGAGCGCATCTCAGCAACGCCGTCAAAGGTTGTGGGTTGTGAAATGTTTACAGCTTTGCGCATCCCTCGCTTTCGTGCTCTAGATGAGTCAGCCGAGCGTGGCCACCGGCCCTGTCACCGAGGCTATGTTTGCCACCAGCCTCGTTTCGTGGCGGCCTTCTCCCAGCCGGATTCTGGCCGCGTGCTTGGAACTAATGGCGGGCGAGACTGTTTCAGACTGTAACTTTGGCATAACGCAGACGTGCCCTCCTGGCTGGGTAAGCCTCGATTTTGAGGAGACTCGCATCATGAAGATTTCGTCCAGATTTCGTTCAGTCGCGGCTGCGGTTATCGCTGCAGCAGGAATCAGCTTTGCCGGCTCCGCGCATGCCGACGGCGGTACGATCAGCTTCTCGGTCTACAAGGCTGCCTTCTTTGTGGGTGGTTCTGGAGGCGAGGGTATGCTGACCTTCCATGGTCGCCGCTATCCCGTCTCTGTCGGCGGCATCTCGGGCGGCCTCGCCTTCGGGGCTTCTAAGACCTATTTTCATGGTACCGTTCGCCATATTCGCCGCGCCCGAGATGTGACGGGGGTCTACGGTGCGGCGGGCGGTGGCGGCGCGCTCGGCAAAGGGGCCCAGGTGATCGTCATGACCAATGACAAGGGCGCCCAACTCGAACTCTCCGGCAAGCAGGTAGGCCTGCAAGTCAACGCCGATCTCAGCGGTATTGCCATCACGGTAAAGTAGGGGCTGTCGCTCCGTTCGTCGTCCCTTCAGTCGGCCCACTACGCTGAATACAAAGGTCGGCTTTCAGCGCTACGATCTAAAAAGCGGCCGTTCCACTGTCGGCCCCAACGCCGTCGTTGGTCAGGGCTTGAGGCACTCGAATAGGGTCCCCAGCCGTCTTATAGAGAGCTCTAAGCATCCTTGGGATCTGGAGAACGTCACATGGTACTTGACGCGAAACCGCGCCAAGTAACTGCAAAGACGTCACTTTTTCTCTTGTGGGATTGCAACTATTAAACAGAAAGGGATAGGTCTAAAAATTGGCTGGGGAACCTGGACTCGAACCAAGATTAACGGAGTCAGAGTCCGTCGTTCTACCATTGAACTATTCCCCAGCAGTTGCCGCCGAAGCATGGCTTGGCTGCTGTGCGGCGCTTATAACCAAAAGCCGGTGGATTGCAAATACCCGTTCTGAAAAAAATCGGTGTTCCCTAAGAAAGGCGAAACTGCTCCAAATCGCGGTTCAAAAAAGAATTTGGCGATTTCTGCGGGCGCTGATATTCTTGCCGCAACGCAAAAATCAAATGAGCGCCTGCTGCATATCTCAGAACTTGCGCGGCGCGGTGGAAAAACAACGTGGAAGACCCCGAAGGCGGCGCAAAGCCGCAATTTGACGGGGCGTCGGCGGAAGGGCGCAAGGACGGCAAGAAGTCCAGGCGCCGCAAGGGCAAGCGTGGCGGGCATTCCCGCAGCGCGGCTCATCCCGCTTCGCATGAGCCTACCGGCGGTGCCGGACAGCCTGCGCGCCCGATGGAAGATGCGGCCGGCAATCCGGCCCGCAAGCGAAAGCGTCGCCGTCGTGGCGGCCATGGCGCGCCGCAGGACGGTTCCCCACATGCCCATCCGATGGAGCAGACCCAAGCGGTGGACAGTGCTGCTCGGTCCGAAGGCGAGCAGACGCCGAGCCGGCGCAACCGCCGCAAACATCGCGGCAAGCGCGGTCTTCAGGGCCGGCCGCTGACGTCGGCAAAACCATCAAGTGCCCCGCAACAGGAAAGCCGTGCGGATGAGACGCTGCGCATTGCAGTTCCGCGCGAAACACAGAACAGCACAGCCGCCAACCGCAAGGGCCGCCAGGATAGTCACGGCCATCCCGGGTTTCAGGGCGATCGCCAGGCCGGCGAACATGCATGGCCGGACGAACTCTACGCCGCTCTCGACCTTGGCACCAACAATTGCCGTCTGCTCATCGCCCAGCCGACCCGCCCGGGGCAATTCCGGGTGGTCGACGCGTTCTCTCGCATCGTACGCCTTGGCGAGGGCCTTGCGGCCAGCGGCCGTCTGTCCGACGAGGCGATGGAGAGGGCAGTCGAAGCGCTGAGGATCTGCGCCTCCAAACTCAGAAACCGCGAGATCCGCCGCATGCGGCTGATCGCCACCGAAGCCTGCCGCCAGGCGGTCAATGGTGAGGAGTTCCTCAGCCGCGTCGTTGCCGAAACCGGCCTCGCGCTGGAGATTATCGATCGCGAGACCGAAGCACGGCTGGCCGTCTCCGGCTGCTCTTCGCTGGTCGGGCGTGAGACACGCTCCGTCGTGCTCTTCGATATCGGCGGCGGCTCGTCGGAGATCGCCGTCATCCGCATCGGTGACAATCGTTTCAGCCGGTTGGCCAATCACATCACTCACTGGACCTCGCTGCCGGTCGGCGTCGTGACGTTGTCGGAGCGTCATGGCGGGCGCGACGTCACGCCGGAGGCCTTCGAAGGCATGGTCCGCGAAGTCGGCGGCATGCTCGAAGGTTTCGATTGCCCGGAGATCGAGGTTGCCCAGGCCGGCGACTTCCATCTGATCGGCACATCAGGCACGGTGACGACGCTTGCCGGCGTCCATCTCGACCTGCCGCGTTATGACCGGCGCAAGGTCGATGGCATCTGGCTGTCCGATGACGAGGTCTCCGCCATGCAGGCAAAACTGCTCTCCTGGAATTTCGAAAGCCGCGCCGCCAATCCCTGCATCGGGCCCGATCGGGCCGATCTGGTGCTTGCCGGCTGCGCAATCCTGGAGGCGATCCGCCGCCGCTGGCCGAGCCCGCGCATGCGCGTGGCCGATCGCGGCTTGAGGGAAGGCCTGCTCACCGACATGATGGCCGATGACGGCGTGTGGCGGCGTAATCGCAACCGCCGCGGCCAGCGGGCCAGATCCGGATGATTTCAGGCCGACCTGAAATCTGAATCCGGATATGAATCAAAGAGTTAGAGCATGATGTCGTCCGAAAACCGCGCACACTTTTCGGCATCATGCTCTAGATAAGGAAAAGGCATGACCAAAGCACCGATCGCGGGAAACCGCACCGGCCGCAAGCTCGGCCAGCGCGTCAAGAACAAGAAGATGAAGGCCTCCTCGCGCCAATGGCTGCAGCGCCACATCAACGATCCCTATGTCCAGCGCGCCCAGCTGGAAGGCTATCGCGCCCGCGCCGCCTTCAAGCTTTTGGAGATCGACGAGAAGCACCATATCCTGCGCGGCGCCAAGCGCATCATCGATCTGGGTGCTGCACCCGGCAGCTGGTCGCAGATCGCTGCCAAGGTCACCGGCTCGACGGATGAGGATATCCGTGTGGCCGCGATCGATTTTCTCGAAATGGCCCAGCTGCCCGGCGTCAAGATCCTGCAGCTCGATTTCCTCGATCCGACGGCGCCGGAAAAGCTGCTGGAGGCGGTCGGCGGCACGCCAGATCTCGTCTTCTCCGATATGGCAGCACCGACCACCGGCCACCACCGCACCGACCATTTGCGCACCATGCATCTCTGCGAAGTCGCGGCCCAATTCGCCGTCGAGGTGCTGGGGGAGGGCGGACATTTCCTCACCAAGACCTTCCAGGGCGGCACCGAGCGTGAGCTGCTCGCCATGCTGAAGCAGAATTTCCGCCAGGTCGTCCATGTCAAGCCGAACGCATCGCGCGCCGAATCGGTCGAGATGTTCCTGCTCGCCAAGGGCTTCAAGGGACGCAAGGCCGAAGGTGACGCAGAGCAGGCTTGATCTTGGGCTGGTCTCGGCCGATGATGACGATCTCAAGAGCTGAGCTGCTGGTCCCATGCTTCTTTACGTCACGCTCGGAACCAACGATCTTTATCGCGCAGGACATTTTTATGATGCCGTGCTGCCTCTGCTCGGCTATCGCCGCCAGCATTATTCGGAAGAGGAAATCGGCTATTCCGCCGAGAGCGATACGCGCTGCCGCTTCTGGTTGGTGACGCCGTTCAATTGCCGCCGGGCGACGTCTGGCAATGGCGCCATGGTCGCCTTTGCAGCCGAACGCCGAGCCGATGTCGACGCCTTCCATGTGGCGGCGATGGCGGCAGGCGCCGTCGATGAAGGCGGGCCGGGCCTGCGCTCCTACCACGCCCATTTCTATGCCGCTTATGTGCGCGATCTCGACGGCAACAAGCTCTCTGCCGTCTGCGAAAACCCTGAATAGACGACAGCGCCGCGCGTCTTTTCAGGCGCGCAAAGGAGGCTGGAGCACTCGGAGCCTATTTCACCGCCGGCTGCTCGGCTTCGATCGTCGACGCCGTCACCAGCTTTGCGCGGTGGCCGGAAACGAGCGCGCCGGCATTGCGATCCATCCGGATGAAGGGAATGGTCGCAATGACCGTCAGTCCGGCGATGATGTAGAAGGCGAGGTGGAAATCGGCGACCTGCAACGCTTCACCCCTGATATAGATCGAGCTTTCCAGGATTGCGGCTGCGACCGCAACGCCGAGCGCCAGGCTGACCTGCTGCATCACCGAGCTCATCGATGTCGCTTGGCTGGCTTCGGCATCATCGATGTCGGCAAAGGCAAGCGCATTGACGCCGGTGAACATGAAGGAGCGGGAGAAGCCGCCGAGCAGCAGCACGCCGATGATGGCCAGATGCGGCGTTGCCGGCGTGAACAGGCCGGTGACGATGGTCACGAGGGTCGTCACCATGGCGGCGCAAAGCAGTGTCGTGCGGAAGCCGGCGGCCGCGAAAACGCGCTTTGCCATGAACTTGGTGGTGATCGCCCCGATCGCTCCGGCAAAGGTGATCAGGCCGGATTGGAATGGCGTCAGCCCGAAGCCGAGCTGCAGCATCAGCGGCGTCAGGAAGGGCATGGCGCCGACGCAGATCCGAAAGAGCGTGCCGCCCAAGGTCGAGGCCCGGAAGGTCGGGTTCTTGAACAGGTTGAGGTTGAGGATCGGCGCCGGGTGGCGTTTGGCATGGCTGATATAGAGGAAGCCGCAGATAAGGCCGATCATGGTGGCGGTGACGCCGATGATCGGGGGCAGGGCCGGCAGGCTGACGACCGACAAGCCGAAGACGACGCCGGCGGCCGTAAGCGAGGTGAGCACGAAACCGGTGAAATCGAGCCTCGGCGGCGCCGTCGCCTCGACCTCCGGCAGGAAGATCGTTGCAAGCCAGATGCCGATGATGCCGACCGGCACGTTGATCAGGAAGATCCAGTGCCAGCTGAAATAGGTGGTGATGAAGCCGCCGAGCGGCGGGCCGGTGAGCGGTCCGACCAGCGCCGGGATGGTCAGCAGCGCCATGGCTGAAACCAGATCGCTGCGCTTCGTCGTGCGCACCAGCACGAGACGGCCGACCGGCGTCATCATCGCGCCGCCCATGCCCTGCAGGAAGCGGGCAAAGACGAATTCGACGAGGTTAGACGAGATGGCGCAAAAGATCGAGCCGATGACGAAGACGGAGATGGCAAGGCGGAAGATCTTCTTGGCGCCGAACCTGTCGGCCATCCAGCCGCTGACCGGGATGAACACCGCCAGCGCCACCATATAGGAGGTCAGCGCCAGCTTCAGCGTGATCGGCCCGACATTGAGATCCGCCGCGATCGCCGGCAGCGCCGTGGCAATGACGGTGGAGTCCATCTGTTCCATGAAAAGAGCGACGGCAAGGATCAGCGGGACGATGCGGTTCATAGGCGGGAGGCCTTGATGGGCTGCGGATGGGAGCTGGGAAGGCCCGTGCTGTTTAGACCCACTTCAGAGGCCTGCCAATGCTCAAATCCGGTTCGACGACATGTTTGCTTCACGTCTGCGTGAGACGGCTTGTCCGACAACATCAACTGTCAAGATTGACATGTGTGTACCCTGCCGGGGCAAGAAATCCGGCCGGAATCGACATCGGGGCCAGTGCGGTGACGCACCGCAGGTCATAAGAGGATGGACATGTGGAAATTCGTCGGGAATAAAACGGCGCGCCCTTTTTGCCGCAGGCCTCGGCCTGTTCGCAGCGCCGGTCATTTTAAGAGAGAGGGCCGAAGCGGCCGCGACTGGAGAAAGCAGTAAGATGGATTTAACGCCGTTGCCCGAGATCAATCAATTCAAGCTCGGTTCCTATAAGTTCACCGTCGTGCGCGACGGCACCAATGTCTCGGAAAACCCGCACGAAACCTTCGGCAGCAATCAGGACCCCGAAACCGTCAAAGCATTGCTGACCGCAAACTTCCTGCCGGCCGACAAGTTCATGAACGGATATACGCCGGCTCTCATCGATACCGGTTCGGAGGTCATTCTCGTCGATACCGGCTTCGGCGCTGGCGGTCGCGCAAGGGGCGCCGGCCAGCTTACCGAAGGCCTGAAGGCCGCAGGCTATTCAGCCGACGACGTCACCTTGGTGGCGCTGACCCATCTGCACGGCGATCATATCGGCGGCCTGATGGAAAATGGCGCGGCGGCCTTTAAGAATGCCCGCTATGTCGTCGGCCAGACCGAGTATGATTTCTGGTCGGACAAATCACGCGAGGGCACGCCGGCCGAAGGCGGCCACAAGGCGGTGCTCGCCAATGTCGCGCCGCTTGCCGAAAAGACCACGTTCATCAAGGACGGCGACAGTTTCGCGCCCGGCGTAACGGCGATGCTGGCGGCCGGACACTCGCCGGGGCATATGGTGTTCCACGTCGAATCCGAGGGCAAACGCCTGGTTCTCACAGGCGATACCGCCAACCATTATATCCTGTCGCTGCTGCGGCCGGATTGGGAAGTGCGCTTCGATATGGACAAGACGCAGGCAGCCGCCACCCGCCGCAAGGTTTTCGAGATGATCGCGGCCGAAAAGATCGCCTTCCTCGGCTACCACATGCCGTTCCCCGCCGTCGGCTTCGTCGAAAGGCAGGATGGCGGTTATCGCTTCGTGCCGAAGACCTATCAGTTCGACATCTGATCTGGAGCAATTCCAGCAAAGCTGCGCCGCAGTTTTGCCAGGCAAAGCGCAAAGCGCTTTTGCCGGGAATGCATGAAAACAAAGAGATAGAGCATCTCCTTGACCTGGGGAAATCAGGAGATGCTCCAGGCGCATGGCACCCATGCCGAGCCCGGCGGACAGGCCGGGCTTTTTGCTATTTCCTTCCTGTCATAGACGTGTTACCAGCCCTCGCCAACTTCCAAGCAATCCCATGCACACCGCCGGGGCGGACGATTCGTTTCCGGGCGGGCTCGCATTTTTATTAAACGAAGGAATTTGGCCATGGCACGCATCATTGAAACGGCAACCGGCGCAGACGCGCTTACCTTCGACGACGTGCTGCTGCAGCCCGGCCACTCCGAGGTCATGCCCGGCCAGACGAACATCTCCACCCGCATCGCCCGGGATTTCGATCTCAACATCCCGATCCTTTCTTCGGCCATGGATACCGTCACCGAAAGCCGCCTGGCGATCGCCATGGCGCAGGCCGGCGGCCTCGGCGTCATCCACCGCAACCTGACGCCGATCGAGCAGGCCGAAGAGGTCCGCCAGGTCAAGAAGTTCGAAAGCGGCATGGTCGTCAATCCGGTCACCATCGGCCCGGATGCAAAGCTTGCCGAAGCGCTGGGCCTGATGAAATCGCACAGCATCTCCGGCATTCCCGTCGTCGAGAAGTCGGGCCGCCTCGTCGGCATCCTGACCAACCGCGACGTCCGCTTCGCCTCCGATCCTGAGCAGAAGATCCACGAGCTGATGACCAAGGACAGTCTGGTCACCGTCAAGGAGAGCGTCGATCAGCAGGAGGCCAAGCGCCTGCTGCATTCGCATCGCATCGAAAAGCTGCTGGTCGTCGATACCGAAGGCCGCTGCGTCGGCCTGATCACCGTCAAGGATATCGAAAAGTCACAGCTGAACCCGAATGCCTCCAAGGATGCCCAGGGCAGGCTTCGCGCCGCTGCCGCCATCAGCGTCGGCGATGACGGTTTCGAGCGCGCCGAACGGCTGATCGAGGCCGGCGTTGATCTTCTGGTCGTCGATACCGCCCACGGCCATTCGCAGCGCGTCCTCGATGCCGTCACCCGTGTCAAGAAGCTGTCCAACTCGGTGCGCATCATGGCCGGCAACGTCGCCACCTATGACGGCACCAGAGCGCTGATCGATGCCGGCGCGGATGCCGTCAAGGTCGGTATCGGCCCGGGTTCGATCTGCACGACACGGATCGTTGCCGGCGTCGGCGTTCCGCAGCTCGCGGCCATCATGTCGGCCGTTCAGGCAGCGCAGGCTCAGGACGTGCCCGTTATCGCCGATGGCGGCATCAAATTCTCCGGCGATCTTGCCAAGGCGATCGCCGCCGGCGCTTCCGCCGTCATGATCGGTTCGCTGCTGGCCGGCACCGATGAGAGCCCGGGCGAGGTCTATCTCTACCAGGGCCGTTCCTTCAAGGCCTATCGCGGCATGGGCTCCGTCGGCGCCATGGCCCGCGGCTCGGCTGACCGTTATTTCCAGGCGGAGGTGCGCGACACGCTGAAGCTCGTGCCCGAAGGTATCGAGGGCCAGGTGCCGTACAAGGGACCAGTCGCGGCCGTCGTCCACCAGCTCGCCGGCGGCCTCAAGGCGGCCATGGGTTATGTCGGCGGCAAGGACCTGAAGGATTTCCAGGAGCGGGCGACCTTCGTGCGTATCTCCGGCGCCGGTCTTCGCGAAAGCCACGCCCATGACGTGACCATCACCCGTGAGAGCCCGAACTATCCGGGCGCCGGCCTCTGATCATGAAAGCGGGCAGCGGGATTCCTCTCTGGATCGTCGCGCTGCTCGCAGCCCTCTGCCTTGCCGTGCTTGCCTGGACGACTTTCGGCTTCGTTGTGCCCTTCAAGCACGAAACCGGACAGGCGGTTCTCGATACCTATTTCGCCGGTTACGACGAGTCGGCCGTCTTTCATATGCAGAAACTGCTCGATGAGAACGAGACGGCGACCAAGCTGCTCCGGGCCATGTATTTCGGGCCGGAGCTGATCTTTCCGGCATTGCTGACAGCGCTGCTGTTCCTCGCCTTCGCCAAGCTTGGTCCCGCCGGCGCGTGGTTCGGCCGATCGCTGCATCCGCTCGCAGGCAAAGCGGTCTATCTGCTGCCGTTGATCTACGGCATCGCCGACTACGGCGAGAATATTGCGAGCCTGGCCGCCTTCGGCAACGGTGCGTCCGCAAGTCTCGCAGCCGAGCTGCTGCCATGGATGACACGGCTGAAATTCGTAAGCCTCGCCATCTGCTTCATCCTCATCGCCCGGCTTGCCATCGCCCGCTGGCTTTCGGCGCGCGAGGACTGAGCGGCTTTATCGGGCGCTGGTATCCGGCTTCCCTTTCGGCTACTGCTCGCAACGAATTCGGAAGCGAAAAGA
Source organism: Rhizobium sp. NZLR8 (assembly GCF_019685025.1). NCBI lineage: Bacteria > Pseudomonadati > Pseudomonadota > Alphaproteobacteria > Hyphomicrobiales > Rhizobiaceae > Rhizobium > Rhizobium sp. NZLR8. Next base: position 100,845 of record NZ_JABDVY010000020.1, on the reverse strand, counting down.
CTTAGGAACCATATGACCGGCTATCAAATCTTCTGGCCACTCCTCGCCCATGCCGCCCTGGTCTACGGTCTTTATGCGCTTCTTGGGCTGCGGCGCGCAAAAATGGTCCGCGCCGGCAATATCGATAAATCGGACTACCGCGAAAATCGTGATGAGCCGGCCGAAAGCCTCGTCGTCAAGAACTGCCTCGCCAACCAGTTCGAACTGCCGGTGCTGTTCTACGCCTGTTGTATTCTTCTCTATACCACCGAGGCCGACAATATCGTCGCCGTCGGCCTCGCTTGGACCTTCGTCGCGCTGCGTTACGCCCATGCCGCCATCCATGTCTCCAGCAACGATCTGCGCTACCGCAGCCCGATCTTTGCCGCCGGATACCTGGTGTTAGGAGCTATGTGGGTCTGGCTCGCCCTATGGATGGCCATGAGCTGAGGGCCGGCGCGGAGTGCCTCGCCAGGCGTCCGGTGGCCAGCATTGTCACTCGTCTCGGGCAGCGGCATGGATATCACTTCGCTCGAAGAATTCTGCAACTATTTCAGGTCTTTCGGTTGCTGATCAATTAGCATGATATGATCTAGGCGCCTGATTTCACACGCTTTTGCCGGTCGTTAAAATGCGAGCGTTTTCATTTACGACTGATGAAGACCTGCAATGTCATATCCGCCCGACGCGCTGGCTTGGCATGATGCCTGCCCGCGCGAACGATAAGAACGGGAACGACATGGGCGCGGAAAGCATGGATCGGATAGGCCTGCGCAGGCAGCCGAAGCAGGAGCGCAGCATCCAGAGGCTGGACCTCATTCTCGCCGCCGCCGCCAAGATCATTGCCGAAAAGGGCGTCAGCGCCATGCGGATGACGGAACTTGCCGTCGCTGCCAAGGTGCCGATCGGCTCGGTCTACCAGTATTTTCCCGAGAAGGCGGCGATCGTCAAAGCCTTGTTCGACCAGCACGCCTCGGCAATCCAGGCGAAGACGGCGGCGATGTTTGCCGACGTGCGGTCGCTCGACCAGGCGCTCGACCTCGTCTGCGACATCATCGACTGGTACTACGATTCCTACCACAATGATCCCGTCTATCTCGGCGTCTGGATGGGAACGGAGACCGACCAGGATCTGCTTCAGCTGAATATCGAGCATAGCGCCCGCGTCGCCGGTATCTTTCATCAGGCCGTGCGCAGGCTGGCGCCCAGCCTTTGCGACGAGCAGATATATGCGCGCACTTACCTGTTCAGCCACCTGATCGGCGCCGTCATCCGGCTTGCCGCCGTCAGCGAGGAGACTTTGGCGCGGCGCATGCTCGACGAGTGGAAACGCGTCATCCGCGCCTCCCTTTTCGCCACGACCCTGCCGAACGCCGCCTAAAAACTTACCAGCTCGGTACCATATTGGCGGCCTTCAGCCGCGGATAAAGGCGTGCCTGGGCGGATTTGACGTCCGCATCGAGGTTGTCGTCGACGACAGCAGGCGTGATGTTGTCGAGGCAGGCGGTGATATGCGCCGTGATCGCGTTCATCAGCGAGAGCGAAACGCCCGGCCGTTTCATAATGCCGATCTGCACCGGCGGCAGCGCCGGAAAGCCGTCCGCCTGGCTCAGCACTTTCATGCCGGTTCGCAGCGCCGATTCCGGCATCACCGAAACCGCCATGCCGGCAAGTACGGCGGCGGCAACGACGGTGCAGGACCAGCTGGTGAACAGGATCTGGTGTTCGCGTCCGACAGCATCGAGCGCCGAACAGGCAAGCTGGCGCCACTGACAATCACGCCGGCCGACGGCAAGCGGCACTGGCGCGTCGTCGCGGATCGGATGGTTTGCCGAACCAACCCAGCAAAGCGGCTCGGTTCTCACCACATCGGACATGCGCTCGCGCGGATTATGGGTGACGAGCGCGATGTCGAGCTCGCCCTTGTGCATGCGCTCGGCCAGATCCACCGAGGGCTCGCAGACGATGTAGAGTTCGACATTCGGATGCGTCTTGGCGAAGCGGCCGATGATCTCGGGCATGTAGCGGTCGGCATAATCGTCCGGCGTGCCGATACGCAGCGTCCCTTCCAGCCTGTTATCGTCGAACGCCGCGATCGCCTCATTGTTGAGGCGGATGATGCGACGTGCATAGTTGAGCAGTTTTTCACCCTCGACCGTCAGTCGGTTGCCGCGGCCGTCCTTGATGAACAGCTGCTTGCCGATGCGCTCTTCGAGACGGCGCATCTGCATGGAGACGGCCGATTGGGTCTTGTAGACCCTGTCGGCGGCCTTGGTGAAGCTGCCGGAATCGACGATGGCGATGAAAGTCTGCAACTGGTCGAGATCAAGAGGCGCGGCCATGGTGTCACCCATAAAGATAGCTGATGATAATCATTAGAAACATTCGTTGGACTGATCAATAGCTCTTTGGCATCTTCGGGATGCAAATCAAGCAAAGTGAAGGACAGACACCCTGCCTGTCCAAGCAGAATTCAGCCTTATCCCTTTCCGCACGACCTCGCGGAAGGGGTTGGGTTGTTGCGTGCCCGAGAAAGGAGAGTTCGATGCACACGACAGACCGAACACTAGAACTCGACTGCAGCAAGCTTACCCCGACGCTTTCCCAGCGCCTGGCGGCAGGCCTCGCTCCGCTGGTCTCCCTCTTTCGCGGGTTCCGCAATCGCATGGAGATCAACGCGCTGCATGATCTGAACGAGACGCAGCTTAGGGATATCGGCCTTAGCAGGGCCGACCTGACCTCTGCGTTCCTGGCCTCGACCTTCTTCGAGGACCCCTCGGAACATCTGACGCGCTCAGCGCGCAATCGCTGGCGCCTGTCGCTCTTCCGCTCCTACGAGGAGTAGGAGCGTCGAGTTTCCCCGCAGGGTGATAGCCAATAGCCCTGCTGCTTGACCCGGTGATCGGCTTTCCCAAGCCATCGCCGGGTTTTTTTATGCCTTGGTTTCAGGCGCCTTCGGCCGATAGGTCTCGAAAATCGCTTCCAGGTTCCTCTGGTAGGTCTTCTGCACTTCCAATCCGCTGTCGAACATCGCGTTCAGCATCTCGGTATAGCTGTCGGCAACCTTCGCCTCTTCCGTCGGCGCCTCCAGCGTCTTCGTCGTCGGCTGTTTGGCCGCCGGTGGCTGGCCAAGCCCGCCCATCATCTCCTGAAAGGCCTTGGCAAAGGGATTGTCGAGGAAGGGGTTTGGCTGAGACGCCGGTTCCGCCCTCGGTACCGAAAACATCTGCTGCATCGCCTGGGTGAAGGGATTGTCGAAGATGCTGGCCTCTGGGGCCATCTTCGGTTTCGGCGCAAAGCCGGTACTCTCAAGCCATTTCTGGATGGTCTCGCCCATCGCCGTGTTGACGAAGGGGTTGACCGGTGAGGCCATCTGGCCGGTCGTCTGCTTGAAGAGCCCGCCCATCAGCGTATCGGCGAGCACCGGCAGCATCCGCTGGTAGATGTCCTGGCCGATGCCGGTCATCTGTGCGGCCTGCGCGGCCACTGCGCGCGAAACCTCCTTCGAGCCGAAAAGCTGGGCAAGGATGTTGTTGCCGTCGGAAATGCCCTCCGGCGTGAAGGCCCGGCTCATATCCTCGAAATATCGTGCATAATTGCCGGAGGAGACAGCCTGCATCAGCCCGACGAAATCATAAGGGTTGCTGGTGCTGCGTTTCAGGCCGGCGGAAAAGGCAGGCATCAGCGCAGCCATCGCCTTGGTCGCCTGTTCCTGGGCGAGGTTGAACTGCCGGGCGACTGCCTCCATCGCCGCGCCGTTCTGCGCCTGCATCATCATGTCGAAGAGTGGCAGCATGGAAGTCCCTTTCCCGGTTCGCGGCGTATTGTAACGTCACTATAACCGGAAATGGCAGAGCGCAAACCGCTTTTTGCCATAAGAACTTAGAGCATGTCGCGCAAAAGTGTGCAGCGGTTTTGCGATAACGACATGCGTAAAAACAAAGGGCTAAAGCGCTAGGAGCGAATCTGAAAGATCGCGAGGCGCTTTAGAGAGAAATTTTGGCCAGGCTCAGTACTGATAGTCCTCGAAGACAGGTTCCACGGAGCCGTGCCAGCGGCCGTGGTAGAGCGACAGCAGATCTTCGGCGAGCGTCGCCTTCTTGGCGAGCACCTCGTCGAGCGGCGCCAGGAAGATGCTCTCGTCCTGGCCTTCGCCGTTGAGCTTGCCGCGGGCCTTGAGGCCAGCCTTCGATATGCCGACCACTTCGCGCGCCATGTCGAACAGCGAATGTCCGCGGAATTGCGCTTTCAACCCTTGCGCCGGAACAGCATTGCGCAGGGCGCCGACCTCGGCAAAGCTCCAATCCTTCGTCAACGCGTCGGCGGCCTCGAGTGCGGCATCGTCATAGAGCAGGCCGACCCAGAAGGCCGGCAGTGCGCAGATGCGCCGCCACGGGCCGCCGTCGGCGCCGCGCATTTCGAGGAAACGCTTCAGCCGCACGTCGGGGAAGAGTGTCGAGAGATGGTTCGTCCAGTCGCCCATCGTCGGCGCCGGATCGGCGATCTCACCCTTCAACGCGCCATTCATGAACTGACGGAAAGTGACGTGGGTGCAGTCGTGATAGCGGCCGTCGCGGACGATGAAATACATCGGCGCGTCGAGCGCCCATTCGGCATAGTCGCGGAAGCCGAAGTCGTCGCGGAAAGTGAAATCGAGCAGGCCGGCCCGCCGGTTGTCGACATCGCGCCAGATATCGCCCCGCCAAGAGAGCAGCCCGTTCGGCTTGCCCTCGGTAAAGGGTGAGGATGCGAAGAGGGCGGTCGCCAGCGATTGCAGCTTCATCGAGACGCGCATCTTTTTGCGCATGTCGGCTTCCGAGGAGAAATCGAGATTCACCTGGATGGTGCAGGTGCGGTACATCATGTCGAGACCCATGGTGCCGACCTTCGGCATATAGCGGGTCATGATCTCGTAGCGTGATTTCGGCATCTGCGGGGTTTCCGCATAGGTCCATTTCGGACTGCCGCCGATGCCGAGGAAGCGGATGCCCATCGGCTCGGCGATTTCGCGCAGCGTCGCCAGGTGTTGGTTCGATTCCTTGCAGGTCTCATGGATCGTCTCCAGCGGTGCTCCGGAGAGTTCGAACTGACCGCCGGGCTCGATCGAGATGGCGCCCATGCCGCTCTGCTCGGCAAGGCCGATGATGTTGCCGCCGTCCGTGATCGGCTCCCAGCCGTTTTTCTTCTGCAGGCCGGTCAGCAGGGCCGAAATGCTGGCATCGCCGAAATAGGGAACCGGGCTGTTGTCGGCGCGGAAGAAGGCGAATTTCTCATGTTCGGTGCCGATCCGGAAACGCTCCCGCGGCTTGTTGCCCGCGGCAATATAATCGGTCAGATCCTGGACCGAAGAGAGCGGTGTCTGGTCGGTGGTGTCGCGGGCCATGCGGGATACCTGCATTGAAAAAGGCGCCCAGGGGGCCGGGCAATTGGAAGGGTGATTTGGACCCAAGCCACCCATGTTGCAAGTGAAATTCTTTCAACGACGCATCAAAAAAATAGCAGCAATTTCCGTGTCCACCCGTTTTCGGCGTCAGGTCCAGTCGCCGATCGCCGCCTGGACCAGCGCCAAGGCTGCAACGGCTGCCGTATCGGCTCGCAGGATGCGCGGTCCGAGCGGAATTGCGGTGACGAAATCGAGGCTTCGAAGCCGCGTCCGTTCTTCTTCGGAAAAGCCGCCTTCCGGCCCGACCAACAGAGCGAGATGCCTTTCCTTGATCGCTGAAAGCACCGGCAGCGGATTTTGCCCGGCATCGCCCTCGTCGCAATAGATGATGCGGCGCTCCCTCGGCCAGCGGTCAAGCAGGTCGAGAAGTCTCACGGGCTCGGCGACATCGGGAATGCCGAGAACGCCGCATTGCTCCGCCGCTTCGACGACATTGGCGCGCAGCTTGTCGAGATTGGTGATCTTACCCTGGACGTGCTGGGTCATGACCGGCTGCAGCAGCCCGGCGCCCATTTCCACCGCCTTCTGCACGAGATAATCCAGGCGGCCGACCTTGAGCGGCGCAAAGAGATAATGCAGGTCGCACGGCTGCGGCTGCGGCCGCGTCTCTTCGATTGCTCTCAGCAGGATGCGTTTGCGCGTGGGGAAGGAGAGGGTCGCCTTCCACTCGCCGTCGCGGCCGTTGAAGAGCAGGATCTCCCCACTTTCCTCCATCCTCAGCACATTGGCGAGATAGTTGAACTGGTCGGCATTCGCCTCGAGGGCGGCGCCGCTGGAAAGCGGCGCGTCGACGAAAAGCCGTTGCATGCGGAAATTGGCGCGCATTTAAAAACTCGCGGGTTTTAGAGCATGATGCCGAAAAGTGTGTGCGATTTTCTTATGGCATCATGCTCTAACTCTTTAATTTAGAACAGGATTCAGATTTTAGGCCGAGCGGGCCTAAAATCATCCTGTTCTAGACGAAGAGCGCGAACATAACCCAATATATCATTGCCGCAAGCGCTGCCGAAACCGGCACGGTGACGATCCAGGCAGCGATGATCGTCATGAAATGCGAGCGACGCACGAGATAGCGCCGGCGTGTCTCGTGGATATTCGGCTCCTCCGGCTCGTCGATATCGAAGCTTTCGGCCTTGCGCCTGATATAGGCGATGCGGCGCTTCGAATGGCGCGTGTACCATTCGCGGAAGAAGCCGACGCCGAAGACGGCGCCGACGGCGATATGTGTGGTGCTGACCGGCAGGCCGAGCCAGGAGGCGACGATGACGGTGAAGGCGGTCGACAGCGCGACGCAATAGGCCCGCATCGGATTGAGCTTGGTGATCTCCTCGCCGACCAGGCGGATGAGGCGCGGCCCGAACAGCAGCAGGCCGACGGAGATGCCGAAGGCGCCGATCAGCATCACCCAGAGCGGTGGATGGCCGATGCCGTCACCGCCGCCGATACCGACAGAGTGGACGATCGCCGAAAGCGGCCCGACCGCGTTCGAAACGTCGTTGGCGCCATGCGCAAAGGAAAGCAGCGCCGCAGAGCCGATCAGCGGCAGCCGGAACAGCACCCGCAGCGAGCTGTTGCGGTTTTCGAGATTGCGCGCCTGGGCGAGCACAAGCGGCCGGGCGGCAAGCCAGCTGACCAGCCCGATGCCGATGCCGATGAGGATGATGGTAAAAGACGGAAATTTGCCGGTAGGCGACAGTTGCAGCACCATATAGGCCATGAAGCCGCCGGCCATCACTGCGACCAGCACCGGCACCCAGCGCTGGGCGGCCGCGACCTTGTCGTCGCGATAGATAATCAAGGTCTTGACGAGGTAGAGCAGCCCGGCCGCGATCAGTCCGCCGATCAGCGGCGAGGTGATCCAGCTCGAGGTGATCTCCAGCATCACCCGCCAATTTACCGGTTCCGGCCCGACGGCCGCGATACCGGCGCCGATCACCGCGCCGACGATCGCATGGGTGGTCGAAACCGGCGCGTTCAACCAGGTTGCGAGATTGATCCAGAGGGCTGCCGCCGTCAGTGCCGCCATCATGATCCAGCCGAGCATCGCCGGCGGCACCTGGACCGTGTCGACGATGTTCGAGGAAATCGTCTTGACGACATCGCCGCCGGCGATCGTGGCGCCGAGAACTTCGAAAATAGCAGCGATGACCAGCGCCTGGCCCATCGTCATCGCGCGCGCCCCGACGGCAGCGCCGACATTGTTGGTAACGTCATTGGCGCCGATGTTCATCGCCATGTAGCCGGCAAGGGCTGCCGCCGCCACGACGAGCACCGCTCCTGGCTGGTCGAACACATAGACGCCGGCAAACAGCATGGCCAGACCGACGAAGATCAGCCCGAGACCAGGCGCCACCAGCCGCCGCAAGACATGCTTCGTTGCGTCCTCGGCATGGGTGATCTTGGCGAGGTCTTTGTCGAGCGTGCGTTTCGTCAGGACTGTGGGACGTGGCGGCATTCGTTTTCCGAGGTATGAAATCTGCTTCTACGTTGCTTTTCTAGCACCGCAAGATGGCAGGATTCATTCCGCCGAAATTGGTTTGGCCGCCGAAATCTGTTTGGCCGTCGAAATCTGTTTGGCCGCAGGAGCCTGTTTGGCCCGTCGGGTCGTAAATCTTTCCGATACCGTCTGCTTGAAGGCAAGCAAGAGGGTGCGAAGCTCCGGTTCGCGCACGCGCCCGGCCGCCTCGTCGAGTGAGACCCATTCGATGCGGCGTTCGCCCTTTTCCTTGAAGTTCTTCGCCATGTCGGTGACTTCGAGCGCATAGACCTGCACCTTGCAGGCCACCTGCACGCCGTCGCGCAGGACTTTCGAATAGCTGTAGGCGCCAAGCGTTTCCGTCTCGACCGCGCCGCGGACACCGGCTTCCTCAAATGCTTCCTGTGCGGCGACCTCATGGGCGCATTTGCCTGTCATCGGCCAGCCCTTGGGAATGACCCAGCGGCCGGTATCGCGGCTTGTCATCAAAAGGACCTCGGCATCACCGCTCTTCTTCTTCACCCGATAGCAGATCGCACCATATTGCTGTCGCGGCGGACGCCGGAACATCAGCTGCACATCGGATGCCAATCGGGCGAGAAGAGTCAATTGTCGGGTCACCTTCGCAGTGGTTGTTAGGAATCACTCATATACGTGTATCACGAAAAGCTTACACAATCCAAAAGCCGCAAACGCTCCGAACGCGATTCGACCCCCGATCATAGAGGAAATCAGGCTGGGCCAGCCTTAAAAATCCGTCACGTCCTGTTTCGAATGCGCCACATTGCACAGGTGTACAATATGGCGTGGTCTTGCCTTTCGTTCAATCGCAAGATCAAGTGATCCACCATCATTTTTGAATGTCGTCAACATGCGCCTTCCACCGCTCAATGCCGTCCGCGCCTTCGAGGCAGTCTGCCGTCACGGCAGCATTCTCAAGGCTGCCGAAGAGCTGAATGTGGTGCGCGGCGCTGTGCGCCAGCAGATTGCCACACTGGAGGGCCACTTCGGCCGCAAGCTCTTTCTGCGCGATGGCCGCAGGCTGGTCCCCACCGCGGAGGCCAGCGCTTTCGCCGAGGCGTCGGGCGCGGCTTTCGACATTCTGCAGCGCGCTGCTTGCGAGCTTGAAGGCACGGTGCCGGGCTGCATCCGGCTCGGCGTGCCCTCCGCTTTCGCGGTCTGGTGGCTGATGCCGCGTGTCGCGGATATGCAGACGAGTCTCGGCGATGTGGTGGTCGACATCGTACCGAAGACGGTGGTCGAACCGTTGCAGATGCACCCGGAATTGGACGCCGTGATCATGGGCGGCGAATACCGGCCGTCCGCGGGGATTAGCGCCGTGCGGTTCATGGAGGACGAGTTCGGCCCGGTCGCCACGCCGGCGCTTGCCGCGACACTGTCGCCCGACCCGGCGGCAATGGGCCGGCTCACCATGCTTGCCAGCCGCAGCGTTCCCAAGCTCTGGGACGAGTGGTTTGTCGAAAGCGGCACGCCGCCGGTTGCCTTTTCCCGCCGCCAGGAATTCGAGGATCTGCTGCTGGCGCTCGGTGCCGCCCGCTCGGGGCTCGGCATCGCCCTTGCGCCGCGCGCCTCGATCGAGGACGATCTTCTGCGCGGTCAACTGGTGGCACCCTACGGCTTCGTCTCCCGTCCGTCCGGCTACAGCCTCTGCTGCCGCACGCCGGATGCCAAGCGACCGGGTTTTGCGGCCCTGTCCGGCTGGCTGCACCGTTGCGGGAAAGCGAGCTGAAAGGGCAGATTTTCTGCTCCTTCGCCAGAATAACCTCCATAGTCGCCGCCCTGCCGCTCCGCTAAAAAATATGGGAGCATCGGCAACAGGGATGAAATGATGGAAAAGACTGCGACACGCATCGACTGGATCGGCAGCAGCTGTCGGCTGTTGAAGGCGACCGCGGCCGAATTCGAGCGGACGCGTCCCTTCGCTGGCCTGTCGATCGGCACCGGCATTCATCTGGAACCGAAGACGGTGGCGCTGCTGATGACGCTTCGCGCCGGCGGCGCGCATCTTGTCTGCACCGGCAATCTCAACAGCACCCAGCCTTCGACGGTCGAGTTCCTGCGGTCCCAGGGCATCACCGTTTTCGCCACGCAGACGACCGATCCCGCCGCCCATCATGGCAGCCTCGAAGCAGTAATTGCTGAAAAGCCGGATCTGCTGCTCGACAATGGCGGCGATCTCTTCGCCATGGCGGCGGAGAGGCCCTACGCCAATCTCCGTGGCGGCACCGAGGAGACCACCTCGGGGCGCACGCGGCTGCTGCCGTTGCGCGAACGCCTGAACATGCCGATCCTCGTCATCAACGACAGCCCGATCAAGCAGTTCGCCGAAAACCGGCATGCCGTCGGCCAGAGCCTGTTCGAAAGCTATTTGCGCTTCACCAACCGCTCGACCAACGGCAAACGTGTGACGGTCTTCGGCTACGGCGCCTGCGGCAAGGGCACGGCCGCCTGTTTCCGCAACGCCTTTTCCACCGTCAGCGTCGTCGATATCGATCCGGTGACGACGCTCGAAGCCCATCTCGACGGTTTCGTCACGCCGCTGCGTGACGATGCGATTCGCTCGGCCGACATAATCGTCACTGTCACCGGCTTTGCCGGCATCGTCACGGCGGCCGACCTGCTCCTCATCAAGCACGGCGCGATCCTGATGAATGGCGGCCATTTCCCGCATGAGATCGATGTCGAGGCTTTCCGTCGCCATTCGGATGTCGTCGGCATCGATTGTTACGAGGCCGACCATATCGAGACCTTCCATCTGATCGACGGTCGTTCCTTCCATGTGCTGGGCGGCGGCCACATGGCCAATCTCGCCGGTCCGCGGCCGCTCGGCAATACCGTCGAATCGATGGATCTCGGCTTCACCCTTCAGGCCCGCTGCCTGGAACGCATCGCCAAGGGCGAGGCCGCTCCCCAATCCTGCATCGTGCCGGTCCCCGGCGATATCGACGCGATGGTGGCCAACGCTTATCTGGATTTGGCGCGCTAGATGTGAGCATTCAGCGAAGAGATCAGTCGATCTCGACGACGAGCTTCCCGTCCGCCTGCCGGTTTTCGATCAGCCGATGTGCCTCGTCGGTATCGCCCAGTGTGAAGCGGTGCGGGTCGAGCCTTGGCACCACCTTGCCGGCTTCGACCAGCTTCGTCATTTCACGCATGATCTCGCCGTGATGGGGGCGTCCTTCGCCGGTCAGAAGCGGCAGCAGCGTGAAGACGCCGGAATAGGTCGCCGCCTTGAAGGAGAGCGGCGCCAGCGCGTGATTTCCCCAGCCAAGGCAGCTCACGACATGACCGAACCGGTTAACCGCCTGGAACGCCGTATCGAGCCCCTGGCCGCCGACCGTATCGTAGACCAGATCGAAACCCTCGCCGCCGGTATGTCTAGCGACATAGGTTTCCACCGCTTCCGCGGCACGATCGATCGGCGTTGCATCGAGACCGGCGAGATAGTCCATTTTCGAAGCGCCGTCGACGACATAGACCTGCGCCCCGACGGCCTTGGCGATCTGGGCGACGATATGGCCGACACCGCCGCCGCCCAACACCAGCACCTTGTGATCGGCTCTCACTCCGGCGCGGTCGACGAGTCCTTCCCAGGCGGTAATTGCGACCAGCGGCAATGCTGCGGCCTCGCGCATCGAAACGTTCTGCGGCTTTGGCGCCAACAGTGCGGCGTCGACGGCTGCGAATTCGGCAAGCGATCCCTGAACGCCGCCGACCCCGCCGGTCATGCCATAGACCGCGTCGCCGCGACGGAAACCGCCGACGCCGGGTCCGATCTCTTCGACGATACCTGCCATATCGATGCCAAGAATGGCCGGAAGCGGGTGGCGCGCATGGGCCGCATTGCCGGCTCGGATCTTGAGGTCGAGCGGATTGACGCCGCTCGCCGTGATGCGCACCAGGACCTGGCCTTCGACGGGCACCGGCTTCGGAACATCGGCGATCCGCAATGGCGAATTCGGCGATTCCGCCAGCAGCACTTTCATCGTTGATTGTATCGACATGCAACTCTCCTTCGTTCGCAGTGTGGCGCCTACGGTCGCAACGGGTCTTCTGGAAGAAAGATCGCTCATTGAAACGCGAATGAAAATAAAAGACAACGACTGAAGCTCATGCATTTTTGTTTGATGGATACGAGTGATGGAATGGAGCGACCTGAAGCTGTTTCTGGCGATCGCACGGTTCGGCACGCTGGGGGCAGCAGCCCGCAGCCTCGGGCTGACGCAGCCGACGATGGGCCGGCGGTTGCGTGCCCTTGAAGCCTCTCTTGGCCAGACGTTATTTCAGCGCACCACGGAGGGCTTTGTGTTGACCGAGGAAGGCGCGGTCGTGCTCGCCGGTGCCGAACGCATCGAGGAGGAGGCGCTTGCTGTGGAGCGCGTCCTTACCGGCGGCAGCCGCCAGCTCGGTGGTTTTCTCAGGCTATCCTCATCCGACTGGTTCGGCGTGCATATGCTTTCGCCGGTGCTGGCGGAATTCTCCCAAGTCCATCCCAAGGTGGTGGTTGAATTATTGACCGACAGCCGGCTTCTCAGCCTGCCGCGACGCGAAGCCGACCTCGTTTTCCGCATTCAGCCCTTTACGGAAGCGGAGATCATATCGCGCAAGCTCATCCATATCGAATACGGCCTTTACATCCGTCGCGGCGCGCCGCACCCGAAAGCATTCGATGGCGCCGGCGCCCGCCTCGTCACCATGGACGAGGCTTTCGGCGACATGCCGGATGTCGGCTGGCTGCAGCGCCTCTTGCCGCGGGCTGAAATCGTCTTGCGCAGCAACAGCCGCGATGTGCAGGCGGCGCTCTGTGCCAATGGAGCAGGGCTCGCGGTCCTGCCGCGGCCGCTCGGTGATTCCATTGCTGCCATCGAACTGGTCGGTCTCGGCGAGGCACCGCCCGGCCGCGACACCTGGGTCGGCTATCACCGCGACATGAAACGCCTGGCGCGGCTGCGCGCCCTGCTGGATCTTGTCATTGAGAGATTGGCGGGCTGAACCGACGCTGGAAAATGATCCCGAAAATGTGAGCGATTTTCGGAGCGACATCACGCTCCAATTTCCAGTTGGGTCTGCAGTCATATCTCCCAATAGGGGACGGGGCCGTAAAGCTCCGCGAGATAATCGATGAACAGCCGCACCTTGGCCGGCAGGAACTGCCGGCTGGGATAGACGGCCGAAAGTGCTACATTGTGCGAGCCTTCATAGGCCGGCAGCACCTGCACCAGCTGGCCGGCTTTGAGCTCTTCGCCGATATCCCAGGTGGAGCGCAGGGCGATCCCGAGGCCTGAGATGACCGCCTCGCGGATCACCTCGCTGGAATTGGTGATCAACATGCCTTCCGGCTTCAGGCTGAGCATCCCGCCCGGCCCGTTCAGCCGCCAGGTGTCGTTATTATGCGCCGGCAGGCAGCGGTGGTGTTTCAACTCGTCGATATGCCTGGGTTCGCCATGTGCCGTCAGATAATCCGGCGAGGCGCAGAGCAGCCGGCGCACTGGCGCCAGCCGGCGAGCGACGAGGCTCGAATCGGTGAGTTCCGCGATGCGGATCGCCAGATCGAAACCACCGCCGACGATGTCGCTGAATTCGTCCGTCAGCACCAGGTTGATCGTAAGCTCCGGATGCGCCTGCATAAACGTCTTCAGATGCGGCGCGATGTGCATGCGTCCGAAAGAGGTCGGCGCCGAGATCTTCAGCGTGCCGTGCATCTGCGCCGAGCGGCCGGAAATGTAGAATTCCGCCTCCTCCAACCCGGCGAGAATGCCAAGAACGCGGTCGTAGAAACCCTGTCCGGCCTCCGTCAGCGAGATTTGCCGCGTCGTGCGCTGCAAAAGCCGGGTGCCGAGCCGATCCTCCAGCCGCTTGATCCGTTTGGAGACGACGGCGGGAGAAAAGCCGAGCGCGCGCCCGGCGAGCGACATGCTGCCTGTCGAAACGACCTTGGCAAAGATTTCGAGATCACCCAGATTGGTCATAAGGTTTTGTGACTTTTTCCCTTTTTGTCATAAGTGCTTAGCATTTGCGCCAATTTCGGGAAAGTGTTAAGCCGGGTCTATCGGCGGCAGGGAGGTTCGCGGCCGGTTTCCGCTGCCATTTCCTGTTGTCATTTTCCCGATGAAAGAGAATCAGGGAGAACGCCATGTCCGACGCCATATCGTTTCTCGAGCCGCGCGCCGATGTGCTGGCGCGCCGAGCCCAGATCGTCGCCGATCTGACCGAACTTCTGCCACCGGAATGCCTGGTCCATGAGGCGCGTGAACTGGTGCCGTTCGAGACCGACGCATTCGTTTCCTACCGTCGTCTGCCGCTCGCCGTCGCCCTGCCGCGCACCACGGCCGAGGTTTCGGCCATCATGCGTTATTGCCACCGTTACGGCATTCCGGTCGTGCCGCGCGGCGCCGGCACCTCGCTTTCCGGTGGCGCCATTCCGCAAGAGGACGCCGTCGTGCTCGGCCTGTCGAAGATGAACCGCATCCTCGAAATCGACTTGCCGAACCGCGGCGCCGTGGTGCAGGCTGGCGTCACCAACCTCAATATCTCGGAATCCGTCTTCGCTGACGGCTTTTTCTACGCCCCCGATCCGAGTTCGCAGCTCGCCTGTACCATCGGCGGCAATATCGGCATGAATTCCGGCGGCGCCCACTGCCTGAAATATGGCGTCACCACCAACAATCTGCTCGGCGTCAGGATGGTGCTGGTCGACGGCACGGTAATCGAACTCGGCGGCAAGGCGCTGGATGCGGCGGGTTATGACCTGCTCGGCCTCGTCTGCGGCCATGAAGGCCAGCTCGGCATCGTCACCGAGGCGACGGTACGGCTGATCGCCAAGCCGGAGGGTGCCCGCCCTGTGCTCTTCGGCTTCGAGACTTCGGAAGAGGCCGGCGCCTGCGTTGCCGATGTCATCGCCGCCGGCATCGTTCCGGTCGCGATCGAATTCATGGACAAACCGGCCATCGAGATCTGCGAAGCTTTTGCCCATGCCGGTTATCCCCTCGATGTCGGCGCGCTGCTGATCGTCGAGGTCGAAGGGTCGGAAGCGGAAATGGACGCCACGCTGAAGGACATCGTCGAGATCGCCCGCCGCCACGGCGTCAAGACCGTGCGCGAATGCCAGTCGGCGACCGAAGCGGCGCTGATCTGGAAGGGCCGCAAATCCGCCTTCGGCGCCACCGGCCGCATCGCCGACTATATCTGCATGGACGGCACGGTGCCGCTCAGCCAGCTTTCGCACGTGCTGAAGAGGACCGCCGAGATCATCGATCATTACGGCCTGCGGGTCGCCAACGTCTTCCATGCCGGCGACGGCAACATGCATCCGCTGATCCTCTTTAACGCCAACGATCCGGAGGATGCCGCCCGTGCCGAGGCGGCCGGCAACGATATCCTCAGGCTCTGCGTCGATGCCGGCGGCTGCCTCACCGGCGAACATGGCGTCGGCATCGAGAAACGCGACCTGATGCGACATCAATATTCCGAGGCCGATCTCGCCCAGCAGATGGCGGCGCGCGCCGCCTTCGATCCCGGGTGGCTCCTCAACCCGTCGAAGGTCTTCCCGCTCGAAGGGCGTCCCCCCGCATGATCGATCTGATGCCGACGAGCGAGGAAGAGGCGGCGGCGATCGTCCGCGCCCATGTCGAGGCCGGCCGGCCGCTTGCAATCTGCGGCGGCGATACCCGCTCGGGCTTCGGCAATGCCGTCATCGCCGAAGACCGGCTGCGCTCGACCGGGCTTGCCGGCATCGTCGCCTACAAACCCGGCGAAATGGTCATGACCGTGCGATCGGGTACGCCGCTTGCAGAGGTCGAGGCGGCACTTTCCGACAGCGGCCAGATGCTCGCCTTCGAGCCGATGGACCATCGCCCTGTCATGGGAACCTCGGGTGAGCCGACGATCGGCGGTGTCTTTGCCGCCAATGTCTCCGGCCCGCGTCGGCTGATCGCGGGAGCCGCCCGCGACAGCCTGCTCGGTGTACGCTTCGTCAACGGCCGCGGTGAGATCATCAAGGCCGGCGGCCGGGTGATGAAGAATGTCACCGGCCTCGACCTGGTCAAGCTGATCGCCGGCTCGCACGGCACGCTGGGCTTCCTCACCGAAGTCACCTTCCGTGTGCCGCCGCGTCCGAAGACCGAGCGTACGGTGGTTCTATCCGGTCTCAACGACGCCGAGGCGGCAAACGCCATGGCGGCGACGATGGCGCTGCCGGTCGAAGTCTCGGGTGCCGCCCACCTGCCACTGACGGTGACGTGGAAATTCCTCGCCGGCAAATTGCCGGAGGGCGAGGCGACGGTTCTGCGCATTGAAGGCCTGGCGAGCTCGGTCGACGCGCGCATCGAAAAGCTTGCGGCGGCAATGTCGGCCTTTGCGACGGTGACGCGGCTGGATGAGCCGGAAAGCCGCAAGCTCTGGCAGGAAATCCGTGACGTGCTGCCCTATGCCGATACGACTTTGCGGCCGGTCTGGCGCGTCTCGGTCGCCCCCGGCACCGGCCATCAACTGGTCGCAGCGCTGCGCCTGGAAGCCGGCGTCGACGCCTTCTACGATTGGCAGGGCGGACTCGTCTGGATGCGCATGGAGGCCGGCCCCGAAGCCGACCTGGTCCGCCGCTATATCAAGGCGCTTGGCGGCGGCCATGCGACGCTGATCCGCGCATCAGGCGAAGCAAGGGCGGTCACCGCCGCCTTCCAACCCGAGCCCGAGGCGGTGGCGACGCTGTCGCGGCGGGTGAAGGAGAAGTTCGATCCGGCGGGGATTTTTAATCCGGGGAAGATGGGGTGAGAAGATGAGTCTGTGCGCGGAGTACCCCCCTCTGTCCTGCCGGACATCTCCCCCACAAGGGGGGAGATCGGATGGGGTTGACGGCTTCCCCAAACAATTTAGGCCCGAACAACTCCGGAACTGCGACGCCAACACGACAGAGCGGGACCGATCGTCCAACCTCTTGCCAATCTCCCTCCTTGTGGGGGAGATGTCCGGCAGGACAGAGGGGGGTAACAACGGCCCAACCCCCGAGATCCTCCCGAAGCGGAGGCTCCGCTAGATGCAAACCAACTTCACTCCCACCCAGCTTCTCGACCCTGATGTCGCCGAATCAGAGCAGATTCTGCGCAAATGTGTCCATTGCGGCTTCTGCACCGCCACCTGTCCCACCTATGTGACGCTCGGCAACGAGCTCGACAGTCCGCGCGGCCGCATCTACCTGATCAAGGATATGTTGGAAAACGGCCGGCCCGCCGATGCCGAGGTCGTTACCCATATCGACCGCTGTCTCTCCTGCCTTGCCTGCGTCACAACCTGTCCCTCTGGTGTCGACTACATGCACCTGGTCGATCACGCCCGCGCCCATATCGAAAAGACCTACAAGCGTCCGTTGATGAACAGGCTGACGCGTGCCATTCTTGCCGCCGTGCTGCCCTATCCCGGCCGTTTCCGTCTGGCGCTCAATCTCGCCCGCCTCGGCCGACCTTTTGCCGGCCTGATGCGGGGAGCTGCGCTGAAACCCTTCGCCGCCATGCTGGCGCTTGCGCCGCGCCGCATCCCCGCAGCTTCGGCCTTCGCAAAACCCGGCAGCTACCCGCCCGAGACGGAACGGCGTGGCCGGGTGGCGATGCTTTCCGGCTGCGCCCAACCGGTGCTCGATCCCGGCATCAATGCGGCGGCGATCCGGCTGCTGACCCGGCTCGGCGTCGAGGTCGTGCTGCCGGAAGGCGAAGTCTGCTGCGGTTCGCTCGTCCATCACATGGGCCGCGCCGAACAGGCGCTCGCCAGCGCGCGGGCCAATGTCGATATCTGGACGCGCGAAATCGACGGGCAGGGGCTCGATGCCATCATCATCACTGCCTCGGGCTGCGGCACGACGATCAAGGATTACGGCCATATGCTGCGCCTCGATCCCGCCTATGCCGCAAAGGCGGCGAGGGTTTCGGGCCTCGCTAAGGACGTCACCGAATATCTCGCAACCCTCGACCTGCCGGCGCATATGCCGAAGGGCATCACCGTCGCCTATCACTCCGCCTGTTCCATGCAGCACGGCCAGCGCATCACGCTGGCGCCGAAGCAATTGCTGAAAGCGGCGGGTTTTACCGTGCGCGATCCGGCGGAAGGCCATCTCTGCTGCGGCTCGGCCGGCACCTACAACATCATGCAGCCGGAGATCTCGGCTGCCTTGAAGGCACGCAAGGTCAAGAATATCGAGGCGACCAAGGCCGACGTCATCGCCACCGGCAATATCGGCTGCATCACCCAGATCGCCACCAGCACCGGCATGCCGATCCTGCATACGGTCGAGCTGCTCGATTGGGCCTACGGCGGCACTGTGCCGGAAAAATTAAGAGGTTTGCCCTTAGGCTGACGAGAAAGGCCGATCGGGCCGGTCTCGGGAGTTTAGACGATGTGGCGGGGAATGATTGTGCTTGCGGGACTGCTCTGTGCGGCAGGGACTGCCCATGCGAATAGCCGCTTTTTCTGTTCCGCCGATGACAAAGAAGCGCGCTTCACGCTCGAAAGCGGTTTCGAAAGCCAAGCCGGTCACAAGCTCAACCATTTCCGCGGCGCGCTTGTTGTCAAGGATCCGGCGCAATCGACCGTGTTCGGCAAGCGTGTCTTCGAATCGCAGCATCTGACCAACCATTGGTCGCGCGACGGCGATCTGCTGCTGGAAGTCTTCGACGGCGGCGAAGATGAAACCGGCGGAGCAACGCTGGATCTGGTCGTGGTTGCCGGCGAACGCGGCAAGCCGGCTGCAACTTTCAGCGGCACCTATTCCCTGACGATCGAAGGCGGCAGCAAACCCTATGCCGTCGAGGGCAAGGTCAGCTGCGGCACCAAATAGCACCGCAGCCGAAACTCAATTATTCAATTACCAATGGAACGCGACGCCGACGTTGACGGCATTCGTGAAGATGTTGGTCTTCAGGTCCACGCCGCTATCGATCGGAACGTCGATGCGCGAATAGGTGCCCTTGTATTCGACGAAGGTCGACCAGCGATCGGTCACCTTGAAGTCGACGCCGGCCTGGGCCTGTAGCGTCACGCCGCCGAATTCATAAGCCCAGGTCTTGCCCTCGGGACGAATCACTTCGACATGCGGAATGTTCACGCCGACACCGGCGCCGAGATAGGGAGTCCAGCGGCGAGCCGGATCCTGGAAGCGATAGAGCCCATTCACCGTCAGCAGGTTCAGGCCGTCGGTGAATTCGAAATGCGACCAGCCGGTCTTGGCGAGCGTGTCGTCGTCGGCATAGACCTTGTCATGGGTATAATCGAGCGAAATACCCCAGTTCGGCTTGTTGAAGTTCTCGAGCCACCAGGTGACGCGGCCGCCGTAGTAAGGCGGGCTGCCGAAGGACTTGCCTTCCCAGCCGGCGGTGAAATGCGTGCCGTCGGAAAGATCGACGCCGCTATGCGGTGCCGTCTGGTAGCCGCCGTAGACAGAGAATTGCAGGTCTTCCGCCGAGGCGGAGGCTGCCGAACAGATCGTGAAGAAGGCGATGCCCGCAAGCAGCGAAGCGGAAGAACGCAGCGCATATGTCATTGAATAGCCCCGATATTGTAAAAATAAGTCGTCCTTGCCGCAGATGTGCCAGCTTTCCGCCGCAATGTCTAAGAAAAATAAAAGGCGCGTCAAAGAGCGCCTTTCGTTTTTTTCGTGAGTGTTGCTCAGCCGCCGAATATCGTCCGCAGCACGTCGATGCCTCTGTCCTCGAACGCGACCGTGCCCTGCCTGTTGCCGGGACCGATGACGATCACCTTGGTGCCGACGGGCGCGCGATCATAGAGATGCGTCACATCCTCG
This sequence comes from Rhizobium sp. NZLR8, assembly GCF_019685025.1. Lineage (NCBI taxonomy): Bacteria > Pseudomonadati > Pseudomonadota > Alphaproteobacteria > Hyphomicrobiales > Rhizobiaceae > Rhizobium > Rhizobium sp. NZLR8. The sequence continues at coordinate 81,141 of NZ_JABDVY010000020.1, read as the reverse complement.
TTCATCATCCGGATGCAGCCGGAAGACATGTTGAGGCCGATGGTCCAGGGCTGGTTGGTGCCATGGATGCGGAAAATGGTGTCGCGGCCGCCCTGGTAGAGATACATGGCGCGGGCGCCGAGCGGATTGTCCTCGCCGCCTTCCTGGAAGGCAGGAATCATATGGCCCTTGGCGGCTTCGCGGCGGCGCATCTCGGCCGGCGGCGTCCAGCCCGGCCATTCGGCCTTGCGGCCGATCTTGACCACACCCGACCAGCCGAAGCCGTCACGGCCGACGCCGATGCCGTAGCGGGTGGCCCGGTTGTTGCCTTCGACGAGGTAGAGATACTTGTTGTTGGTATCGATGATCACGGTGCCGGCCGCTTCCGGCGTCACCAGCCGCACTTTCTTACGCTTGAACTCCGGCTTCACATATTTCGGCATCTGCGCGACACGCACGATCTGCGTCGGATGCCGTGTATTGTCGGGCGTGGAGCCGGCCGGCGCTGCAAAGGCTGATGTAGACATCAAGGACAGGACAAGTCCGGCGGCAGCCAGACCCGGCATTAATTTGATCATGAATCGATTCCCCTCAAGCAAATCCGCCCGAGGCTACATGAACTTCTGCCCGATTCAAGATCGGCGTGGCCGGATAAAACATTTTTGGAGAAGGGAGCCGCCTGTTCTTGCGGCTATCTAGAACATGATGCCGAAGAGTGTGTGCGGTTTTCGAACGACAGCATGCTCTAACTATTTAATTTAGAACAGGATTCAGATTTTAGGCCGATCGAGCCTAAAATCATCCTGTTCTAGAGCATTCCCGTTTTCTACGAAACGCGGAAATGCTCTATCCTTTTGTTTTTACGCAATTCCGGAAGCAAAACCGCTGCACACTTTTGCTGGAAATTGCTCTAGCTACTACGTGTGCCGTTAGATGACGATGACGCGGGTTCCGACGCTGACGCGGTCATAGAGGTCGACGACGTCTTCGTTGCGCAGACGAATGCAGCCGGAGGAGACGGCGCTGCCGATCGACCAGGGCGCGTTGGTGCCGTGGATACGGTAAAGCGTCGAGCCGAGATACATGGCGCGTGCGCCGAGCGGGTTTTCCGCACCGCCGTCCATACGCGCCGGCAGGTAGTGGCCCTTGGCGGCTTCGCGGCTGATCATCTCGGACGGCGGCGTCCAGTCCGGCCATTCCTGCTTACGGGTGATCTTGTGGGCGCCTGCCCATTCGAAGCCGGGCTTGCCGACGCCGACGCCGTAACGCCGCGCCTTGCCGCCCTGCATCACCAGATAGAGGAAGCGGTTGTTGGTATCGATGACGATCGTGCCGGGCTTTTCCTGGGTGTCGTAGTCGACCATCTGCGGCAGGTATTGCGGCTCGATCGGATGGCGGATCGCCGGTATGCCGGGATTGATCGCCGAAACGGTCTGCGGTGACACTGGCGGCGCCTGGCGGAGCACGCGGCGCTGGAAAAGGCCACGCTGCTGCGGCTGGATGACCGGCCGCTGGTAGACGACGGGACGAACCGTACCGCCGCCGAGCTGGTAGACCCAAGGCGCGGTCAGGTCGGGGCTTAGCACGACCGGTGGGCGGGTAGCATAGCGGTCGTCTGCAAGGGCGGCCGTGGAAAGAACGCCGAGCAGGGCTGCAGCAAGAACAAGCGGTTTCATCATCGGACGGACTCTCTACAAATGACCGAAAACGTTGGCGGGATACATCCGCCTGCAAAGACGCTGCCACCCAATCCGCCAGCGAATGGTAAAGATCGATTCATGAAAAGCCGACCGACCGGATAAACTTTTCGTCAGGGTTACCGTTCGGTTTGGAAAGACGGTTTGCAAATGGTAAAGCCGGAATCATGACCGGAAAACGAAGCGGACCCGGCGAACAGACGGACCCGGGAATGAAGCGGACATGAGCGAGACAGGCATCATCATCGGCGAGGACGGCAGGAGCCGATGCCACTGGCACGCCAATCTGCCCGATTATCTCAGATATCATGACGAGGAATGGGGCCGCCCTGTCACCGATGACATTCGCCTCTTCGAGAAGATCTGTCTCGAAGGCTTCCAGTCCGGTCTTTCCTGGCTGACCATCCTGCGCAAGCGAGAGAATTTTCGCGCCGCCTTTTCCGGCTTCGATTTCGAGAAGGTCGCTCTCTTCGGCGACGAGGACATCGCTCGCTGCCTGGCCGATGCCGGCATTATCCGCCATCGCGGCAAGATCGTCTCGACCATCAACAATGCCAGGCGCGCCATTGCGCTCAGGGACGAATTCGGCTCGCTCGCCCATTATTTCTGGTGCTACGAACCGGGTCATAACGAGCGACCTGGAGTGGTCGACCGTGAGCATATCGTCGCAAATCCGACGACGCCGACCTCGACGGTGATTTCAAAGGATCTGAAGAAACGCGGCTGGACCTTTGTCGGCCCGACCACAGTTTATGCTTTCATGCAGGCGATGGGTCTCGTCAACGATCATCTGGAGGGCTGCTTCTGCCGGCCCGAGGTCGAGGCGATGCGCGCCGCTTTGGTTCGCCCATGAAAGAAGATGCATCCGTGAGAATATTGATCACCGCCGCTGCCCTGTTTTTCCTATCGGTCTCAGCCATGGCGCAGACGCCGCAGCTCGATCCTGGCGAGAAGCTCGAGAAACTGCAGTTCCCGGCTGTCACCATGCAGCTGAAGGGCTGGACGAAGTTCGGCAACGGCCATGTCTATACGCTGCCGGTGCGCACCGGCCAGCACCTGAAGATCGACTTTGCCACCAAGAGTAAGTTCGCCTACCTGGCGATCTTCGACCTGTCGAAACCGGATGACGAGGCCTTTTTCGGCACCGACGAGGACGGCTTGAGCTTCGAGACGACGGTCAAGGAAAACACCACTTGGCTGTTGCGTCCCTATTATTCCAAGGTCTCGCCGCGCCGCGGCCTTGGCGCCCCCTTCAGTATTCTGATCGAGCCTTTGGCCACTGCGCCGAAGCAGCCGCAGCCACCAGCCGAGCCGGAACGCCCGTCGCTGTTTCCGAAGGCGCCAGCCAAGCCGTAATAAAACAGAGCGCTTTTGTCCGCCTATGCCAGCCGGTCGATCAGGTCGCGCAACTCGCCGAGATGGCCGATCTTGCGGAAACGCGGCGCCTCCGTCGGCTCTTCCACATGTTCCAGCACCCAGGTGAGTTCGTGCGGCACGAAGACGCCGTAGCTGCCGGCGGCGATCGCCGGCACGATGTCGGATTTCAGCGAATTGCCGACCATCATCGCCCGCTCCGGCCCGTCGCCGACCTTGGCGAAGATGCGCCGATAGGTGACGGCGGTCTTGTCGGAGACGATCTCGACGGCATCGAAGAAGTCGCCGAGCCCGGATTGGGCGAGCTTGCGCTCCTGGTCGAACAGATCGCCCTTGGTGATCATCACCAGCAGGTATTTGCCGGCAAGCGCCTCCAGCGTGTCGCGCACATGCGGCATGGTCTCGACGGGATGGCTGAGGAGGTCGCGGCCGGTATCGAGGATTTTGGCGATCACGCTCGAGGGAATCTTACCCTCGGTGATCTCGATCGCCGTCTCGATCATCGACAGCGTGAAGCCCTTGATGCCGAAGCCGTAGTGGCGAAGGTTGCGTTTCTCGGCTTCCAGCAGCCGCTCGGAAATCTTCGGCCCTTCGGCGAAATCGGCAAGAAGCCCGGTGAAATGCGCTTCCGTCAGCCGATAATATTGTTCGTTCTGCCAGAGCGTGTCGTCGGCATCGAAGCCGATCGTGGTCAGTGGTCGCGTCGTCATATGCGTACCTTTGAGCATGATGCCGAAAAGTGTGAGCGGTCTTCTTATGACATCATGCTCTAACTCTTTCATTGAGAACAGGATTCAGATTTTAGGCCGCTCGGCCTAAAATCATCCTGTTCTTGAAATATGGCCGGCAATCTATCGCTCGCCTGTGTCGAGACAAGGGCTGTGTGGAGACAAGGGCTGTGTGGAGACAAGGGCTGTATGGAGACAAGGGCACTCATCTCCGCTTGGAAGGCGCAACGTTGAAAATCGCCGCCGCCGCACTACATCGAGTTTGCCTCACCTTGCAGCCAGCCACGGCTGTGCCTGTCACGCGCAGGCCAATAATCAAAAAATGAAGTTCTTAAGTTCGCAAGCCCCTCTTGCGGCAGACACAAAGGATTTTTTCGACCATGCGTTACAATCAACTTGGAAATACGGGACTTTTCGTCTCGGAAATCTGCCTGGGCACCATGACCTTCGGCGAAGCCAAACAGGGCAGCATGTGGGGCGCCATCGCCGATGTCGACCAGAATGCCGCCGACCGGATTGTCGAGCGCTCGCTTGCATCAGGCGTCAATTTCATCGACACGGCCGACGTCTATTCATCCGGCGAGTCCGAAAGGCTGCTCGGCCAGGCGCTGAAGAACCTCGACATCCCTCGCAAGGACGTCGTCATCGCCACCAAGGTCTACGGCGTCATGGGCGACAAGCCGAATGACCGCGGCGCTTCGCGCGGCCACATTATGGATTCGATCGAGGCGAGCCTCAAGCGCCTGAAGACCGATCATATCGACCTCTATCAGATCCACGCCACCGATACGGTGACGCCGATCGAAGAGACGCTGCGCGCCTTCGACGATCTCGTTTCCCGCGGTCTCGTGCGCTATATCGGCGTCTCCAACTGGCAGGCCTGGCGCATCTCCAAGGCGCTCGGCCTCTCCGAACGCCGCGGCTTTGCCCGTTTCGAAACGGTGCAGGCCTATTATTCGATCGCCGGCCGCGATCTCGAGCGCGACATCGTGCCGATGATGCAGGAGGAAAAGCTCGGGCTGATGGTCTGGTCGCCGCTCGCCGGCGGTCTGCTCTCCGGTAAGTACGGTCCCGGCGCGCCCGGCAACGGCGAGGGCCGTCGCGCCAGTTTCGACTTTCCGCCCGTCGACCAGGACAAGGCCTGGGCCTGCGTTGCCGTCATGCGCGAAGTCGCCGAAAAGCACGGCGTCAGCGTCGCCACCGTGGCGCTCGCCTATATCCTCGCCAAGCCTTTCGTCACGACAGTCATCATCGGCGCCAAGCGTGTCGACCAACTCGACCAGAACCTTGCCGCCGTCAAGCTGAAGCTCGACGGCGACGATATGAAAAGGCTCGACGAGGTCAGCGCCCTTGCTCCCGAATATCCGGGCTGGATGCTGGCGCGACAGGGCGCCGGCCGCCGCCCGGCCGATTTCGAGCCGAAGGATTGATTTGCAAGTCCAAGGGCATTTCGGTGAGGGAACGCCGGAGATATCCGGCGTTCTTTTTTTGCAGACGATCGGTTATTTGCCGTGGGCTTTAAGCCAGGCATTCATCTCGGTGATCTCGGCTTCCTGCGCCTTGATGACGCCTTCGGCGAGTTTGCGGATATCGGCATCCTTGCCGTATTGAAGTTCGATCCTCGCCATGTCGATCGCGCCTTGATGGTGCGGGATCATGCCGCGGACGAAATCCACATCGGGATTGCCGCTATATTTGATCGTCATATCCTTGTGCATCTTGGCGTTGGCCTCGCTGAATGCGTGGCTTGCTGCATCGTGACTGCCCATCGGCTTGCTCATGTCCATCGACATGTCTTCGGCAAGGCTGGGGGCGGCAACGAAGGCAAGCATTGTAGCAAGCGTAACGATTTTCAGAGACATGAGAGATCCTTCCTCTGTCTGACAATAGGTCTTCCAGGCAGCAGGGCTACCTGATTGGCATGGATGGGGTGTCAGGACAGTCGGGGAGGGGGCGCCTGCGGCGCGGGCCTTTTATCATCCAGGGCGCGGGCAAGTGCCGGGGCAGGATAGCCGAAAACGGATTTTCCGCCGTCCATGACCGTCACCGTCGGCGGCAGCAGAAGACAGGCGGCGCAAAGCGGCATATGCGCAACGTCGCCGCTAGCGCAGGGATCTTTCAGGGGAGCGATTTGCCTTGGCCCCTCGGGCATATTCCCTTTGGACACATCCATGCCGGCCATCTGATGGTGCATGCTGCCGGCCTCGACGGTGACCGGCGCATTCATCGACGCGCATGTCGGACAGCCCGCCCATGCAGACATGGCGCTGTAGACCAGCCAGCCGAGTAACATCGTGATGAGGGCGAGTGTCCGCATGATGTTTCATATAGGCGAATGCGGGCCGCACGCCAAGCTGGCCGACGATGACAGGCTGACGGATCACGGCATTGTCATGCCTCTCACCAGGCGGCGATCACCTGGTGCTCGATCCGGTAATCCCGGCTCTCCTCGCCGAGCGGCGCGACCGGCCATGTCCAAGTCGCTTTTGCCGGTGGCTGCGAGACACCGTGCAGCAGGTCGGCCTCTTCCTGCACCCTGCCGTTGCGGTCGATGACGGCATATGCGATGTCGGTCACCAGACAGCTGCGGCAGGCAAGCCCCGAAAGCCCGGTCAGATGCGCGGCGATCAACCCTTCCACCGTATCTTTAGGCATGCGGCCTGCCTCGGTCTCGTGGCGCCGTTTCACGCCGCGGCCGATCTGCGACAGCAGGTTGGCCGAAACGACGAAATCGAGATAAGGCACCGAACGCAGGAAGCCCAGTGGTTCGGGCTCCCTGCCGGCGGCGAGATCGTCATAGCCGGAGAGATCGCGCTCGATCAGCCGGACATTGCGGTAGCCCTTGGCCGTCAGCCACAGGCGCACCGAGGCGAGATGGACGAGGTCGACCAGCACGACAGTGTAGAAGTCTCTCGCCAACTCTTTGATCGGCACGTCGCGCAGCAGGCCCGAACCGAGCACGACCGCCGTCCGTTTCTGCCTGAGATCGGCTGCCGCCGCGCGTATCGCATTCCGGCTCTTCTCTTCGTGTTCGGCCCAATCCTTGGAGCAACGTCGGGCCCGGGACCACAGATTGACGGAATAGCGGATGAACTTTCTGTAGGACTTGCCGGTCAACGGCAATGTCGCGGTATAGAGAAGCGCCTCGGCGATCATGAGCATATCCGCATTTCTGATGGACGCCTCTGCTTCAATCGATTCTGCCTGCGGCTTCAAGACCCTTCGCCCTTGCCGCTCCCGGCCCAATCCGCTAGGAAACCGCCACTGTCACAGTCAGCGGAATTCCCGGAAATGAACGATAAGCAGAAGAAACCGCAAAAGCTCAAGGCCCGCCTGCCGCGCGGCTTCGTCGACCGCACGGCCGCCGATATCCGTGCCGTCAATGAGATGACGGCAAAGATCCGGGAAGTCTACGAGCATTATGGTTTCGATCCGCTCGAAACGCCGCTGTTCGAATATACCGATGCGCTGGGCAAATTCTTGCCCGACAGCGACCGGCCGAATGAGGGCGTCTTCTCGCTGCAGGACGACGACGAGCAGTGGATGTCGCTGCGTTACGACCTGACCGCGCCGCTCGCCCGTCATGTCGCCGAGAATTTCAACGAAATCCAGCTTCCCTACCGCACCTACCGCGCCGGTTACGTCTTCCGCAACGAGAAGCCCGGCCCCGGCCGCTTCCGCCAGTTCATGCAGTTCGATGCCGATACGGTCGGCGCGCCGGGCGTCCAGGCCGATGCCGAAATGTGCATGATGATGGCCGATACGCTTGAGGCGCTCGGGATCAAGCGCGGCGACTATGTCATCCGCGTCAACAACCGCAAGGTTCTGGACGGCGTGCTGGAGGCGATCGGCCTCGGCGGCGACGACAAGGCCGGCCAGCGGCTCAACGTGTTGCGCGCCATCGACAAGCTCGAGAAGTTCGGGCCGGAAGGTGTGGCCCTGCTGCTCGGTCCCGGCCGCAAGGATGAATCCGGCGACTTCACCAAGGGCGCCGGCCTCGACCAGGCGCAGATCGACAAGGTGCTGTTCTTCGTCGGCATCAAGGACTATGCCGAAAGTGCTTCGCGCCTGGCCGAGCTCGTCGCCGGAACCTCGAAGGGCGTCGAAGGCGTCGACGAGCTGAATTTCATCGGGGCGTTGGTCACGAGCGCCGGCTATCAGTCCGACCGCATCAAGATCGATCCCTCGGTCGTGCGCGGCCTCGAATATTATACCGGCCCGGTCTACGAGGCCGAGCTCAGTTTCGACGTCACCAACGAAAAGGGCGAAAAGGTCGTCTTCGGTTCGGTCGGCGGCGGCGGCCGCTATGATGGCCTGGTCTCCCGCTTCATGGGTCAGCCGGTTCCGGCAACGGGCTTTTCGATCGGCGTCTCCAGGCTGATGACGGCGCTGAAGAACCTCGGCAAGCTCGGCGCCAGCGAAGTGATCGAGCCCGTGCTGGTAACCGTCATGGACGGCGATGTCGAGGCGATGGGCCGCTATCAGAAGATGACCCAAGAGCTGCGCGCCGCCGGCATCCGCGCCGAGATGTTCCAGGGCAACTGGAAGAAGTTCGGCAACCAGCTGAAATACGCCGATCGCCGCGGCTGCCCCGTCGCCATCATCCAGGGCGGCGACGAGCGCGCCGACGGCGTCGTGCAGATCAAGGATCTGATCGAGGGCAAGCGGCTTTCCGGCGAGATCGAGGACAATGCCAGCTGGCGCGAGGCGCGTGTGGCGCAGGAGACAGCGCCGGAAGCCGACCTCGTCGCCAAGGTGAGGGAGATCCTTGCGGAGCAGGCAGAGGATCGGAAGAGGGCGGGCGGCGATGTCTGAGGCCGTTCCGACACGCTCGTCGCTTACCGTTCGGAGCGCGGCATGCCCCTGATCAACCTCCCCGAATTTGCCAACGATCTGCTGGCCGAATTTACCGCCCGCAACACCGAGCGCATCGACACGCCGGTGATCCAGCCGGCCGAACCCTTTCTCGATATCGCTGGCGAGGACCTGCGCCGCCGCATCTTCATGACGGAGAGCGAAACCGGGGCGAGCCTTTGCCTGCGTCCCGAATTCACCATCCCCGTCTGCCTGCGCCATATCGAGACGGCAACCGGCACGCCGAAGCGTTACGCCTATCTCGGCGAGGTTTTCCGTCAGCGCCGCGACGGCGCCAATGAATTCTATCAGGCCGGCATCGAAGATCTCGGCGATATCAACCTGTCCGGCGCCGACGCCCGCGCCATCGGCGATGCCACCGGCATTCTCGCCCGCCTGCTGCCGGGCCGGCGCCTGTCGGTGACATTAGGCGACCAGGCGGTGTTCGAAGCCGTCGTCCAGGCGCTCGGCCTGCCGCTCGGCTGGCAGAAGCGCCTGATCCACGCCTTCGGCAACATGACGCAGCTGGAAGCCCTGCTTGCCGGCCTCGTCAGCCCGCAATTCGTCACCGGGCTGGACGACGATATTGCCAAGCTTGTCGCGTCAGGCGATGAGCAGGCGCTGGTCGCCCATATCGAGCAGGAAATGCAGACCACGGGTTATTCGGCCAATGCCGGCCGCTCGCCGCTGGAAATTGCCCGGCGGCTCAAGGAAAAGCTCATCCTCTCCGAAACGCGTCTCGACGACGCGGCCTTCCATGTGCTGGAGGAGTTCTTGTCGCTCCACGTGCCGCTCGTCAATGCGTCCGCGGCCCTGGCCGGTTTCGCCGATGCGGCCGGCCTGAAACTCGGCAACGCACTATCCCGCTTCAACGGCCGCGTTGCCGCCCTTGCCAATGCAGGTGTCGACCTCTCTTGCGTTGACTACCGCGCCGCCTTCGGACGGCCGCTCGATTATTACACCGGCCTCGTCTTCGAGGTGACGGCGGAAGGCTCGGCGGCGGTTCTGGCCGGTGGTGGCCGCTTCGACCGGCTGCTGACCTTCCTCGGCGCAACGGACCGCATTCCGGCCGTCGGCTTCTCCTTCTGGCTCGACCGCATCGAAACCGAAAGGGCAGCCGTATGACCATCACCATCGCGCTTCCCTCCAAGGGCCGGATGAAGGACGATGCGTCGGCAATCTTCGAGCGGGCCGGCATGCCGATCGCAGCCGTCGGCAACGACCGCTCCTATCGCGGCCGCGTCGAAGGCTGGGACGATGTCGAAATCGCCTTCCTCTCGGCCTCCGAAATCTCCCGCGAACTCGGCAACGGCACCGTCGATTTCGGCGTCACCGGCGAAGATCTGATGCGGGAAGGGTTTGCCGAAGTCGACAAGCGCGTCGAATTCTGCGCCCGCCTCGGCTTTGGCCATGCCGATGTCGTCGTCGCCGTGCCGGAGATCTGGCTGGATGTCGAGACCATGGCCGATTTGGTCGATGTCGCCGCCGATTTCCGTGCCCGTCATGGCCGGCGCCTTGCCATCGCCACCAAATACTGGCGGCTGACCCAGCAGTTCTTTTCGAGCCAGCACGGCATCCAGCTTTATCGTATCGTCGAAAGCCTCGGCGCCACCGAGGGGGCTCCGGCGTCCGGCTCGGCCGATATCATCGTCGATATCACCTCCACAGGCTCGACGCTGCGCGCCAATCGCCTGAAAGTGCTTCAGGACGGCGTCATCCTGCATTCGCAGGCCTGCCTCGTGCGCGCCCGCAGGGAAAGCCATGCGGACGAACCCGCGGTGCAGGCAATCATCGACGCGGTGCGCGCCGCCCTCTGATCTCCAGGCATAAGAAAAACCCGCCGTCGGATGTGACGGCGGGTTCTCTATGTCTGGGAGGATGTCTGCTTGTTCAGGCGGCCGCGTAGGCGCCGCGGCGGGCGTCGAGCGAGTAGGCGCCTGCGCCGTTGGTGGCGAGCATGATATAGGCGCCGGCGAGCGTGACGTTCTTCATGAAGTTGACGAAGTTCAGGGCGTTGATCCAACCGTTGGCAGCGGCCGGGAAATCAGGAACGTTGACCGGCGAAAGGTGGAAGACGACGCCGGTGAACACACAGAACACGGCGAGCAGCCAGCCGACGATGCGGACCTGAAAGCCGACGAGCACGGCGAGACCGGTTGCAAGTTCGAACAGGCCGGCGAGATAGGTGAGCGCCGTGGAAGCGGGCAGACCTGCACCGGCGATCATGCCGGCGGTCGAAGCCGGATCGGTCAGCTTGCCGAAGCCGGCGAAGATGAACATGAAGGAAAGCAGGATACGGGCAATCAGGGTAATGACGTTGTTCGACATGGACGTTGTCTCCGTTTGACTGGTTCTGGAGATCTTGGTGCCCCGGCACCGTGTGGACCTCTGATGCCTCCTATGTCGCTCATTTCTCCCATTGTGGAAAGATAAACGAACGGGGACACTTTGTTCAATAATATAGAACGATGCCCTACAGGCGGCCGCTTGCCTTTGCCGCGCCCGGTCTCTTATGGTCGGCGCCCAACAAGGAGAATCCGATGGCAGATCTGTCCGCATTTCCGATCACGGCGCGCTGGCCGGCGAAAAATTCCGACATCATCCAGCTTTATTCGCTGCAGACGCCGAATGGGGTGAAGGTATCAGTCGCGCTCGAGGAGCTCGGCCTTGCCTACGAGGCGCATTATATTTCCTTCGCCGCCAACGAGCAGAAATCGCCGGAATTCGAATCTCTCAACCCGAACGGCCGCATTCCGGCGATCATCGATCCGAACGGGCCTGATGGTAAGCCGATCGGCCTGTTCGAATCCGGCGCCATCCTGCTTTATCTCGCCGAAAAAACCGGCAAGCTCATTCCTGAAGACGCCGCTGGCCGCTACGAGTGCATCCAATGGGTGTTTTTCCAAATGGCCGGCATCGGCCCGATGTTCGGCCAGTTCGGACATTTCTACAAGTTCGCCGCCGACAAGGTCGCCAATAATTCCTATCCGGTGGAGCGCTATCGCGACGAGTCCAAACGGCTGCTCGGCGTGCTCGAAGACCGGCTGAAGGGTCGGCAGTGGATCATGGGCGACCAGTATACGATTGCCGACATCACCAGCTTCACCTGGGTTCGCGGCGCCGATATCTTCTATGGCGGCCGCGAGGTTCTCGACTATGCGAAATTCCCCGCCGTCATGGACTGGCTGCAGCGCTGCATCGCCCGCCCGGCCAGCGAGAAGGGGCTCAACATTCCGGTCAAGCCGGAGTGACGAACAGGCCCGCCGCAAAGCAGAAAGGCCGCCCATCGGGACGGCCTTGGTGTTCTACCCCCGGCCACTATCGGTGGCTTGCAATCTGCCTTGCGCCTTCAAGCTTGAAGCGCGGAAAGATGAAGACGCCGACCATGCTGCCGCTGTATTTCTCTTCGAGCCCGTTCGACTCGCCCATGCAGAACAGCGGCTGGCGCAAGCCGTTCGGCGTGATGATCGTCGTCGAAAAACAGAAGGAGGAGCAGCGTGTCGCCGCCTGCTCGAACAGTTCCAAGATGTGGCCGCGGTCCTTGGTATCGTAGCAGCGGATCAGGCTTAGGAGCCCGCATTCCTGTGCGGAGAGGCCGTGCAGCATCGCGCTCCATTCGCCGAGACGTAACATGCCGCTCGACAAATCTCCGGTCCAGGCTTCGGAAATCGAAAACTGCGCCACGATCTCGTCATTTTGATTGTGGTGCTCAAGCGAGCCGGGTGTCAAAGGTACGGCTGCATTGGCTTTGGCGATCTTAAACAAGGCGTTCCCCCGTTCGCATGCAGCTCCTCCGCCGCACGCTCGGTAAACACAAAAACAGGATCACGCAGCAGCAGGCATGATGCCCGTGCTTTTACCTGCGATCGTTGCCGCGGCCATCGAGCCTGCGGAACGTCAAGGATCGACTCTCGCGCCCGTTTGGTGGGCGCGCTTAATTGCAGCGCGGATTTATAGGAGCTTTTGAACAAACGGCAACGGCTTTTTAAGGGGTGTTCGGATCGGTATTTTTCCTGGGATGCCGGCATCCTCAGCCTATCCAGCGGGGAAGCGGCGCCGAAACATCAATTTTGCGGGCTTTGAATGCGGTTCCACTCGACATGCGGTGAGAAATGGCGCCGCAACGCTGCAATCTCCCACCGAGATCGGCGGCCTGAAAAAGCGCGGCGACGCAAGCTTCGCGAAAGCTTCCCGGGCGGGAGCGCGCGACGCGCCATGAAATTGCGCACAACGGACCGAATCGCCGGAGACGGGAATGCGCGCAAAAGAAAAGGGCGACCCGGGGATCGCCCTTCCTGTTCCGGAGACCGGAATGATGGCAGTGCAGGCTTTCGCCTATCACATCATGTCCATTCCGCCCGTTCAGCGCGCTTGACGCGCTGACCCATTTTAGATGATGGGCGGTTTCATGAACGATGCTGTGAAGGCCGTAGGCCTATCACATCATGTCCATTCCGCCCATGCCGCCCATGCCGCCCGGCATGCCGCCGCCAGCCGAGTCTTTCTTCGGCAGTTCGGCGATCATGGCTTCGGTGGTGATCAGCAGCGATGCGACAGAAGCAGCGTTCTGCAGCGCCGTGCGGACAACCTTGAGCGGGTCGACGATACCCATGGCGATCATGTCGCCATATTCGGATGTCTGGGCGTTGTAGCCGTAGTTGTCTTCGTTCTTGTCGAGGACCTTGCCGACAACGATCGAGGCTTCGTCGCCTGCGTTTTCAGCGATCTGACGAACGAGCGACTGCAGGGCGCGGCGAACGATGTTGATGCCGGCTTCCTGGTCGTCGTTTGCACCCTTGACGGTGATCTTCGTGGAAGAGCGCAGCAGAGCGATACCGCCGCCGGGGACGATACCTTCCTGAACGGCAGCGCGCGTCGCGTTGAGCGCGTCGTCGATGCGGTCCTTCTTTTCCTTCACTTCAACTTCCGTCGAGCCGCCGACGCGGATGACGGCGACGCCGCCGGCGAGCTTGGCAAGACGTTCCTGCAGCTTCTCGCGGTCGTAGTCGGAGGTGGTTTCTTCGATCTGAGCCTTGATCTGGGCAACACGGCCTTCGATGTCGGACTTGGCGCCCGAACCGTCGACGATCGTGGTGTTTTCCTTGGAGATCGAAACCTTCTTCGCACGGCCGAGCATGTCCAGCGTGACGGATTCGAGCTTGATGCCGAGGTCTTCGGAGATCACGGTGCCGCCGGTCAGGATGGCGATGTCTTCGAGCATGGCCTTGCGGCGGTCGCCGAAGCCAGGAGCCTTGACGGCAGCGATCTTGAGGCCGCCGCGCAGCTTGTTGACGACGAGCGTTGCGAGGGCTTCGCCTTCGACGTCTTCAGCGATGATCAGGAGCGGCTTGCCGGTCTGAACGACAGCTTCGAGAACCGGAAGCATCGACTGCAGGTTCGAGAGCTTCTTCTCGTGAAGGAGAATGAAGACGTCTTCGAGGTCGGCGATCATCTTTTCCGGGTTGGTCACGAAGTAGGGGCTGAGGTAGCCGCGGTCGAACTGCATGCCTTCGACGACTTCGAGTTCGGTTTCGGCGGTCTTGGCTTCTTCAACCGTGATGACGCCTTCGTTGCCGACCTTCTGCATGGCTTCAGCAATGTCGAGACCGACCTGCTTGTCGCCGTTTGCCGAAATCGTGCCGACCTGTGCAACTTCTTCCGAAGTGGAGATCTTCTTGGCCTTGGCCTGGAGATCCTTCACGACGTCAGCAACAGCGAGGTCGATGCCGCGCTTCAGGTCCATCGGGTTCATGCCGGCTGCAACAGCCTTGTTGCCTTCGCGAACGATCGCCTGGGCAAGAACAGTTGCGGTCGTGGTGCCGTCACCGGCGATGTCGTTGGTCTTCGAAGCAACTTCGCGGACCATCTGTGCGCCCATGTTTTCGAACTTGTCTTCGAGTTCGATTTCCTTGGCGACGGAAACGCCGTCCTTTGTGATGCGCGGAGCGCCGAAGGACTTGTCGATGATGACGTTACGGCCCTTCGGGCCGAGCGTTACCTTGACTGCATCGGCGAGAATGTCGACGCCACGCAGCATTTTTTCGCGCGCGGTGCGACCAAACTTGATTTCTTTAGATGCCATGATTGAAACTCCTCATTTCGAGTGTCCGGGTTCTGGACCCGTCGGCTACGTCGGAAGGCCAGCGGCTGATCAGCCGATGATGCCCATAATGTCGGCTTCCTTCATGATCAGAAGGTCTTCGCCGTCGATCTTGACTTCGGTGCCGGACCACTTGCCGAACAGAATGCGGTCGCCAGCCTTGACGTCGAGTGCGACGACCTTGCCGGACTCATCGCGCGCGCCGGAACCGACGGCGACGATTTCGCCTTCCTGCGGCTTTTCCTTGGCGGTATCGGGAATGATGATGCCACCCTTGGTCTTGGCTTCGGACTCAACGCGGCGAACAACGACGCGGTCGTGAAGGGGGCGGAAGTTGGTGCTTGCCATTGTCTAATCCCTCGATCGAATGACATTCGCGGGCCGGAGCGGCCCACATGGATAGATGTTAGCACTCCCTTGCGGTGAGTGCTAGCGACGAGCATTTAGGGATGGCTCCGAAAGGAGTCAATGAGAGCAATCACGAATTTTTGTGCCGGAATTGTGAAGAGGCGGAAGAATTGCGGAGATTGCCGCCGAAACCGGCGCGGCGGGTCGACGGCGAAGAAAATGCCTTGCCATCGCCTTGCGCCTTTGCAATGTCACCGGTGACTGCAGCAAATCGGGAAATCGGAATGGCCAGGCGGATAGAAAACTTCTCGGAGATAACAGGCCATTACGACGTGGTGCTCTGCGATGTCTGGGGCGTCGTTCACAATGGCGTCGATCCGTTTCCGAAGGCAGCCGCAGCCCTTGAGGCGGCGCGCGCCAACGGCGTCGTCGTCGTCCTCATCACCAATTCGCCGCGCCTTTCCTGGCAGGTGGTCGAGCAGTTGCGCCAGATCGGCGTTCCCGACGGCGCCTATGATAGGATCGTCACCTCCGGCGACGTCACGCGCCGGCTGATCGCCGAAGGGCCGAAGACGGTCTTTCTGCTCGGCCCCGAGCGCGACAAGGCGCTTCTCGAAGGCATCGGCGTCGAGCGCAAGCCGGCGGGCGAAGCGCAATCGCTCGTCTGCACCGGCTTTTTCGACGACGAGACTGAGAAGCCGGAGGATTACACCGACATGCTTCTGGAATTCAAAGCCCGCGAGGTGCCGATGATCTGCGCCAATCCCGACCTCGTCGTCGAGCGTGGTCACCGCATCATCCCCTGCGCCGGTGCCATGGCCGCCTATTATGAGCAGCTTGGCGGCAGCACCCGCATCGCCGGAAAACCGCACCGGCCGATCTATGAGGCGACGCTGGCCGCTGCCCGCGAGCTTCGCGGCGATTTCTCGGTCGACCGCGTGCTGGCGATCGGCGACGGCATGCCGACCGATGTGCGCGGCGCCTTGAATTACGGCCTCGACCTTCTCTACATCAGCGGCGGTATCCACGCCAAGGAATACACCCTGAACGGCGAGACCGACGAGGCGATCCTCAACGCCTATCTCGATCGGGAAAAAGCCGCGCCGAAGTGGTGGATGCCACGCCTTGCATAAAGAGAAGCCAGCCGATGACCGTCTTCCACCGCAATGAAACCCGGGAACCCTTGCCTGCCCATCTAAAGGGCGGCGTCATTGCCATCGGCAATTTCGACGGCGTGCACCGTGGCCACCAATCGGTGCTCAGCCGCGCGCTCGAAATCTCCAGGGCCCGCGGTATCCCCGCTTTGGTGCTGACGTTCGAGCCGCATCCGCGCACGGTCTTCCGGCCTGAGACACCGGTCTTCCGCCTGACGCCCGCACCATTGAAGGCCCGCATCCTGGAAACGCTCGGTTTCGGCGCCGTCATCGAATATCCCTTCGATTATGAGTTTTCGCAGCGCTCGGCCGATGATTTCATCCATTCGATCCTCAAGGATTGGCTCGGCGCCTCAGAGGTCGTCACCGGCTTCGATTTCCATTTCGGCCGCGGCCGCGAGGGCGGTCCGGCCTTCCTGATGAATGCCGGCCAGACCTATGGCTTCGGCGTCACCCTGATCGACGCCTTCCGCGACGAAAACGCCGACGTCGTCTCTTCGAGCCATATCCGCGCGCTTTTAAGCGACGGCAATGTCAGCGAAGTCGCCGGCATGCTGGGCTATCATTATACGGTTGAGGCCGAGGTGATCGACGGCGAAAAGCTCGGCCGGCAGCTCGGGTTTCCCACCGCCAACATGCGCCTGCCGCCGGAGGTCGAACTCGCCGCCGGTATCTACGCCGTCCGCTTCCGCCGCCAGGACGGCACGCTGCACGACGCCGTCGCAAGCTACGGCCGCCGCCCGACGGTTACGGAAAACGGTGCACCGTTGCTCGAAACCTACCTTTTCGATTTCAGTGGCGATCTCTACGGCCAGCGCTGCGCCGTCTCCTTCTTCGGCTATATCAGACCGGAGCTGAAATTCGACGGCCTCGATCCGCTGGTCGCCCAGATCAAGCGCGACGAGGAGGAGGCGAGGGCGCTGCTTTCCGGTGTGAAACCGCTGGGCGAACTCGACCGGAAGCTTTGTTTTTCCTGACGTCGCCGTGAGCGTGGCGGCAGCGGGGAGACCAGCGATTCCTGCCACCGATGCCGATGGCGCAACCGCGAATTCTGCTCTTCCTTTTCCAGGCAAAAACGCCTATGAACCGCCGCTATGACGAAATTTCGGCTGGCGATGACGATGCGAATTATCGGCCCGGCCTTCCGCGCGCGCTAAGCGGCCGGAAGGTCCGGGTTTTTGGCGCTTGGATACAAGCGCTTCCGTCACCAGCTTTTTCACGCCCGTTGCGCCCCTTCCTGGGCCGCCAGAAACGATTGTCCGATATGACCGACACAGCCGAAAAGATCGACTATTCGAAGACCCTCTATTTGCCCGAAACCGATTTCCCCATGCGCGCCGGCCTGCCGCAGAAGGAGCCGGAGCTGGTCAAACGCTGGCAGGAGATGGGTCTCTACAAGAAATTGCGCGCTTCGGCCGCCGGCCGCGAAAAGTTCGTGCTTCACGACGGCCCGCCCTATGCCAATGGCAACATCCATATCGGCCACGCGCTGAACAAGATCCTCAAGGATGTCATCAACCGCTCGTTCCAGATGCGCGGTTACGACGCCAATTACGTGCCCGGCTGGGATTGCCACGGCCTGCCGATCGAATGGAAGATCGAAGAGAAGTACCGCGAGAAGGGAAAGAACAAGGACGAGGTCCCGGTCAACGAATTCCGCCGCGAATGCCGTGAGTTTGCCACCGGCTGGATCAAGACCCAGGCCGAAGAGTTCAAGCGTCTCGGCATCGAAGGCGACTTCGACAATCCCTATACGACGATGAACTTCCACGCGGAAGCGCGCATCGCCGGCGAACTCCTGAAGATCGCCGCAAGCGGCCAGCTTTATCGCGGCTCCAAGCCGATCATGTGGTCGGTCGTCGAGCGCACGGCGCTGGCCGAGGCCGAAGTCGAATACCAGGATTACGAGAGCGACACGATCTGGGTGAAATTCCCCGTTGTCGAAGGTCCGGCTGCGCTCAAGGATGCGTTCGTGGTCATCTGGACGACCACGCCCTGGACGATCCCCGGCAACCGCGCGATCTCTTTTTCCGCACGTGTCTCCTACGGTCTCTACGAGGTAACGGCTGCCGAGAACGATTTTGGTCCGCGTCCCGGCGAAAAGCTGATCTTTGCCGACAAGCTGGCTGAGGAATCCTTCGCCAAGTCCAAGCTGCAGTACAAGCGCCTGAGCGATGTCTCTGCGGCCGACTTCGCAGCGATGGCCTGTGCCCATCCCTTCAAGGGTCTGGACGGAGGCTATGAATTCGCCGTGCCATTGCTTGATGGCGATCACGTCACCGATGATGCCGGCACCGGTTTCGTGCACACGGCACCCAGCCACGGCCGCGAAGACTTCGATGCCTGGATGTCGGCCGTCCGCACGCTGGAGGCTCGTGGCATCGACTCCAAAATCCCGTTCCCGGTCGACGACGGCGGCTTCTACACATCGGATGCCCCCGGCCTCGAGGGCGCACGCGTCATCGACGATAACGGCAAGAAGGGCGATGCCAACGACCGCGTCATCAAGGAACTGATCGCCCGCGGCGCGCTCTTTGCCCGCGGCCGGCTGAAGCATCAGTATCCGCATTCCTGGCGCTCGAAGAAGCCGGTGATCTTCCGCAACACGCCGCAATGGTTCGTCCATATGGACAAGACCCTTGCCGACGGCACGACGCTGCGTTCGCGCGCTCTCGGTGCGATCGACGACACCCGCTTCGTGCCCGCCGCCGGCCAGAACCGCCTGCGCGCCATGATCGAAGGCCGCCCGGACTGGGTTCTTTCTCGTCAAAGAGCATGGGGCGTACCGATCGCCGTCTTTGCCGACGAGCAGGGCGAGGTCCTCGTCGACGAAGCCGTCAGCGCCCGCATCCTCGACGCCTTCGAACAGGAGGGCGCCGACGCCTGGTTTGCCGAAGGCGCCAAGGAGCGCTTCCTCGGCAACGATCATGACCATGCCCGCTGGACGCAGGTCATGGATATCCTCGATGTCTGGTTCGATTCTGGCTCGACGCACACCTTCACGCTCGAAGACCGCCCGGACCTGAAGTGGCCGGCCGACCTTTATCTCGAGGGTTCCGACCAGCATCGCGGCTGGTTCCATTCGTCACTGCTGGAATCGGCGGCCACCCGTGGCCGCGCCCCTTATAACGCCGTCCTTACCCATGGCTTCACCATGGACGAGAAGGGCGAAAAGATGTCGAAGTCGAAGGGCAATGTCACCGCGCCGCAGGAAGTGATGAAGGACGCCGGCGCCGACATCCTGCGCCTCTGGGTCATGACCTCGGACTATGCCGACGACCTGCGCGTCGGCAAGACGATCATCCAGACCAATGTCGATGCCTATCGCAAGCTGCGCAACACCATCCGCTGGATGCTCGGCACGCTCGCCCACGACACGGGCGAGGAGATCGAGTTTGCCGATCTGCCGGAGCTGGAGCAGTTAATGTTGCACCGGCTTGCCGAACTCGACGAGCTGGTGCGCGAAAACTACGATGCCTTCGATTTCAAGAAGATCGCCCGCGCACTGATCGATTTCGCCAATGTCGAGCTGTCGGCCTTCTATTTCGATGTCCGCAAGGATGCGCTCTACTGCGACGCGCCATCGAGCCTGCGCCGGCGCGCCAGCCTGCACGTCATCCGTCAGATTTTCGATTGCATGGTGACCTGGCTTGCCCCGATGCTGCCCTTCACCACCGAAGAGGCCTGGCTGTCGCGCAATCCGTCCGCCGTTTCCGTGCATCTGGAGCAATTTGCCCCGGTTGCAAAGGAATGGCGTAACGATGCCCTGGCCGAGAAGTGGAAGAAGATCCGCACGGTCCGCTCGGTTGTCACAGGCGCGCTGGAAATCGAGCGCAAGGACAAGCGCATCGGCTCCTCGCTGGAAGCGGCGCCGGTCGTCCACATCGCCGATCCGGAATTGCTGAAGGCGCTGGAAGGCCAGGACTTCACCGAAGTCTGCATCACCTCGGCAATCGAGGTCAGGGCCGGCGAAGGCCCGGCTGAAGCTTTCCGCCTGGCCGAAGTGCCTGAGGTTAGCGTCGTGCCGAAGCTTGCAGAGGGTGAGAAATGCGCCCGCTCCTGGCGGATCACCAGGGACGTCGGTTCCGATCCCGAATATCCCGACGTCTCGGCCCGTGATGCTGCAGCCCTTCGCGAGCTTGCGCTGCTCGCGTGAAGAATATTGCCGGGTGAATTGCGTTTTCGCGGTTCATCCGGTAAAAGCTGCCTGAAAATGGCCGGATTTTTGCGTCAGGGGGACGGTTGTCCGGTTGGGCAACGATTGCACCGGTGGCTGGAAGGGTTTTCATGTTCGCAACGCATTGGTTCCGTATGGGCGCCTGCCTGTCTGTCGTCATGGCGGGATGCTCCCTGGTCTCCAGCTGCGCCAGCAGCCCGACCTACGGCACCGACAAGACTGCCATGGAGCAATTGACCGACGATCTCGGACAGTCCGTGTCGCTGACCGGGCCCGACCCGAAGAACAAGGGCGTCAAGTACACGCCGCGCCCGACGCTGGTACTGCCGGCCCAGGCGCAGAAGGAAACCCTCGTTGCGCCGCAGCAGACGGTCGCCAACAAGGACAATCCGCAATGGATTGAATCGCCGGAGGAAACGCGCGCCCGCCTCGTCGGGGAAGCAGACGCGAACTCCGACAATCCGAACTACCGCTCGCCGCTCGCCAGCTCGGCAATCGAAGGCGGACGGCGCACGACGGAAGCGCAGACCAAGGCCTATCGTGAAGCCCGCGCCCTGCAGAAGGGCTCCTATATCGATCAGCGCCGCTATATTTCCGATCCGCCGCCGGGCTACCGCACCGTCGACGATCCGGCAAAGCTCGACGATGTCGGCGAGCCCGAGCTCAAGAAGCAGAAAAAGCGCAAGAAGGATGCGGCGGTCGCCAACACCGGCAAGCAGTGGTGGAACCTCCTGCAATAGCGGCCTTTGAGCGTTTGAAAAGACGCGCGGCGCTGTAAAGATTACGGCGCCTCTCTCTTTTGCGAAAAGAATCGTCTTAGGATGTCGGCCGATTGCACCTCGTTGAAGCCGGAATAAACCTCCGGAGCGTGGTGACAGGTGGGCTGCGCATAAAATCGCACGCCATTGTCGACGCCGCCGCCCTTCGGGTCTTCGGCGCCGTAATAGAGCCTGCGGATACGCGCAAACGAGATGGCTGCCGCGCACATGGTGCAAGGCTCGAGCGTCACATAGAGATCGGCGCCGACGAGACGCTCCTGTCCGAGCGTTTCGCAGGCAAGCCGGATCGCAGCGATTTCGGCATGCGCGGTCACGTCTTTAAGCTCGCGCGTGCGGTTTCCCGCCCGGGAAATGGCGATATCGTCGATAACGATGACGGCGCCGATCGGCACCTCGCCGCGTTCTCCGGCGGCACGCGCTTCTTCAAGCGCCATCTCCATGAAACGATTTGTCTTCACGATCGCAAGAATTTCCACTTAACCGCAGATGCGTGACCTGATAGACAGGCCCAAAAGGCAGGCAAACAACAAATGACACCCAAAGACAAGCCAAAACGCCCGGGCGCGAAGCCCTTTTCACGGGACGACGGGCCGAAGGCCGGCGCGAAGCCTGGCGGCGCGAAGCCGGCAAAGGCTGCGATCGCCGCCGAGGCCGATAGCGAGGCCAAGGCCGAACGCATTTCCAAGGTGATGGCACGCGCCGGCGTCGCGTCCCGCCGCGACATCGAACGGATGATCATGGAAGGCCGTGTAACGCTGAACGGCAGGGTTCTCGACACCCCCGTCGTCAACGTCACGCTCGCCGATCGCATCGAGGTCGACGGCGTGCCGATCCGCGGCATCGAGCGCACCAGGCTATGGCTCTATCACAAGCCGGCCGGTCTGGTGACGACCAATGCCGATCCGGAAGGCCGGTCGACCGTCTTCGACAATCTGCCGGAAGAACTGCCGCGCGTCATGTCGATCGGCCGCCTCGATATCAACACCGAAGGCCTGCTGCTGCTGACCAATGACGGCGGTCTCGCCCGCGCGCTCGAGCTGCCGGCGACCGGTTGGCTGCGCCGCTACCGTGTCCGCGCTCATGGCGAGATCGATCAGGACGCGCTCGACAAGCTGAAGGACGGCATCGCCGTTGACGGCGTGCTCTATGGCTCGATCGAGGCGACGCTCGACCGCACGCAAGCGTCGAACGTCTGGATCACCATGGGTCTTCGCGAAGGGAAGAACCGCGAAATCAAGAACGTGATGGGTGCGCTCGGCCTCGACGTCAACCGCCTGATCCGCATTTCCTATGGCCCGTTCCAGCTCGGCGACTTGCCGGAAGGCCATGTCATCGAAGTGCGCGGCCGCACGCTTCGCGACCAGCTCGGCCCGCGCCTGATCGAGGAAGCCAAGGCGAATTTCGACGCGCCGCTCTACAACGCGCCGGCCGTCGCGGCCGAGGAAGAGGCTGAAGCCCCAGTACCGGAAAGGCGCGAGCAGCGTCCGCGCCGCGACGAAGACAAGCGCGAACGGGCGCTGAGCCGCCTCGACACCAAGCGCGACGATCGCCACGGTGGCGGGCGTAGAGATGACGATCGCCGCGATAGCGGCCGCAGGGATGATGACAAGCCCAAGCGTCCTCAGCCGCTCGGCCAGCGTCGCAGCGCCAATGTCTGGATGGCGCCCGGCGCCCGGCCACTTGGCGAAAAGGCTGCAGCGAAAGCCGCCAAGAATGAGCAGACCGCGCGCCGGCGCGGCGAGCAGGCGCCGGCAAAGGGTGCCGGTTCCCACCATATCGAGGATCGCCCGCGCACGCAGATCAATCGCGTGCGCGAGGAGGACGGCGAATGGATCCGTTCGAGCGAGCAGCCCCACCGCAAGGATGAGGGCGAAGGCTCCGGCCGCAAGCGCTCGTTCGGGGATCGGCCTGCCCGCGAAGACCGCGGTTTTGGCGACCGCCCGGCGCGCGGCGAACGCCCCCCCCGTGAAGGGGGTGACGAACGTCCGCGTACCAGAAGCTCTGCCGGCGAAGGCCGTGCGGAGCGTCCGCGCGGCGACCGGCCTTTCGGCGATCGTCCCTCGCGCGGCGATCGGCCCTTCGGCGACAAGCCGCGTGGTGATCGCAAACCGCGTGCGGATGGCGACGAGCGTCCTCGTGCCGCCAGAGCCTCCACCGGTGAGGCCCGTTCGGAGCGTCCGCGCGGCGACCGGCCTTTCGGTGATCGTCCTTCCCGCGGAGATCGCCCCTTCGGCGACAAGCCGCGTGGAGATCGCAAGCCGCGTGCGGATGGTGACGAGCGTCCTCGTGCCGCCAGAGCCTCCACCGGTGAGGCCCGTTCGGAGCGTCCGCGCGGCGACCGGCCTTTCGGTGATCGTCCTTCCCGCGGAGATCGCCCCTTCGGCGACAAGCCGCATGGTGATCGCAGACCGCGCGAGGACGGTGATGAACGTCCGCGCGCAGCCAGGGCCTTCGCCGGCGAAGGCCGCTCTGAGCGTCCACGTGGAGAACGAACCTTCGGCGACAAATCTACGGGCGGCAGGCCTTCGGGTGACAAGCCGCGCGGCAAGGGCTTTGGTGCCAAGCCGGGTGGGGCCAAGAATTTTTCCGGTAAGCCGAAGGGCGCCAAGCCAGGCAGTGACAGGCCAGGCAGTGACAGGCCGGGCGGCGACAGGCCTGCGGGCGGGCCGTCCAGAGGTGGTGCAAAAGGAAAGGGAATGACACGCGGTGCGGATCGTCGGCGGTGAATTTCGCGGACGGCCTCTCGCCGTGCCAAAATCCAACGATATCCGGCCGACTGCCGACCGGACGCGCGAGAGCCTGTTCAATATATTGAGCCATGCCTATCCGGAATGTGTCGACGGCACCCGGATACTCGACCTTTTTGCCGGAACCGGCGCCGTTGGCCTCGAAGCCGTTTCACGCGGCTGTCGTCATGCGCTCTTCGTCGAAAACAGCGTCGAGGGCAGGGCGCTGCTCTGGGAAAACATCGATGCGCTCGGCCTGCACGGCCGCACGCGCATCCTGCGCCGCGATGCCACCGATCTCGGCAGCGTCGGCAATCTCGAAGCCTTCGACGTGCTGTTTGCCGACCCGCCCTATGGCAAGGGTCTCGGCGAGAAGGCAATGGCGGCCGCCGCTCAGGGCGGCTGGCTGCGGCCTGGCGCGATCGCGGTGCTGGAAGAACGCGCCGATATTGTCGTTTCCGTGCATCCTTCCTATGTTTTCCTCGAAAACCGCATCTTTGGCGATACGAGGGTGCATTTCTTCCGGTATCAGCCGCAATAAGCGGGGGCGGGCGTGCAGCAGGCAGAGATCATCAGCCCGAAACTGCCGGCGATCAGTGATCTCCCAACGGTCGCCGTCGCTTTCGGCGGCGGCGGCGCGCGCGGGCTTGCCCATATCCATGTGATCGAGACGCTCGACGAACTCGGGATCCGGCCAGTGGCGGTGTCAGGCTCGTCGATGGGTGCGATCATGGGGGCCGGCATGGCCGCCGGCATGTCCGGCGCCGAAATCCGCGAACATGCGCTGGCGACCGTCGGCAACAGGACGGCCGTCGTCAGCCGCATCTGGGGCCTGAGGCCGGCGACGGTGCGGGATGCCGTGGCCAAGGGCATCCGCATCGGCCAATTCAATCTGGAGCGGATCCTCAAGGCCTTCCTGCCGTCCGAGCTGCCGGCCCGCTTTGAAGATCTGCTGGTGCCAATGAAAGTCATCACCACAGATTATTACGGGCAGTGTGAAGTCATCATCGAAGAAGGCGAGCTGTTTCCGGCACTCGCTGCCTCATCCGCCATCCCCGCCGTCTTCATGCCGGTGCGCCTGCGCGACCGCGTGATGATCGACGGCGGCATCAGCAATCCGGTGCCTTACGAATGCCTGATGGATCTTGCCGACATCGTCGTCGGCATCGATGTCGTCGGCGCGCCGGAAGGCGACGGCACCCATATCCCGAACCGCATGGAGAGCATCTTCGGTTCCGGCCAGCTGATGATGCAGACGGCGATCACGCTGAAGCTGAAGCTCCGCCCGCCGCATATCTTCCTGCGCCCGGCAGTCGGCCGCACCGGCGTCATGGATTTCCTCAAGGCCCGCGATGTGCTGGCCATGTCCGTCGGTGTCAAGGACGACCTGAAATTCGCCCTCGACCGCGAGATCGAAGCGCGGCTGAAGCGCTGATGTTCTCTTGATTTACGCCTCCGCCGTCGCATCCACGGTGCCTGCCAGCGGATCGTCCTCGAAAGCATCGGCGGCACGTTTCGGCTTGACCAGCGGTTCGGGGCGGACGGGATGGGAAAACAGCATGTCGCGGCCGGCCTGCAATCCTTCGGACACCTGCAGCACCAGGCGCGCCTCGTCGCGCTTGCGGATATCCTCGCCGATTTCATAGGCATCGACCTCGGGCACACCAAGCGCCTCCAGCGTCCGCCGCCCGAAGAGCAGGCCTGATTCCAACGTTTCGCGCAGTTCGTAGTCGATACCCTTGTTACGCAGCTCGATCGAATGGATGCGATCGTAGGAGCGCACGTAAAGCCTGGTGTGCGGATAGTCCGCCTGCACCAGTTCCACCACCTTGTCGGTGATTTCCTTCTTCTGCGTGCAGACGAGCACGATCTTTGCCCGGTCGATGCCGGCCGAGCGCAGCACGTCCTTGCGGGCGCCGTCGCCGAAATAGATGCGAAAGCCGAAGGCGGAGGCCTGGCGGATACGGTCCGCCGAAAAATCGATGACGGTGACGCTGCGCCCGCCGGCAAGCAGGATCTGGGCGGCGATCTGGCCGAAACGCGAGAAGCCGACCATCAACACATCGGCGCCGGCACCCTCGAAATCCTCGTCCAATTCCTCATGCTCATCGCCGCTGAGCAGCCGCTTGGAAAGAGCCGCGCCGATCGGCGTCAGCGCCATGGACAGCGTGACGATCGCGACCAGCAGCGATGCCGTGCTCGCCGACATCAGCCCGACGGTTGCCGCCGCGGTAAACAGCACGAAGCCGAATTCGCCGCCTTGCGGCAGCAGAAAGGCGATCCGGATCGCATCGTTGTGCGGAGAGCCGGAGATCCGGCAAAGCCCGTAGATGATGATCGCCTTGACCGCCATGATGATCGGCACCGCAACGATGACGAAGAGCGCGTTGTCGGCAAGCACGTCGAGCTGCAGCGACAGGCCGACGGCGATGAAGAAGATGGCGAGCAGCACGCCGCGGAAGGGCTCGATATCGGCCTCCAGCTCGTGCCGGTAGGAGGATTCGGCGAGCATCACCCCGGAGAGGAAGGCGCCCATCGCCATCGAAAGCCCGGCAAGCTGCATCAGGCTTGCCGATCCCATGACGACGAAAAGGGCGGCGGCAATCATCGCCTCGCGCGCGCCGGTCCGGGCGATGATCTGGAAGAGCGGCGTCAGCAGGTAACGCCCCATGACGACCATTGCCGCGACCGCGCCGACGGCGACGGCGAAATCGGCGAGCGGCGCATTGCTGCCCTTGCCGCCGCCGTCGAGAACGGTGATCAGCGCCAAGAGCGGCACGATCGCCAGGTCCTGGAACAGCAGCATCGAGAAGGAACGCTGCCCGTATTTCGTATTGACGTCGCCGTCGCCCTCGAGGATCTGCATGGCGAAGGCCGTCGACGACAGTGCCAGGCCAAAGCCGGCGACGATGCTGCCGCGCCAATCGAGAACGTGGGAAAACCAGGCGAGCGCGGTCAGCGCCAGCCCGGTCACCACCACCTGCGCCGTGCCGAGGCCGAAGATGTCGCGCCGCATCTGCCAGAGGCGGCTGGGTTTCAATTCCAGTCCGATGATGAAGAGCAGGAAGACGACGCCGAGTTCGGCGACCGCAAGGATCTGTTCACCGTCGGTGATGCCGTGGAAGACAGGGCCGATGACGATGCCGGCAGCGAGATAGCCGAGCACCGTGCCGAGCCCAAGCTTCTTGAAGATCGGCGCGGCGACCACGGCTCCGCCGAGCAGCAGGATCGTTTCGGAAAAAAAGGCATTGGACGCTGACATCAGGGCAATTTCTTTCGACGGCGGGAAGCAGGCGGGCAACCCCGACAAAGAATCGGCGGCGGCGGCCTTGATGCTTGGGAGAGTGCACAATAAATGGAAGCCGAAGGAAAGGCCAAATCATGTCCTCAGAAATTGATTCCTCGACACTTCTTTCCCGCGCAAGTCAATTGATCGATCTGGCCAGGAAGGCGGGGGCCGACGCCGCCGACGCCGTCGTCGTCCGGTCGCGCTCGCAATCGGTCAGCGTCCGCCTCGGCAAGGTCGAGGGCACCGAATCTTCCGAAAGCGACGATTTTTCGCTGCGCGTCTTCATCGGCAAACGCGTCGCCAGCGTTTCGGCCAATCCGGGCTTCGATCTCCAGGCGCTTGCCGAACGCGCCGTCGCCATGGCCAAGGTCTCGCCGGAAGATCCGTTCGCCTGCCTGGCGGATGAGGCGAGCCTGTCGAAATCCTATCCCGACCTGCAATTGCTCGATACCACCGAGGTCTCCTCCGAGATGCTGCGCGAGGCGAGCCTCGCCGCTGAGGCAGCCGCTCTGGCGGTCGAGGGTGTCACCAATTCCTCCGGCGCCGGCGCCTCGGCCGGCATGGGCGGCCTCGTCCTTGCCACCTCGCACGGTTTTGAGGGCAGTTACATGGCGTCGCGCTTCGGCCATTCCGTCAGCGTCATATCGGGCGAAGGCACCGGCATGGAACGCGACTATGACTACGACAGCCGCCTCTACTATGCCGAACTCGACGATCCCGCTGAAATCGGTCGTCGCGCCGGCGAACGGGTGGTAAAGCGCATCAATCCTCGCCAGGTGCCGACCAGCAAGGATGTTACCGTGATCTTCGACCCGCGCGTCGCCCGCGGCTTCGTCGGCCATATCGCCGGCGCGATCAATGGTGCTGCCGTCGCCCGCAAGTCCAGCTTCCTGCGCGACAAGATGGGTCAGCAGGTGCTGAAGGCGGGCCTGTCGATCACCGACGATCCGTTGATCGTGCGCGGCCCCTCCTCGCGGCCATTCGACGGTGAGGGCGTGTCGGGCGAGCGGCTGGTGATGATCGAGGACGGCGTCTTGAACCACTGGTTTCTCTCGACCTCGACCGCCCGCGAATTGGGTCTGGAAACCAATGGCCGGGGCGTGCGCGGCGGCACCGCCGTCTCGCCGTCCTCCACCAATCTTGCCCTTGAACCCGGGGACATCTCGCCCGAGGAACTGATCCGCAGCGTCGGCAACGGTTTTTATGTCACCGAATTGATCGGCCACGGCGTCAACATGATCACCGGCGAGTACAGCCGCGGCGCCACCGGCTTCTGGATCGAGAACGGTGAACTCACCTTCCCGGTTTCCGAGGTGACGATTGCCTCGAACCTCAAGGACATGTTCATGCGCCTGACGCTGGCAAACGACATCGATCGCAAATTCGGCGTCGCGGCTCCGACCTTCGCCATCGAAGGCATGACGCTCGCAGGGCGCTGAACATCCCTTCGCAAAAATGTGCGGCGGTTTCGGACGATATCATGCTGCTACTATTGAACTGAGAAACGGATAGGCGAGATGAGCGATAGGGAAAAGTCTCGCTGGCAGGGCGATCTCACGTTGATTGCCGATGCTGCGAAAGAGGCCGGTGCGGTTGCTTTCGGCTTTTTCAACCAGTCTCCTGAGGTCTGGTGGAAAAACGGCGACCGCTCCCCCGTCAGTGCCGCCGACTTCGCCGCCAACAAGACGCTCGAGACCATTCTGCGCAAGGCCCGGCCGGATTATGGCTGGTTGTCTGAGGAAACTGACGATGATGCCGACCGCCTCCTGCGCGAGACGCTGTTCATCGTCGATCCGATCGACGGCACGCGCGCCTTCCTCGGCGGGCAAAAGGTCTGGTGCGTCAGCGTCGCGGTCGTTCATCGCGGCCGGCCGGTCGCCGGCGTGCTCTATGCCCCGGCGCTCGAGGAACTCTATGAGGCGACCGAAGGTGGCGTGGCGATGAAGAATGGCGCGCCCTTTACCGTCTCCGCCGCAGGACCGGAGCAGGTGAGCCGCCTGGCGATCGGCGAGGATCTGTTGAAGACCTTCCCGCCGGAGTTTCGCGACCGGGTCACCCGCCAGAAGCACATACCCTCGCTTGCCTATCGCATCGCCATGGTGGCGGACGGTCGTCTCGAAGGCACCTTCGTCAAGAGCAATTCGCATGATTGGGACCTTGCCGCCGCCGATCTTATCCTGGCCTGCGCGGGCGGTGGCCTTGTCGACCTTGAAGGCAGGCCGATCGTCTACAATCGCGCCGCCGTTACCCACAACGTCCTCTGCGCAGCACCTACGCCCCGTCTCGACGAATTCCTCGTGGCCTTTGCTGGGCGACGAGACAGTTGACGTTTCCGTCAAAATCCCGCAGATGGGGTGGCGGAGGAGAATAGCAGAAAGAGAACAAAAAATGACTGACTCCGGTGACAAGAAGCAGCTTCTGCATCTCGTTTTTGGCGGCGAACTGGAAAGCCTCGATGATGTCCAGTTCCGTGATCTGAGCGGTCTCGATATCGTCGGCATTTTCCCGGATTATGCCACGGCGCTGACGGCCTGGAAGGCGAAAGCGCAACAGACGGTCGACAATGCGCATATGCGCTACTTCATCGTCCACATGCATCGTTTGCTCGATCCGCAGGAAAAGGCCAGGGGCAACTGACCTCGCTAGAAACAGGTTGATTTCAGGCCGGGTCGGCCCCAAGTCTGAATCCTGTTCTGAATTAATTGGTTAGGGCATGGTGTCGTGAGAAAACCGCTTGCACCTTTCGGCATCACGCTCTTGTGCCGCCGGCGAGCGGGGCTTTCCGGCATCGGGCGCTCCGGATTGTTTGACGCATTCTGAACAAATTGATCGGTCATTGCGGCCGCAACGATAATGAGGGAATGGGTTTGATGTCGATCGGTTTGGATCGGAGACTGGCGCGATGAGTTCCCGGATGGCTCGGTTCGGTCTGAGCGCATACCGTCTGGCGGGAACCGTGGCCTCTCCTGTTGTCGGCCTCTATATCACCTACCGCACCGCCAAGGGCAAGGAAGACCGAGCGCGCCGCCTGGAACGCTTCGGCTATCCAAGCGCCAATCGGCCGCAAGGCCCGCTCGTCTGGTTCCATGCCGCAAGCGTCGGTGAAACCAATGCCGTCATCCCGCTGATCCGCGAAATCCGCCGCCGCGATATCCATGTCATCCTGACGACCGGCACCATCACCTCCGCCAAGCTCGCCGCCGAGCGGCTCGGTCAAGACGCAATCCACCAATATGTGCCGCTCGACCTGAAGCCGTCGGTCAGCCGCTTCCTCGATTACTGGCAGCCCGATTGCGCCATCATCGCCGAATCCGAGATCTGGCCGGCAACGGTGCTGGAGCTTGGCCGCCGCCGCATTCCGCAGATCCTGATCAATGCCCGCATGTCGGACCGCTCCTTTACCCGCTGGCGCCGCCGCCCGGCGATAGCCGAAGCCCTGTTCGAGAATCTCGCCCTCGTCATCGCCCAGTCGGATATGGATGCAGAACGTTTCCGCGATCTCGGCGCTGTTCCCGTCATCACCTCCGGCAATCTGAAGGTCGACACCGACGCACCGCCTTATGACAGCGCTGTCCTTGCCCGCTACAAGAAGCAGATCGGCGACCGCAAGACCTGGGCGGCGATCTCGACCTTCGACGGCGAGGAGAATGCCGCTGCCATCGTCCATCGGGCGCTGAGGGAGCGCGATCGTCAATTGACGATCATCGTGCCGCGTCATCCGGAGCGCTGCGACGAGATCGAGGCGGCCCTGGTCAAGCTGGGGCTGAAGGTCGCCCGCCGCACCCGTGACGATGTCTTGTCGGCCGATGTCGATATTTTCCTCGGTGATACGATCGGCGAAATGGGCCTCTATTTGAGACTGACGGAAATCGCTTTCGTCGGCCGCTCGCTGTTTGCCGAAGGCGGCCAGAACCCGCTGGAGCCCGCCATGCTCGGCTGCGCCGTTCTCTCCGGCGGCCATGTACAGAATTTCCGCGATGCCTATCAGAAGCTCGCCCGCAGCGGCAGCGCCCGCATGGTGCGCGATACCGAAATGCTGGCCAAGGGCGTGCATTACCTGCTGATCAATGATGAAGCCCGCCGCAATATGATCGAGGCCGGCATCACCGCGGTGCACGAGATGCGCGGTGCGCTGACCGCGACCGTGAAAGGGCTGGAACCCTACATCAATCCGCTGACGGTGAAGGCGCGGTTGCTGCCCAAGGCCGTGGCCCAGGTCTGAGGATATATCATGTCGGCAGCGGCCCATATCAAAGGCATTCTCTTCGACAAGGACGGCACTCTGCTCGACTATGACGAGAGCTGGCTGCCGGTGAACCGGGAGCTTGCCCGCATCGCCGCGGAAGATGACCCGCTTCTGGCCGACCGGCTGCTGTCTGCCTGCGGCATGGATCCGGTGACCGGCCATATCGTTCCCGACAGCCTGCTTGCTGCCGGCAATACCCGCCAGATTTCCGAGGGTCTGGTTGCTGCGGGCTCGATGGTCGATGTCGACGAACTGACGGTGCGCCTAGACGCCCTGTTTTCCAGCGCCGCCGAATTTTCCGTGCCGGTGACCGACCTCGCCGGCTTCTTCGCAAGGCTGCATCGGCGCGGCTTCAAGCTCGGTGTCGCCTCCAGCGACAACGAACGGTCGATCCGCCAAACGGCGGAACGCTTCGGTTTTGCCCGCTACGTCGATTACATCGCCGGCTACGACAGCGGTTTCGGGGTCAAACCGGAGCCGGGCATGGTACTCGGCTTCTGCGCCGCGACCGGACTTTCGCCTGAGGAAGTTGCCATGGTCGGCGACAACAATCACGATCTGCACATGGGCCTGAATGCCGGCACAGGGCTCAGGATTGCAGTGCTGACCGGCACCGGTTCGCGCGATTCGCTTGCCGCTGCAGCCGATCATGTGCTCGACGATATCACCGCTCTCGAGGCGCTGCTGCCGGATCTGCAGCCAGCCTGACCGGCAGCATTCAACCTCGAAGATCGGAATCGATTTTCGAGGTTGAGTGCCAGTTCAAAGTCATAGAGCGTCCTTGACGCGTCCAATCGGGCGCGCGGCGCTCTAAGGGCTTGCATTTTCATCGATTTTGGCCTCTCAATCCCGCCGGTCGAAAAGCAAGGGGCCGGTTGCCGCAAGGCGGGCAGGGGAGCGGGACGGCAAGATGATATCCGAAGCGCCGCCGTTCTGGTGGCGGAAAGCCGATTGGCGGGCCTGGCTGCTGCTGCCGCTTTCCTTTGTCTACGGCCGTATCGCCGGCCACCGCATGGCCCATGCGCGCCGCGCCTCGGTTCCTATTCCCGTCATCTGCGTCGGTAATTTCACTGTCGGCGGCGCCGGCAAGACGCCGACGGCGCTGACCATTGCCCGTGCCGCCAAGGCGAAAGGGCTGAAGCCCGGCTTTCTCAGCAGGGGTTACGGCGGATCGCTCGATGTGACGACGGTGGTCGATCCCGATCATCACCGTGCGGTCGCCGTCGGCGATGAGCCACTGCTGCTTGCCCAGGAGGCGTTGACGGTGATTTCTCGCCGGCGCGTCGACGGTGCTCAGCGGCTGGTGGCGGAGGGCGCCGACCTCATCATCATGGATGACGGTTTCCAGAGTGCCCGGTTGGCGATCGACTATGCCCTGCTCGTCATCGACGCGACCCGCGGCCTCGGCAATGGCCATATCGTGCC
This sequence comes from Rhizobium sp. NZLR8, assembly GCF_019685025.1. Taxonomy (NCBI): domain Bacteria; kingdom Pseudomonadati; phylum Pseudomonadota; class Alphaproteobacteria; order Hyphomicrobiales; family Rhizobiaceae; genus Rhizobium; species Rhizobium sp. NZLR8. Next base: position 48,265 of record NZ_JABDVY010000020.1, on the reverse strand, counting down.
CGGCGGCCCTGTCCGCGCGCCGATCGGCCAGCAGCTGCGTTCTGCGACAGCCCTGCTGAAGGTCGGTGGCGGCAATGCCGCCGACAGGATCGTCCGCATGGCGGCGCGCGCCGCAAAACCCTATTTCACCGCATCGCTGAAAGTGCGCGGCAACAACACGCTTGCCGGCATGAAGGTGCTCGCCTTCGCCGGCATCGCCGATCCTGCCAAATTCTTCCGCACGGTCGAATCGCGCGGCGCCGAAATCGCCGTCGCCAAGACCTTCGGCGATCATGAACACCTGACCGAAGAGGAGATCGACGACATCCTGACGACCGCCGAGTGTCAGGACCTGCTGATCGTCACGACATCCAAGGATTTCGTCCGCCTCTCCGGCCATCCCGGCAAGGCGGCGCAGCTTATTGAAAAGTGCCGGGTGATCGAGGTCGACATGGTATTCGAAGATCACCTCGCCCCGAGCCTGATCATCGACCGGGCGATCGCCGCCTGCCGCGAGCGCCGCCTCAGAGAATTGAAGGCTGAGGTTGAAGCGATTCCAGGAAAGGCCGAACCGCTCTAATCAGGCTGCAGCAAAACGTCCTCCCGTGGCAGAGACACCGGAAGTCAGACCAAGCCAGAGTGCTGCTCACATCTGTCCTTGCAATGTTATCACACGATCGAGTGAAGCAAAGTTTCGCGCGCCGAGGTCAGATGCGACCGGCAAGCGTGATTGATCAACGCGAGATTGCGGCTTTCGAGGGCATCGATCAGCGCCAGATGTTCCCCAATGGCGACCTCATTCCGCGCGCGTTCATCCCGCTTGTTCCACTGATAGTGATAGTGGAAGACCATGGCGATCACGTCTTGGAAGCTTTCGATAAAGCGGTTTGGCGCGACAGCCACAATCAGCCGATGGAATCGGCTGTCCAGTTCCGAGAAATCCTGAAACCGTGCATCGATATCCGCGAGCAGTTCCAGATGTGCCGCCCGTATAGCACGCACCTGCTTCCAGATGGGCGAGCCGTGGGGCAGGCTAGCGAACAGGCGTGCGGAGCGCATTTCGAACATCTCTCTGATCTCGAACAGTTCGAGTGCGAAACTCGCTGTGAACCCTTTAAAAACCCAGCCTGCATTCTGACGCTTCTCGATCAGCCCATATTTCTGAAATCGATTGAGAAACTCACGGACTATGGTTGTCGCGACGCCGAATTTCCGAGCTAATTCAGCCTCGTTGATTTCTGTGCCCGGACAGGCATCGCCACGCAGCATCCATTCCATGAAACTCGTCTCGACCTGTTCCGAAATTGCTAAGGTCTCTTCCTTCGGATAGCGCTCTGTCTGCCGCGGCTGCTTCCGTATGATCCGCCTATGCGCTTCGGATATGATGATCCCACGTGCGGACATCGCCGCCAGCACCTTCCGCACAGTTGTTCTGCTTACGCCAAGCTGGGCGCGCAGTGCGTTTTCGGACGGCAATTCCTCCCCAAGATCGAATGTCCGAAGGATATCGATCATATCATTGAAGGCCCGCTTAAAGGTCGTATCCGTTCTCACTGAGCAACTCCCGGTATGTTTAGATATCCATAAAAAACAATTTGACGTACGTGTATCATATGTTTCTTATGTATAAAAAACCAGGGAGGCTCGGGAAATTTGGAAGACTCTGGGATTCTGCCTCAGAATTCGTCCCGGCCTGGTGGTTCGCAAGGTGCAACCTTCCACCCGAGACAATCTGGCATCACATTGGGACTGAAGCTTTTGAGCTTAGGCCCATTATTGATCCTCATTATACTCATTGCCGTCGTCAGTTTGATCACGCCGGCTTTTCTAAAGCCCAGCAACCTGGGGAACATCCTGGCGCAGACGGCGGTGATTGCTCTTGTGGCAATGGGGCAGCAGCTCGTTATCCTGACACGCGGGGTCGACCTGTCTGTCGGCTCAAATCTCGCGCTCGCGACAGTAGTCGGCGGACTCGTCTACCAGCAGGTTGATGCCTCGATCGCCGTCATTATGGCCATGTTGCTTGCGGGTGCTGCCATCGGGGCGGTAAACGGCGTGGTGTTTGTCTACGGTCGGCTGCCACACCCCTTCATTATTACCCTTGCGACCTTGAGTATCTGCCGTGGCCTGGCACTTGCATTGGCGCCCGGCCACACCACCATGCGCGGGATGCCCGATACAGTTACTGCGATCGGTGGCGGCACGACGTTTGGTGTGCCCAATTCCTTCTTTGTCGTCGTGATGTTCGGGTTCCTGTTTCTGATCCTGACAAAGTCAATGGTCTGTGGCAGATGGATCTATGCGGTCGGCGGCTCGCCGAATGCCGCCAGAAGCATGGGTATACCGGTAAAGGGTGTTCTGCTCTCGACCTACATTATCTCAGGCTTTTGTGCCGGTGCCGGCGCGGTGCTGCTGGCAGGACGGACCGGCGCCGCCTCGCCAATCTATGGCAATCTCTTGGAGCTCGACACGATTGCGGCGGTGATTATCGGTGGTGCTAGCTTCCTTGGCGGACGGGGCCATCTCGGCCACGCCCTGATCGGCGCCGTGCTGATCGGCGTCATCCGCAACGCCCTTAATCTTCTCGGCGTCGACGTGTTCTTTCAAATGATCGCGATCGGGCTCGTCATCGTCATCGCCGTAGAGGCTGACGTGCTTCGTAACCATCTCGAGGCGCGCGCGCGCGTGCTTCAATCGGCGAGAGTGCAATGAACGCTGCATCCGCCCCACCGGTCCTTTCGGTTCGAAATGCGCAGAAGCGCTTTGGCGCCATCCATGCCCTGAAAAATGTAAGCTTTGATGCATATGCAGGGGAGGTAACCGCTCTCCTGGGTGACAACGGCGCTGGCAAGTCGACGCTCGTCAAATGCATCAGTGGGCTTCATAGTCTCGACGAAGGAGAGATCCTTGTGGATGGTGCTCCCGTATTGCTCCATTCAACGGCGGCGGCCCGCCGCGCCGGCATTGAAACCGTCTATCAGGATCTGGCGCTTTTCGACAACCTGACCCCTGTGCAGAATTTCTATTGCGGGCGAGAAATCTCTTTCCCTTCTTGGCTGCCACGCCCGCTCCGCTTCCTCAACACGGGCGTGATGAAGCGGGAAGCAGCGCGTGTAATCGATCGTCTGAAGGTTAAGCTGCCGCGGTTCGACGCGCCGGTCGCGCTGATGTCTGGTGGACAGCGACAGGCGATTGCGGTCGCGCGCGCCATTGTTTTTGCACGCAAGCTGGTGATCCTTGACGAACCAACGGCCGCCCTCGGTGTTCGCGAATCTCGCCAAGTTCTCGACCTTGTCAATCAGCTTAAAGCTGAAGGCAATGCCGTGATCATAATCACACACAATATGGAACATGTCGTCGAAATCGCCGATCGGGCAGTGGTGCTGCGGCAGGGTCGCAAGGTGGGTGAACTGAAGCCAACCGAAGCGAACAAGCAGGACCTTGTCGCGATGATTGTCGGCGCCGAGACTTAAAGGAGATCGCTGCTTCGTTAGGGCAGTGGACAACGAGATCGCTCTAGAGGAGGGCGGTCGAAACATGGGAGGTGTATCATGAAACCGCAATCCCTGCTGGGAGCTCTCGCTCTCCTGGCTGTCGCTGCAGTCCCGTCCTTGGCGCAGGAGCCGGTCAAGCTCGGCTTTATAACCAAGTTCCCGGTACCATTCTTCGCAACAATGGAGAACGCAGCCAAAGATTATGCAAAGAGAAATCCCGGCGTCGAGATCATCTACGGGCAGGGCACGTCCGCAACCGACATCGAGGGCCAGATTGCACAGATCGAGTCCATGGTGACACGAGGCGTGCAGGGCATTGCCCTCACGCCCGTCGATCCGACCGTGTCCGCTGCCCTGGACAAGGCGGTGGCGGCCGGTGTCAAGGTCGTGCTGATGGATAACAATATTCCGGATTGGAAAGGCAGGACGGCGCTTGCCACGACCGATAATTTCGCCGCGGGCAAAATCGCCGGCGAATATCTCAAAACTGTTCTTAAAGCCGGCGACACGCTCGGGATTCTCGAGGGTGTGCCCGGTGTGCCAGCGCTTGATGACCGTGTGAAGGGTATGCTTGAAGGGCTGCAGGGCCTTGACGTCAAGATCGTCGGGAAAGGCGCAACAAACTGCACCGAGGAACTCGGGATCAGTGTCGCCGAAGATCTGCTCACGAAGAACCCGGACCTCAAGGCCATTTACGCCGCTTGCGGCCCGCCCGCTGCTGGCGCGGCGCGCGCAATCAAGAATGCCGGCACTGCCAATGACAAGATTGTGCTGGTCGGTTTCGACTTCTGCTGCGGTGAAGAGGAAGCGCTGAAGAGTGGAATCGAGGATGCTTCGGTGGCGCAGTTCCCCACCAAGATGGCTGAACTCGGTGTGGATGCGCTGGTAAAATCGATTCGCGGAGAGACGGTGGAGTCTTTGATAGATTCTGGCGCCGCGCTCGTGACGCCTGAGAATATGGCGCAATTCAAGTAAACACTTGCCCCTCTGTGCAATTCGCAAAGAGCACATGGACCATGTTGTTGCTCAGCAAACGGCCCGTCCTGCGTGGGGCGGGCCGGACCTGTGGCCCCTCGCACGCGGCCGCGCTCTAACGCCGCTGGTTCGGCAGCACGCCGGCGCGTTTGTCGGCTTCGATGGCCGAGATCACGTCGGCATAGGGTTCCTGCCGGGCGACGCTCCAATAGCGCAATTCGTCGAGCGGGATCTGTTTTCCCGTCATCGCGCAGACGACATAGGAGCCGGGCGAGAGAATCTGGAAATCGCCGTCGAGGTACCGGATCTTCGCCTCGCGGTTTCCGTGTCCTTCGAACAAATTCATGCGCTCCGTTCCCTGCAGCCTGTCATTAAAGCTTGTCGCGCAAAAGTGTGCCGCGGATTTGCGATCACGACATGCGGAAAACCAAAGACCTAAAGCGTGGAAAGCGAATCTGAAAGATCGCGGCACGCTTTAGTCTGCCATACTCCCGCAAGGGCTGCTTTTCCAGCTTTTTTAGCTTCTGCCGAAAAGCCGCTCGATATCACTGAGCTTCAATTCGATATAGGTCGGCCGGCCATGATTGCACTGGCCGGAGCCTGGCGTCACTTCCATTTCCCGCAGCAGCGCGTTCATTTCCTCCGGCCGCAGCCGCCGTCCGGAGCGCACCGATCCGTGGCAGGCCATCGTCGCCGCCACATATTCGAGCTTGGCCGACAGGCCCGACGCCGTATCCCATTCGGCAATCTCGTCGGCAAGCTGGCGGATCAGGCCATGCGCATCGACCTGGCCGAGCATGGCCGGCGTCTCACGCACGGCGATCGCCCCGGGACCGAAACGCTCGATCGCCAGGCCGAGTTCGGAAAGCTCGGCCGCATGCTGCATCAGCCGGTCGCAATCCTCTTCCGGAATGTCGACGATCTCCGGGATCAGCAGCACCTGCGAGGCCAGCCGCTTCGAATGCAGCGCCTTGCGCATCGCCTCGAAGACCAGCCGCTCGTGTGCGGCATGCTGGTCGACGATCACCAGCCCGTCCTCGGTCTGGGCGACGATATAATTGGCGTGGATCTGCGCCCGCGCCGCGCCGAGCGGATAGCGTGCGACCGTCTCGGCTGCTGCCGGCTGCGGCGAAAACTGCGGCTCGGCCCGCGCCGTCGGCATCGACAGCCCGTCGAAGGAGGCCTGCGGCCGATCGCCGAAACCTGTTGCCGGCTGGTAGGGACGAAAGGGCGAGGTCTCGGCCGACCATGCCGTCTGCGGCTGTTGCGCGTGTGGCTGAAAACCGGGGCGGAAGGAGCGCAGCATATCGCTTGCCCCGGTCGTTGCCGCCCGGCTGCCGTCGCGCGCCAAGGCCTCGCGGATGGCGCCGACGATCAGGCCGCGTACCAGGCCGGGGTCGCGGAACCGCACGTCGGATTTTGCCGGATGCACGTTGACGTCGACGAGCGCCGGATCGAGTGTGATTGACAGCACCGCCACCGGATGGCGCCCAGACGGGATCGTCTCGGCATAGGCGCCGCGGATCGCCGAGAGGATCAGCTTATCCTGCACCGGCCGGCCGTTGACGAAGGCGTATTGATGGGCGGAGTTGCCGCGATTGAAGGTTGGCACGCCGGCAAAACCGGTCAGCGCGATCTCCTCGCGTTCGGCGTCGAGCGCAATGGCGTTGTCGCGGAATTCCTTGCCGAGCACCTGCGCCATACGCGCCAGATGGTCGTCGCCGGTCGCTGGGAATTCCAGCGTCGTGCGGTCCGAGCCTGACAGCACGAAGCGCACAGCCGGGAAGGCGATTGCCATGCGCTTGACGATTTCGGTGATTGCGCCGGCCTCGGCTTTCTCTGTCTTGAGGAATTTGAGCCGGGCGGGCGTCGCGAAGAACAGGTCGCGCACTTCGACGATCGTGCCGGGATTGGCGGCCGCCGGGCGCATATGCGCAATCTTGCCACCGTTGACGGCAATCTCGTGGCCGCCGGCGCTGTCGCGTCTGCGACTGGCGATGCTGAGCCTTGCGACCGAGCCGATCGAGGGCAGTGCCTCGCCGCGGAAGCCGAGCGTGCGGATATCCTCAAGCGTCTCCGATAACTTCGAGGTGCAGTGGCGCCTGACCGCCAGTTCCAGGTCGGCCGCGTCCATGCCCGAGCCGTTGTCGCTGACGCGCAGCAGCGCCTTGCCGCCGCCTGATGTGGCGATCTCGATGCGCGTAGCGCCCGCATCGATCGCGTTTTCGATCAGTTCCTTGGCAGCGCTCGCCGGCCGTTCGATGACTTCGCCGGCGGCGATCTGGTTGATGAGCGTTTCGGAAAGCTGTCTGATGGCCATGGGCTATTTTCGAGGATTCGTGGGCCGGAGGGAAGGGGTTTCGATGGGCATTCCCAAAGCGTGATCCGGGGGCTCCCTCAAACTTGGGAGGTCGCTAGTGTTAAGCCGGTTTTAACATAAAAATGGCATTTCTATTCATATACCTCCGGAAGCTGTGAAATCGAACAGATGTGGGACGCAATGGAATGAGTGCCGGCTTCGAAAAGGCGGACACATCATCGGAAACCGACGGGATTTCCGCCGAGGCCGATCTGCAGACGGCGCTTTTCGATGTGGTGTGCGACAGCCTTGCGGCAGCCTTCATCATCTACGACAAGAACGATCATCTGATCTTCGCCAGCCGCCAGACGCTGGAATTTTTCCCACTGCCGCCCGAAATGCTGAAGCCCGGGACGCGGCTTCGCGATTTCCTCGGCGCGATGTACGACACCGGCATTCGCCAGCAATATGATGTGAAGCAGCGCGGCTCGCTGAGCCGCGAGGACTGGCTGTCGCAGAAAATCGCCTCGCACTGGCGCGAGCGCTTTGACTCCGTCGAGCGTCACGGGACCGACAGCTGGGTCCGTTTCGTCAAACGCCGGCTGCCGGGCGGTTACGGCGTCACCGTCATTTCCGACATTTCCGAGGACAAGAAGCGCGAAGAGCAATGGCGCTCGGATCTCGAGCGTGTGCAGCTCACCGAGGACATTCTCGACAATCTGCCGTTCCCGCTCTTCGTCAAGGACCGCAACCTCACCTATGTCGCGGTCAATCTCGCCTTCTGCGAGAAATATCAGACCACCGCCGACGAGGTGCTCGGGCGCAAGAGCGCCGATCTTTTTTCAGATGAGATCGCCAAACGCTTCGAGGAAAGCGATCGTCATGTGCTGGAGACCGGCGAGATGTCGATCTCCCGCCAGCGTCAGATCTCCCGCGACGGTATCGAGCGCGACATTGTCAGCCGCAAGCACCGCATCGGCAAGTCGGGCCGCTATTTCCTGGTGTCGACCATGCAGGACCTGCCACGCGACGGCGCCGATCTCGACGAGTTCGGTCGTGCATCGACGATCACCACTTCCAGCAATCAAAGCTATCGTCGGGCCTATGTGCCGGCGCCGAGCGCCGTCGAGCGCCGCGAGCCGGCGGCGATGGAAGCGATCGTTCCGGAGAATTTCTCTGGCCGCAAGGTCCTCGTCGTCACTGCCGACCTCGCCGCCGAGACCGCCGCACTGCGGACGCTGTCGAAATACGGTTTCGAATCCTGCTCGGTCCGCGGCGAGGACGAGGAGGAGCGGTTCCTGGAAATTGCCACCTCCTCCGGGATCTCGCTCGATCTGCTGATCATCGATAATCAGATGGGCATGCGCTGCCTCGAGCTTGCCGAGCAATACGGTATCCCGGCGCTGGTCATGGACGGCTTTCAGATCGCCAACGAGCTCACCTTCCAGATCGCCCGCCATTTCAACCGCAACAGCCGCAATAGTGGCGCCGGTGCGGATACGGATTGGGAGATCAGCATTTCCGACGACGTCGTCGGCCTGCAAGTTCTCGTCGCCGAAGACAATGATATCAACCAGATCGTTTTTTCGCAGATCCTCGAAGGCCTTGGTTATCGCCATATGATCGCGGCAACCGGCGACGAGGTCGTGCGCTTGTGGGCCGAGCACCGGCCGCAGATCGTGCTGATGGATATTTCCCTGCCGGGCTTCAACGGCTTCGAGGCCGCCCGCCTTATCCGGCAGATGGAGGAAACCGGCAGCGGAACCCGCACCCCGATCGTCGGCGTGCTTACCCAGGCCTTCGAACGAGACCGTGCCGAATGCGCCAAATCAGGCATGGACGATGTCATCATGAAACCCGTCAGCCCTGACATGCTCGAGGCTGTATTTCAGAGATACCTGATGGAAGAGGCCGTGCGAGCGCGAGGCTAGCCGTAAATAGCTGTCAACCCCTGGATTTCGGAGGGTCCAAGCGGCAAGGGCTGCTGATTTACTATCGAATTGTTAAGACATGCCGGTCATTCTCTGCGTGGCGCGGGAAAGCTCGGGTGGATAATGAAATCGGCGGAAATGGCCTTCTCGACCGTCGGTCAGAATGGGCTTCAGGCGATGGCCTATAGCGATCCGCTGACCGGATTGGGAAACCGCAATCGCATGCGGGACAAGGTCTTGCAGATCTCTTCGGAGCGCGCCAGCGATCCGGCCCCCTTCACCATCGGCATCGCCAATCTCGACAGTTTCAAACCGATCAACGATCTCTTCGGCTCGACAGCCGGCGATGAAATCCTGTGCCAGGTCGCCCATCGCCTGAGGGCCTGTATTCCTGATGGCGCGCTGGTTACCCGCCATGACGGAGATGAATTCGCTTTCGTGTTGCCGCTGATTTTCGAACGGGCGAGTGCCGAGAAATTCGGCCAGATGATCCGCGAGGTGCTGTCGGCCCCCTATGACCTCGGCGACCGCAACGTCCGTCTCTCCGCCTCCCTCGGCTTTGCCATCTACCCGTTCGCCGGAGAAGATTGCGAGGAACTGCTGAAGAGCGCCGAAACCGCACTCTACCGTTCCAAGCGCCGCGGCCGCGGCCAGGTCACCGTTTATTCGCGCGAGATCGCGCAGGAAATGAAGCGCGCAACGCAGCTGGAGCAGGCGCTCAGAAACGCCATCATCACCGACGTGATCGACGTGCATTTCCAGCCGATCGTCTCGCTCTCCAACAATCAGGTCGTCGGCTTCGAAGCGCTCGCCCGCTGGAACGATCCGGATCTCGGCTTCGTCTCGCCCGGCGTCTTCGTGCCGCTGGCCGAAGAGCGCGGCTTCATCGATGCGCTGTCGGAGGCGCTGCTGCGCAAAGCCGCCGAAGCGGCCCTTTCCTGGCCGCGCGAACTCTTCCTGTCGTTCAATCTCTCCTCGGCCCAGCTGATGGACCCGGGCACGAGCAGCAGCGTCCTGTCGATCCTCGGCCGCGTCGGTTTCGATCCGCATCGCCTCGAGCTGGAGATCACCGAGACCGCGGTCATGAGCTCTGCCGACACCGCCCACCGCATTATTGCCGATTTGCGCGCCGCCGGGGTGCGGATTTCGCTGGACGATTTCGGCACCGGCCAGTCGAGTCTCGGGCGCCTGCGCGACTTCATCTTCGACAAGATCAAGATCGATCGTGCCTTCGTGTCCCGCATCAACTCCGACCGCGCCTCCGAACACATCGTCAAGGCGATCCTGACCATGTGCGAGGGCCTGGAACTGGAAGTCGTGGCTGAGGGCATCGAGGATTATGCCGAAGCGGTGAAGTTGCGCACGCTGGGCTGCGGCATGGGCCAGGGCTACCATTTCGGCCGTCCGGCCGACGGTATCGCCACGCTGCGCTTCCTGCACGAGAACTATTACGATCCGGCCATGGTCGAGCGTGTTAGCGCTTAAGCGATGGCACAGCAAAAAAAACGATGGCGCCCCTGGGAGCACCATCGCCTACGCTATACGACCCGCGCGGGTACTTGGGCCAAGTAGTGTATTTGGCCCGAGTTTAGTTGGCCCTGGCTCACTTGGCGGTCGTCGAGCCGGTGGCCGTGGTATCGGTACCGGTCGCCGCCGGGGCCTTTTCAGCTGACTGCATGGCCAGCGTCTTGAACTCAGGTGCGGCCTTCAGCGATTCAGCCGTTTCGCTAGTCGTCAGCTTGACGCTGCCGTCCTGGGTGTTCTGAGCGACGGTGATTTTTTCCATCGGCACGGCGACGTTCTTTTCGCCGATGCCGAGGAAGCCGCCGACGCCGATGATCGCCGCAACGAAGCCGCCGTCCTTCTTGAGGATCAGATCGTTGACGCTGCCGATGCTTTCATTTTTGCCGTTATAGACCGACTGGCCGATATAGGTGTTGGCGCTGACCTGGTCCGGAGCCTGCTCCGTGATATAACCGGCCTGAGCCGTGTCTGCCGTCGGTGCTGCGGCAGGAGCCTGTGCGGCATCGCCTGCGGGCTTGGTGACATCAGGGGTGATCGGCGGCTTCGGGGCTGTCGGATCGGCAGGCGCTGCCTGCGTCGGAGCGGCTGGATCCGCCGGTTGCGGGGCCGCCTGCGAGAATGCCGCCGGTGCGAAAGCCGTGGCAAACAGTGCGCCAGCGGCAACGGTCGTCAAGAGTTTGCGTGTCATTTCGAACCTACCTTCATTTTTCCTGGAGTAGTCGCTGACCCGGCAATATCTGTGTCATTGCCGCGCCGGTTCGAAGGTAAAATGACTGGTGCGCCGATTGGTTCCGGTTGAAAACACGGAAAATTTCTCGATTTTCACGGAACATTTCTCAAGAGGCGGCAGCCGAAATGACAAAAGGCGCCCCGGTCGGGAGCGCCTCTGGCAAGCAAATTCAGATGATCCGATGTTCAGATCACATAGACCGGATCGAACACGCCTTTGACGTCGATGCCGAGTTCCAGCAGCGCGCCGGCGCTGGGCTGCGCAGAACGGGCATCCTCGTCCAGCCCCTCCCAGGCGGTCGTTACCGCCAGCCGATCGGCGTTGACGCCGATGAAGGCAGGGCAAGAGGGCTGGACGGCGGGAACCTTGTAGCGCGAGATGCGCAGGCCATCGGGATTGTAACGGTCGACGACGCCGGCGCCCCAGCGCGAATTCCAGATATACCCGTCGGCATCGACCACCGAGCCGTCGATATCGCCGGGCTCGTTGGCGCTGTCGACCAGTACGATCGGTTCGCCCGAGGGCAGGCCGGTCTGCGGATCGACCATGACGCGCATCAGCCGGTTGAGGCGCGAATCCGTATAATAGCCGATCGTGCCGTCAGGCGAGAAGCAGATCGAATTCGGGATGCTGATGCCGTTGAAGATCTTCGTCACCTTGCCGCTAGCGACATGATAGATGGCGCCGGCCTGGTTTTCCGCCCGCTTGCTCATCGTGCCGATCCAGAGCGCACCGGAGGGATGGGTGCGGCCGTCGTTCGAACGGTTTTCCGGCCTGTCGTTTTCGAGCGCAGCGTAGAAGGTGAGGCCGCCGCTGGCCACATCGCGGACGAAAAGCCCTTCTTCGGTCGCGATCAGCTGCCGTCCGGCGTCGATACGGGCAAGCACGCTGGCCATGGCAGGCAGCGGATGCACCTTTTTCGCGCTCGTCGAAAGATTGAGCTCGTGCAGTTCCTTGCCGAGGATGTTGAACCACCAGACGGTATTGCTGTCCGGATCATAGGTCGGGCCTTCGCCGAGAACGGAATTGGTGTTGCAAAGGGTCTTGCCCTCGAACTCGTAGATATCGGTCATACGTTCACGCTCCAATGGCTGCATCATAGGCGTAAATGGTCGCCTTGGCGCGCTCGGCAACCTCTGCCGCGGTCATTCCCGGCTTGTAGAGGCTGGTGCCGAGGCCGAAGGAGAAGATGCCAGCCTTGGTGTAATCGCCGAAATTCTTGTCCGATACGCCGCCGACGGCGGCAATCACCAGTTCCGGCGGCAGGATGGCCCGGATCGCCGTGATGCCGGATGGACCGAGCACGCTGGCCGGAAAGAATTTGAGACCGGTGGCGCCGGCGCGCGCGGCGGCCAGCGCCTCGGTCGGCGTAAACACACCCGGCATCGTCACCATGCCGTAGTCGCGGGCCCGGATGATCACCTCGGGCTCGACATTCGGTGTGACCAGCAGCTTACCGCCGGCGGCATGCAGGCTGTCGACCGCCTCGACCGTCAGCACCGTGCCGGCGCCGATCAGCACCTCGGCCGGCGCCATCTTCGCGGCGATCTCGATGGATTTGAACGGCTCCGGCGAGTTGAGCGGGATCTCGATCGCCGTCAAGCCATTATCGATCAAGGCGCCGACGATGCTCTCGATCTCGTCAGGCCGGATGCCGCGAAGGATGGCGATCAGCGGGCGCTTCATGTCGGGGAAGGGGATACGGTTCATCGTGTCAGCTTTCTCAATTCGGCCAGATGGTTTCGGCAGCGGCCGAAAGCCCGCGGCGCACGGCGGCGTCCGCATCGATGGCGGTGAAGGTAAGGGAGAGTGTTCTGAACGCCTGTTCGTAGAGCGCCTGCAGGCGTCCGGAAGCGACGAGGGTGATGTCTGAGTTGGCGGCATCCTGCAGCGCGCCGGCGATTTCGAGACCGATCAGCGTGCCGGAAAGCCGGGCTTGCGCGGCAGCGGCAGATATGCCGTGCAGAAGCTGGCCCGAGCGGGCGGTAAACAGCAGGTTGGAGGCAAGTGCTGGACGCTGGAAGGCCGCCGATACCGCCGCCTCGAAGGCCGCCGTGTCCGCCGGCTGCTCTCCCGCACCGGCAACCGCATGCGAAAGGATCGTGTGTTTGCTGATGACGTCGAACAGCTCGCCGGTCATGAAGGTCGAAAAGCCGGTGACCTTGCTATCCCTGACATGCACCCATTTCGAATGGGTGCCGGGCATGCAGACCGCCTGCGCGCCCGAGCTTGCGGTATCGAGTGCGCCGAGAAGCTGGGTTTCCTCGCCGCGCATGACGTCGGGCGTCGCCTTATCCCGCTGGGCAAGGCCCGGCAGGATGCGGACGTCGCGGCTTTCGCCAGGCACGGAGACTGCCGCGGTCAGGATCGAGGTGAGCGGGGCCGGCACGTCGATATAACCGGCCTCGACCCAGCCCTGCCGGGCGCCGGCCATGCCGCAGACGATCACCGGCAGGTTTTCCGGCGCCTCGACGGCGGTGAGATGGCCTGATAGCACGGCTGAAAAGCCGGTTTTTACAGCGCTCGTCATGCCTTCGCCGCTTCGGCGCTCGGCAAGGATGCTGCCGTCCCTGGCGATCAGCCAGAGCCGGAAACTGCTGGTGCCCCAGTCCACCGCGACATAAGCGGGATTTGCCATTACAGAACGCCTCCATCGACAATCAGGGACTGGGCGGTCATTCCCGCAGCACAGTCGGATGCAAGAAACAGGCAGGGGCCGACGATCGCGTCGGCCTGGAGGGGTATTTTCAGGCACTGCTGCTCGACGGAGCGCGCAATGCTCTCCTCCGTCAGCCAGAGCTGCATCTGCCGTTCGGTGACGACCATGCCGGGCAGGATGCAGTTGACCCGGATGTTCTCCGGCCCGAGCCTGCCCGCCATGCTCTTTGTCAGCCCGACGACCGCAGCCTTCGCCGCCGCGTAGGAGGGAAAGCCGCCCATGTTCAGTTTGAAGGCGATCGACGACATATTGATGATCGCCCCACCGCCGGCCGCCCGCATCGACGGCGCCACCGCCTGCGAGGCGAAGAATACATGCCGCAAGTTGACCGCCTGGTTGTTGTCCCAATAGGCCTCGGTTACCGCGTCGAAATCATGACGGTCGTCCCACGCGGCATTGTTGACCAGCACCCGGATCGGCCCTGAACTTGCGACGACGGTGTCGACCGTGCGCCGGATCGCCTCGATGTCGCGCAGGTCGGCATGGTAGAAGGAGACCGGATGGGTCGTCTCCCGCGATAGCCGTTCGGCGAGCTCGCGGCCTGCCGCCTCGGCGATGTCGATGAACGCGACCTTGGCGCCTTGGCGGGCGAAACCTTCGACGATCGCAGCACCTATGCCCGATCCGCCGCCGGTCACCAGCACGGCTCGTTCTTTGAACTCGGGAAATTGTGCTGCTGGCATCATGGTCACCGTCTCCTCCCGAGTTTGCCGCCGTTCCATTATTTGGAACTTAATTTGACTATATGGAATTATCGGTTTACGCTGGCCTTTCTGTCAAGGGTGGATGAGGCGATGAATTCAAACGGCGAGAGCGCAGCACGGGCACGCGAGACCGGCACGCTCGGCAAACTGATGGTTCTGCTCGATCTCGTCACCCATGCGGATGCGCCGCTGCGTTTCACCGATATCCTGGCCCTTGCCGGCCAGCCGCGCGGCACATTGCATCGCCAACTGAGCCATCTGCTGGAGGAAGGCCTGCTTGAACTTGATGGCGACGGCCGTTATGCGCCCGGCCTGCGCCTGCTCGACTTCGCCGCGCGCAGCTGGGCGCGCAACGAATTCCGGCTGATTGCCGAGCCGCACCTTTCCGATCTGCAGCAGGCGACCGGTGAGACGGTGCATCTCGGTGTCCTCAGGGGTCAGTCGATCATCTATCTCGATAAGGTCGACGGCCGTCAGCCGGTGCGCATGTATTCGCAGATCGGCAATGCCTCGCCCTGCTACTGCACCGGTGTCGGCAAGGCCGCGCTTTCGCTGCTTCCGGCCGAAAGCCTCGTCGATCTCCTCACCGGCCTGAGCTTCACCAGCTTTACCGCCTCGACCCATGTCTCAGCCGAAACGCTGCTGGCCGAAATCCGCGAGATTGCCGACCAGGGCTATGCTTTCGACCGCGAGGAGCATGAAGCCGGCATCCGCTGCGTTGCCGCACCCGTCTGGTCGCAGGACCGAACCTTTGTCGGCGGCATTTCGATCACCGGCCCGGCCTACCGCTTGTCGATGGAACTTCTGCGTCAATGGGCCGTTCCGGTTCAGTTGGCGGCTGGGAGGATCATGGAAGACATGCGCATCCGGCTCGGCCCCCGCCGCTAGAGCCCGATGCCTAAAAGTGTGAGCGGTATTCGGACGACATCATGTTGGAGTGGAGAATAAATTGCCCTCCGCCCCTTGCCGAATGCGATCTGAGAGCATGCTTATGATGAGGGCGATATTGAGATTTGCCGGCGAATCACGACAACTGCAAATAGTCTGCGAAATCGATTAACCACTTGCCGGCCGAACGCTGCATGCCGAGGCCGATTCCGTTTGATCCAAGCGATCGTCATTCTCCGATGCAATCGAACCGGCCGCAGCGCCGAAGATGAAGAAATGTGATGGCACCCTTGTCGCAAACATCCCCGGAAGACGACGACTACATCAACGAAATAGCCGGCCTGAAGACCCAGTTTGATATTTTCCGGTTCCTGAAACGCGTGACCGAAGCCTATCGCAGCCGCGCCTTCATGGTTCTCAATCTGCCGCCGATCACATCCCTGGATATCCAGGGCAGCACCGTCATCACCAGCTGGCCGGCCGAGTTTCTGGCCCTTTACGACCAGGAGGGCCTGTTGGTGAACAGCCCGGTTCTGAGACGCCTCAGAACATCGGCGCGGCCTTTCTCCTACGACATGTCGCGCCAGAACTGGTCGCGGGACGACGGCAAGTCCGGCCTCGTCATCACGCTGTTCGAACGGTTCAGGATGATGCGCGGCGCCTATTTTCCGACGCATGAGCCATCCGGCCTGCGCGGCGCCATCTCTTTCACCGGCGACCGCGAGCCTTTCAGCCCGGCGGAGATGCGTGAACTCTGCTACATCTCTATCCATGTCTACGACAGGCTCGCCGAGATCCGTAACCTCGATACGCGCATGACGGACACGCTGACCGACCGGGAAATCGACTGCCTCAACTGGACGGCGGCGGGCAAGACCAGTGCGGAAATCGCCGAAATCCTCACTCTCTCCGAGCACACAGTCAATCACTACCTCAACCGCGCCACCAAGAAGCTCGACACGGTCAACCGGACCCAGGCGGTTGCCAAGGCGCTGCGCATCGGCCTGATCAAATAAGTTGCAAAAAGCACGGCATGGTTTCGCCGACGCCCAGCGCTTGGGCATTTCCTTGCCGTTGTCGCCGTCTTCAGGCCGCTTTTGTGCCATTTCCGCCCGATTTCCGTCTGGCACGCTTTCTGCATCTCTTTTGCCAAAGGCCCAGAGGGGACTTGGACCAGCGCCAGCAAATGGCGCGGCCGACACGCCGCTGCCCGACGCCGATGCCGCTTTTCCTAGCCTTCGGTGTTGGCGGCGGTTGTTGCGTTTTGGCACCGCTTGCATCGCAGCTTGTGGTGATCTGGCCTTTCCCCTTCGTTTTTTTCTGGCCTTTTTGTCGGCTTGCGCTAGTTCGCCCCGGATTGCGCCGGTTCTCGGGGAGACCGTTGCGGCCATCAGGGCGAAAGCCCGGCGGACTTGATGGCCGCAACGGATCGCCGATTCTCCCCGCGCTTTTTTTGCTGGCCGGCAAATCGATTTTCCCTGCGATGATTTTGTTTGGCGAAGGCGTCCGCCTCCACTATCTGTGATCGAGAAGCAGTGAGGGTGGAATGACCGACGTCACCAAGGAACAGGTTCTCGAAACGCTGAAGACCGTGCGTGGACCGGATCTCGAGCACGATATCGTCGAGCTCGGCATGGTTTCCGACGTCTTCATCTCCGACGGCAAGGTCTATTTCTCCATCACCGTTCCGGCTGATCGCGCCAAGGAGCTGGAGCCTATGCGGCTCGCCGCTGAGCGCGTCGTCAAAGCAATGCCGGGTGTCAAGGGCGCGCTCGTCACACTGACCGCCGATAAGAAGGCCGCCGCCGCCGCTCCGGCTGCCCGCCCAGTACCGAACCCGCCGCACGGCCATGATCATCAACATGATCACCAACATGAACACCGGGGCCACGCCCATGCCCCGCAACAGCCGCCGCGGGCCGGCAAGATCGGCGTTCCCGGCATCGGCGCCATCATCGCCGTCGCCTCGGGTAAAGGGGGAGTTGGCAAGTCGACCACCGCCGTCAACCTGGCGCTCGGGCTGCTTGCCAATGGCCTCCGTGTCGGCATTCTCGATGCCGATATCTACGGTCCCTCGATGCCGCGGCTCTTAAAAATATCCGGCCGTCCGACGCAGATCGACGGCCGCATCATCAATCCGATGGAGAATTACGGCCTCAAGGTCATGTCGATGGGTTTCCTCGTCGACGAGGAGACGGCCATGATCTGGCGTGGCCCGATGGTCCAGTCGGCACTGCTGCAGATGCTGCGCGAAGTCGCCTGGGGTGAACTCGACGTGCTCGTTGTCGACATGCCGCCCGGCACCGGCGACGCGCAGCTGACCATGGCCCAGCAGGTGCCGCTTGCCGGTGCCGTCATCGTCTCCACGCCGCAGGATCTGGCGTTGATCGATGCCCGCAAGGGCCTCAACATGTTCCGCAAGGTCGAGGTGCCTGTGCTCGGCATCGTCGAAAACATGAGCTATTTCATCGCGCCCGATACCGGCACCCGCTACGACATCTTCGGCCATGGGGGGGCCCGCAAGGAGGCCGAGCGCATCGGCGTGCCCTTCCTCGGCGAAGTGCCGCTGACGATGAACATCCGTGAAACCTCCGACGCCGGCACGCCGCTCGTCGCCTCCGAGCCGAATGGCGTCGTCGCCGGCATCTATCGCGGCATCGCCACCAAGGTCTGGGAACAGGTCAGTGGCCAGCCGCAGCGTCCTGCTCCGGCGATCGTCTTCGAATAAGCCTCGTCCATCAAAAAGTGTGCAGCAGCTCGAGGCGCGCGCAAAACAGAGACTTTCGAACCTCGAATCACCGCGGCGGATACCCGAAATTGCGAGGGAAACGTGGTGAAAAGCCGCGGATCACGGAAGATGTCTTGATTATTGCATGGCTTTGCTTCATATGCCGCGGCGCCATGATGGCGTTTGCTGCAGATGCTCAATGACGGCCATCTTCGTTTTCGAAGGGTCGCCTCGCCTGCAAGTTCGGAGTTGTCTTGTCGATCGAAGGATTGGTAGCTGCGATGCGGTGGAGCACAATGCGCATGCTGGCCGTTGAGGTTGCATGCAGCCGGAGTTGTATGAACTTTCTTGATCCGCTGTCGCTTCGAGCGACGCACACGAGCGACCGTCGCGTTGCCGCGCTGGCGGCCGCATGGAAAGGCTTTCGATGAAAAGCGCAATGGCCGCGAAGCGTCGTGAGCATCGGAGAGGCTGCCGGTGATCACCGCTTACTGTTCCAATTGCACGTCGGTCGAGATCCGCGATCTGTCGCATGCCACATCCTTTCCTGGGGATGTCGTATGGATCGACATGATCGAGCCGACCCGCGACGAGGAACTCTATGTCGAGAAGGTTCTCGGCATTGAGGTTCCGACCCGTGACGACCTCAAGGATATCGAGCCTTCCGCCCGCCTCTATGTCGAAAACGATGCCGTCTTCATGACCGGCTCGCTTCTCTGGAAGGCTGATACCGAGGCCCCGACGCTGACCGATGTCGCCTTCATCCTGGCCGGAAACCGGCTGGTCACCATCCGCTACGCCCATCCAAAATCCTTTGCGCTGTTCATCGCCGCCCTTCACCGGCTGCCGGAAAACTGGCGCAGCGGTGCTGCCCTTCTCGCCAAGCTGTTGGAGACGATCGTCGACCGCACCGCCGAAATCCTCGAGGTTTCGATCTTGCGCCTCGACATCCTGTCGATGCATGTCTTCGGCGACCGGGCGAAGAAAACGCGCAAGCCCTCGAACTACCTCGAGGAGAAGTTGCGGGATATCGCCGGCCATCACCGGATGATCAGCAAGGTGCGCGACAGCCTCGGTTCGCTTTCCCGCCTGCTTACCTTCTTTCACACGATCCCGGCGATCCAGCAGGACCGTGAGGCGAAGGAGCTCTGCCGCACCGTCTCGCGCGATATCCAGTCGCTGTCGGAGCATGCCTCCTTCGTCGCAGGCAACATCACCTTCCTGCTCGACGCGTCGCTCGGTCTGATCAACATCGAGCAGAATTCGATCATCAAGATTTTCTCGATCGCCTCGGTGGTGTTCTTGCCGCCGACATTGGTCGCCTCCGTCTATGGAATGAATTTTCAGGTCATGCCGGAGCTGGCCTGGGCCGCGGGTTATCCCTATTCGCTGGCTCTGATGGTGGTCTCCGCCGTCATCCCCTTTTTCTTTTTTCGCTGGAAAGGCTGGCTCTGAGGAGCCTGTTGCAACTTCATGTCTGAAGAGAGCCATCCGAACGAATCCCAGATGACGCCGAAAAAGCTGTTCTATCTGACGCTGGGTTCCGTCGGCGTCGTCTATGGCGATATCGGCACCAGCCCGCTCTATGCCTTTCGCGAGGCGCTGAAGCCCGTGGCCCATGACGGCCTCACCCGCTTCGAGGTCATCAGCCTGATTTCGCTGATGATCTGGGCGCTGACGATCATCGTCACCATCAAATATGTGCTCTTCCTGCTGCGCGCCGACAACGAGGGGGAGGGCGGCACGCTGTCGCTGCTTGCCCTTCTGATGAAGACCGCCAATGGCCATACCGCCATACTGATGCTGCTCGGCCTGATGGGTGCTGCCCTCTTCCTCGGCGATGCGATGATCACGCCGGCGCTTTCGGTGCTTTCGGCCGTCGAAGGCCTGAAGCTCGTCACACCGAGGCTCTCGGAATATATCGTGCCGATCTCGGTGGTGATCCTGGCGCTGCTTTTCGTCGTGCAATCGCGCGGCACCGGTGCCGTCGCCAGGTTCTTCGGCCCGATCACCGCCGTCTGGTTCATCGTCATCGCCGCCGCCGGCATTTCCCATATCTCGGACGATTTCGGCATCCTCGCCGCCTTCAATCCCTATTATGCCGTCAGCTTCCTGCTGCATGAGGGCTTCTACGGTGTCGTCGTGCTTGGCGCCGTCTTCCTGACGGTGACGGGCGCCGAGGCGCTTTATGCCGATCTCGGCCATTTCGGCCGCCGGCCAATTCAATGGGCCTGGTTTGCGCTGGTGTTTCCGTCGCTGACGCTGAACTATCTCGGGCAGGGCGCCCTCGTGCTCGGCAAGCCGGAGACGATGTCCGATCCCTTCTATCTGATGTTTCCGCAATGGGCGCTGCTGCCGGTCGTCATCCTGGCGACCGCCGCGACGATCATTGCCAGCCAGGCCGTCATCACCGGTGCCTTCTCGCTGGTGCGTCAGGGCATTAACCTCGGCTTCCTGCCGCGCATGGAAATCCTCTTCACCTCGGAAACCAATACCGGCCAGATCTTCCTTCCTTCGGTCAATGCAGTGCTGTT
Organism: Rhizobium sp. NZLR8; assembly: GCF_019685025.1. Lineage (NCBI taxonomy): Bacteria > Pseudomonadati > Pseudomonadota > Alphaproteobacteria > Hyphomicrobiales > Rhizobiaceae > Rhizobium > Rhizobium sp. NZLR8. The sequence goes on along the minus strand of NZ_JABDVY010000020.1, from coordinate 27,760 downwards.
CATTGGCGTCATCTTCCTGGTCCTGAGTTTCAAGACGTCGGACGCGCTGGCGACCGCCTATGGCATCTCCGTCACCGGTGCCATGGTCGTCACCTCGATCATGGCCTTCGAATTCGTTCGCGCCCGCTGGAACTGGTCGCTTCCGGTTGCGGTGATCGCGCTCGCGCCGCTGGTCGTGCTCGAATTGATCTTCCTCGGCGCCAACCTTCTGAAGATCCACGACGGCGGCTATATCCCGATCCTGATCGCCACGGCCTTTACCGTCGTCATGTGGACCTGGCGCCGCGGCACCGCGATCCTGATGGAAAAGACCCGCCACACCGATATTCCGCTCGCCTCCTTCGTAAGCTCGATCGAGCGCAAAAGCGACCATTCGCCGGCCCAGGTTCCGGGCACCGCGATCTTCCTGACCAGCGATCCGGAATCGGCCCCCGCCGCCTTGCTGCACAATCTCAAGCACAACCATGTGCTTCACGACCGCAACGTCATCCTGACGATCCGCACCGTCAACAAGCCGCGCGTCCCAAGCCAGGACCGCTACAAGGTCGAGCAGATTTCCGAGCGCTTCTCCCGCGTCGAATTGCTCTTCGGCTTCATGGAATCGCAGAACGTCTCGCAGGCCTTGGCGACGTTGCGCAAGACGGGACTGAAGTTCGATATCATGTCGACCTCCTTCTATCTCGGCCGCCGCAAGCTGGTGCCGGACGCCAAGTCGGGCATGCCTTACTGGCAGGACCGGCTCTACATCGCGCTGGCCAACGCCGCCGCCAACCCCTCCGACTACTTCCGCCTGCCGGCCAACCGCGTGGTGGAACTGGGGTCTCATGTTATAATTTGATGGGTGGGAGCTGTTAGTTTCTCCTGTGGCGAGCCAGGTAGCAAGGCACAAGCGGCGTTCCACAGGCGACGCTTGACGGTGCCACGATTCCCCTTCTCCCCAGCGGGGAGAAGATGCCGGCAGGCAGACGAGGGGGTGAGCGGCAAAGCCGCGAATGCTCGTCGCGCAAGCGAAGGGCAATGAAGGGCGTGCCGTGTGGCCCCCTCATCCGACCCTTCGGGCCACCTTCTCCCCGCTGGGGAGAAGAGAGAGCAAGCCTGACCTCGGCCATAGCCACATTCCGGTACGGCCCGTTAACCCGACGTCAAGGTTAATGAGAGATTTTCGATGGAATGATCCCGCGTTCCATTGCCGGAGTTGGTTTTGCGTCGAAAGAGCTCTTCCCGTAGCAAGCTGCGTCTTTTCCCCGAGAACTGGGTATCGCCGATGATCTTCGGGCTTGCCTGCTGGCTGATCTTCCCGAGCGTCACGTCCCATGCCGATCTCGCCGCCATGCTTGCCGGCCTCGATCATGAGGGTGGGAACTGGCGCATGGTGCTGACCAATTCGCCGGCCGGTTCCATCCATCAGGCCGAACTTGCCTTCGCCGACCCGACGGTGACAGGCACGATCTCGTCAGGGGCCGGCATGGTGCTTCCCGATGGCCGCAAGGTTGCTTTCACTGCCAAAGACAAGGGCACCGCCAAGGACAAGGGCCACGAGGACACGCCGGACGAGGATCGCGTCAACCGCGCCACCAAGAAGGGCCGCGTCGTCGCCGTCGAGAGGATGCAGCCGCCGAAGGACTTTTCCGCCGGCTCTATCCTCGAGCGCACCAAGATGCTGTTCACCCCGAGCTTCGATCTCAAGGACAGGTCGGCCTTCGTCAAGCCGAAGATCCAGGGCAAAGAAATCGAGATCGCCACATCTTTCTATAAGAAGCTGCCGGTGGTGACCGATGATGGCGTGCCGGCGATGCTTGCAAGCCTCGTCACCAGCGACAAGGCCGATGTGCTTGCCACTGCCTATGGGCCGGCCGCACCCGACTATTCCCGCCAGTCGCCCTTCGATTCCATACTGACCGAGCAGGACAGCGGCCGCTTCGTTCCGGAGATCGGCCCGCGCGACCATGCCTGGGCCGCAAGCATATTGGCGCCGAGCGTCTTTTCCGCCCGCGAACAGCAGTGCCTTGCCTCCGGCATCTATTTCGAGGCGCGTGGGGAATCGGTGAAGGGCCAGGCGGCAGTCGCCCAGGTCATCCTCAACCGCGTCCGCAACCCTTCCTATCCGAAAACCATCTGCGGCGTCGTCTACCAGAACGAAGATTGGCGCAACCGCTGCCAGTTTTCCTTCGCCTGCGACAGCATCAAGGACCGGGTGAACTCGGAATACCACTGGCGGATGGCTCGCGATGTGGCGATGGCGGTGACCGCCGGCAAAATCTGGCTGCCGCAGGTGGGCTCGGCGACTCATTACCATGCCGTCTATGTCAGGCCGAAATGGGCAAAGACCATGGAAAAGGTCGGCCGCATCGGTCTTCACGTCTTCTATCGCACCTATGGCGGCGGCTGGAGCTGAGATAAATCGCCTGCACAAGCTGATTTACCGGGCTCAAAAGCGGATTCTTTCCATCGAATTTAAGCGATCGACCCAAAATCGGTTTATCTCTTTGATTCGATGAAATTATTTTCTCGCTGGACAGAAGCTGTCTACGCCTTGACTATGCTAATCCCTAAAACTATGTTGCGCGCGACTTCAGAACGGGCCGGAAGGGTCTCACCCTTCGCGTCCGGGGTCCGAATGACCGGGGTAGCGGGAGTGCGGGCAACGGGCAAGCGAGGAGAGATCCATGGCGGACGACCGCGAGGAAAGTCTTGAAAAGCGCCGTACGCAACTGGAAGCGAAACTCGCGACCAAGCGTGTCGAGACGGGGAAGGACGAGGCCAGGGAAGCCCGTGCCGAGGTAAGCCGCAAAGGTTATGCCCAGGCGATGAAGCTTTCCAGCGAGTTCATTTCCGCCATCGTCGTCGGTGCCGTCCTTGGCTATGTCTTCGACCGTTTTGTTGGCACGGCGCCTTGGGGGATGATTGTTCTTCTGCTTCTCGGATTCTGTGCCGGCGTTCTGAACGTGCTGCGTTCTGCGGGGGTGGTGGCCCATCCCCTGGACGACGACAAGAAATAGGGACCGGGTTCCGGTCCAGTGCAATGACCCCGCGTCCTGCGGGCCAAAGAGAGAGAACAAGCGGTGTCTAACGATCCGACTCATCAGTTCCTGATCCAGAAGATTGTGCCGATCGAAATCGGCGGAATTGATTTTTCGTTCACCAATGCATCGCTCTTCATGGCCGCTTCCGCTGCCGTTGCCGTCGGCTTCCTTTATTTCGCGACCTCAAACCGTGCCATCGTGCCGGGCCGTTCGCAGTCGGTCGCGGAAATGTCCTATGAATTCATCGCCAACATGCTGAAGGAAGGCGCGGGCAAGCAGGGAATGAAATTCTTCCCGCTGGTCTTCTCGCTCTTCATGTTCGTGCTGACGGCGAACCTGCTTGGCATGTTCCCGTATTTCTTCACGGTGACGAGCCAGATCATCGTGACCTTCGCCCTTGCCCTGCTCGTCATCGGCACCGTCGTCGTCTACGGTTTTTATAAGCACGGCTTCCGCTTCTTCAATCTCTTCGTGCCGCAGGGCGTGCCGGTCGCGCTGTTGCCGCTGGTGGTGACGATTGAAATCATTTCCTTCCTGTCGCGGCCGATTTCACTCTCGGTTCGTCTTTTCGCCAACATGCTCGCTGGTCACATCACGCTCAAAGTGTTCGCAGGCTTCGTCGCCTCGCTTGGAACCCTGGGTGCTCTCGGTGTCGGCGGCGCCGTTCTTCCCCTCATCATGACCGTCGCCCTGACCGGTCTCGAGTTCCTCGTCGCCTTCCTTCAGGCTTACGTCTTCGCGGTGCTGACTTGCATGTACCTCAACGACGCAATCCATCCGGGCGGGCACTAAGGATAACGACATCGACGTCTCGAGGGCGTCAGTCATTCGCCGCAACAACCATTTCAAAGGAGTTCAACATGGAAGCGGAAGCAGCAAAGTACATCGGTGCAGGCCTGGCTTGCTTTGGTATGGCCGGTACGGCTCTCGGCCTCGGCAATATTTTCGGCAGCTACCTCTCCGGCGCACTGCGCAATCCGTCTGCCGCTGACGCCCAGTTCGGCCGTCTGGTATTCGGTTTCGCCGTTACGGAAGCTCTGGGCATCTTCTCGCTGCTCATCGCTCTCCTCCTCCTCTTCGCCGTCTGATATCGGCGAATAGATGGATCACGGCCTGCGACCGCAAGCCGTGATCCTTTGCATTTGCAGTCCACCTGGAGGTGAGAATGTTTTTTGTGACCCCGGCTTACGCTGAAGAAGCACCGGCGGCAGCGACGGGTACGGATGCGCATGCCGCTCCGGCCGCAGGCGAGGTCCATACCGAGACCGGTGTTGCCGAAGGCGGACACGCCCGCGGCCCTTTCCCGCCTTTCGATTCGACGACCTTCGCGTCTCAGCTGCTCTGGCTGGTGATCACGTTCGGCGTCTTCTATTTGCTCATGCAAAAGGTCATCGCGCCGCGCATCGGGGCGATCCTCGATCAGCGTCACACGCGCCTTTCCCAGGATCTGGAAGAAGCAGGCCGCCTGAAGGCGGAAGCCGACGCTGCCGTCCGGACCTATGAAGGTGAACTGGCCGCTGCCCGCGCCAAATCCAACGCGATCGGCGCTGCCGCACGCGATGCCGCCAAGGCCAAGGCCGAAGAGGATCGCCGCGCTGTCGAGGCGAGCCTGTCGGAAAAGATCAAGGCTGCCGAGCTCCGCATCGGCGAGATCAAGGCCAAGGCCTTTGCCGACGTCGGCACCATTGCCGAGGAAACCGCGGCTGCCGTGGTCGATCAGCTGATCGGCGGCACCGTAGCCAAGGCCGATGTTGCCGCTGCCGTCGCGGCGGCCAAGAAGGAGGCTTGATCGATGGAATTTGCCTTTGACGCGACTTTCTTCGCCTTTGTCGGCCTCGTCCTCTTCCTGGCCCTGGTGGTTTATCTGAAGGTTCCGGGCATGATGGCAAGGTCGCTCGACGACCGTGCCGACCAGATTCGCAACGAATTGGCCGAAGCCAAGCGCCTGCGCGAGGAGGCCCAGCACCTGCTCGCCGAATACCAGCGCAAGCGCAAGGAAGCGGAAGCCGAAGCTGCCCACATCGTAGCCGCTGCCGAGCGCGAAGCCGAAATGCTGACCACTGAGGCGAAGATGAAGACGGAAGAATTCGTCGCCAATCGCACGGCGGTTTCCGAGCAGAAGATCAAGCAGGCCGAGGCCGAGGCGATCAAGGCGGTGCGTTCCGCTGCCGTCGATCTCGCAATCGCCGCCGCCGAAACGGTGCTTGCCAAGCAGGCCGACGCCAAGGTCCAGTCCGAACTCTTCGGCAATGCCGTCGGCCAGGTCAAGACGCGGCTCAACTGAGCGCTTCGAAAAGATTGAGATCGAAGGCCGGGCATGTCCCGGCCTTTCTTGTTGGCAGACGTTTTTATCTATCCCAAGCTGTGCGCCACGGCTGTCGGCTTGGCGCCGAAGACTGCTCCTCACCCTAACTCTCTACCAGTAAACGAGGCGAGGGAACGTGCCAAACGCGGCTTTGAGGTTAAGGAAGCGGGTGCGGCTTGTCCTTCGCTCCGCGAGCGGGGAGAGGTGCCGGCAGTGGATGAGGGGCAAGCGCTCGACAGTCCGGAGGCCAAGGTCTTTTCTTTTGAGCAGGCCTATTCGGAAATCAGCTCGTCCATCTCAGGACCATCCTCGACCTTGCGCAGCGGCCTGAAGCTCATCCGGTGCAGGGAGCACGGGCCATGCTTCTCGATACCGGCGCGGTGCTGCGGCGTACCGTATCCCACATGGGCGGCAAAGCCGTAGTCCGGAAACACCCGATGGACCCGGGCCATCATCCGGTCGCGCGTTACCTTGGCGACGATCGAGGCGGCAGCGATCGAGACTGAACGGGCATCACCCTTGACCACAGCCTGCCCGGGGCAATCGAGGCCGGGCGGCACGTCTAGCCCGTCGGTCAGCACGTAGCTTGCCGGAATGGCGAGGCCGCAGATAGCGCGGCGCATGGCGTCGAGGCTCGCCTTGCGGATATCGGTCTCGTCGATGCGGGTCGAGCTGGAGGAGGCGATGGAGACGGTGGCGGTCGCCAGGATCTGCACGAACAACTCCTCGCGCCGTTGCGCCGAAAGCTGCTTGGAATCGTTCAGACCCTCAGGGATGCGCTTCGGATCGAGGATGACGGCAGCGGCGACGACCGGCCCGGCCAGCGGCCCCCGGCCGGCCTCGTCGGCGCCGGCGACCGGCCAGTGGCCGGCCTTGCGGGCTTTGAGCTCCAGCCGGAAATCCGGCACCAGCGGAACCGCTTGGAAAAGCAGCGGAGAATCGGGTGGCGTGCGAGGTTTCATGCGGCTGAACCTCGCACGCCAACCCGATTGCCCGCAAGTCCCCGATCAGGGCGGCGGTCGGGGACCGGGTCCGGCGGATGGGGGCGGTCAGGCCCATCCGCTGGAATTGCGCTCGGAGCTCGAAAACAGGGCGGTTTCTCGATGGGCCGATGCGCAAGCTTCAAGCAATTGCAGGAAAAGTGCCTTGCGGTTTTCCCAGGCAAGGCGCGAAGCGCCTTTGCCAAGAATTGCGTAAAAAGTCAGGTCAATTCCAGGAAAAGTGCCTTGCGGTTTTCCCCGGGGCAAAGCGCGAAGCGCTGTTGCCCAGAATTGCGTAAAACAAACGGTTACAGCAGTGACAGTTGCACGCCGCTACCATCAGGCGGCACGAACAGGTCGTCGCGCAATGGCATGCCGCGTCGCGTCAGGCCGAAACGTCTTGCCGCCATTTCAAAGCGCCGGGCGATCTGCCAGGCATAGGGACCGGCGCCCTTCATACGTTTGCCGAATTCGGCATCATAATCCTTGCCGCCGCGCATCGAGCGCACCAGCGACATCACATGCCGGTAACGATCGGGGTAGTGCTGCAGCAGCCAGTCGCGAAACAGCGGGCTGACCTCGAGCGGCAGCCTCAGGATGACATAACTCGCCTCGGCTGCGCCGGCAGCCTTGGCCGATTCGAGGATGCGTTCCAGCTCGTGATCGTTCAGCGCCGGGATCAGCGGGGCGGCCATCACAGCCGTCTGGATGCCTGCTTCCGACAGCGTGTGAATGGTCTCCAGCCGGCGCGGCGGCGTGGCGGCGCGAGGCTCCATCGTCCGGGCAAGCTTGCGGTCGAGCGTGGTCACGGAGATGCCGACGCGCACCAGGTTCTTCGCCGCCATATCCTGCAGAATATCGAGATCCCTCAGGATCATCGCCGACTTGGTGACGATCGATACCGGATGGTTCGCCTTGTTCAAGACCTCAAGAATGCCGCGCATGACGCGCCACTCCTTCTCGATCGGCTGATAGGGGTCGGTATTGGTGCCGATCGCGATCGCCCGCACCTTATAACCCGGCTTGGCGAGTTCCCGCTCCAGCAGTTTTGCCGCATCCGGCTTGGCAAAGAGCTTCGTCTCGAAATCGAGCCCCGCCGAGAGCCCCATATAGGCATGTGTCGGCCGGGCGAAACAATAGATGCAGCCATGTTCGCAGCCACGATAGGGATTAATCGAACGGTCGAAGGGAATATCCGGCGATTCGTTGCGGGTGATGGCCGTGCGGGGTTTCTCGATCTGCACGTCGGTCTTGAACGGCGGAAGCTCTTCCAGCGTCTGCCAGCCGTCATCGATGGTTTCCCGCTGCAGCGCCTCGAACCGCCCGGTCGGGTTCAGTCCCGCCCCACGCCCGCGCCGCCGATCGACCTCGATCCGCAGGCCGGAAGACACCATCATCGCATCGGCAATATCTGCTGTGTTGGCAGGCGCGAATGCGGCCTGCCCTGCCAGGGACTGCTCTCTCATCGGATTCTCCCGTGACGGAAAGCCATCGCTCCCGCCCGTTTTGATGATTAAATTCCTATCCGCAAAACAAGAACAATGCAAGAACAAAATGCGGAAAACGCCGCTGGCAAAATTTTGTGCGGCGCATTATGAATAGGCAATGTTGACGGTTGTTCTCGAATGTCAGGATCAGGAATCTGAGCTGGCGCAGACCCTATCGGTATTGGTGGCAGGCGCGGTGGAGGGGCTCGTCAGCGATGTGGTCGTGCTTGATCACGGCTCGCGCGACGGCACCTCGCGGGTCGCCGACGCCGCCGGCTGCCGTTTTCATTCGCAGTGGGATATCAAGGACATCGTCCGCTCGGCCCGCGGCGAATGGCTGCTTTTCGTCGAGCCGGGCGCCAGACCCCAGGCCGGCTGGATCGACGAGATCGCCGAATATGTCGCGCTGAACAAGCTGCCGGCGCGTTTCACCGCCTCGCGCGGCTACCGGCGCCCGTTCCTCCGCCGCCTCGGCCGCGCCGTGCCGCCGCTGGAGCTTGGTTTGCTGATGCCGAAGAAACAGGCGCTCGCCGCTGCCCATAGCGGCATGCGCCTTGCTGAGTTCGCCAAGGGTCAGAAGCCACGCAATCTCGCGAGCGAACTGATTCCCTCCTGGGTCGCCAGAGCCGCGCGGTAATATTCGCGCTCCTCCCGTCATCGCGCAAAGATGGCGCCCAATGGAATTTTGCGCTATAATTCGTCGATGGCGCCGCCGAAGCGCCTCGCTTCGCAACGGATGGCCATGGAATGCCGGTGGACGGCAGAACAGGTCAGCGAAAATCTCCTCTTCTGCCGGGGTCCCGGCGAAAGGAGGTGCGTCATGGCACACGGTATGGTCTACGGCCTGCTGGCCGTCATATTGCCGACATTGATGATCGCGCATCCGCATTCGGCAGCATCGCAGACGATGCTCAGTTGCGCAGGCCGATCCGACGTCGTCAATTTCCTTGACAGGAACTTCGCTGAAAAGCTGACGGCAGTCGGCCTGGTCAACCAGAACGCCGTTCTCGAGGTCTATGCCGCCGAAAGCGGAACCTGGACGCTCGTCGTCACGGATGTTCATGGCATCAGCTGCATCCTGCTGTCGGGTGATAGCTGGGAAACGATGCCCGCTTTGCCGGGCCTTGCCATATAGCGAATTCAAAAGCGCGGCCCGCTTTAGTTGTTTTATGAATGTCGGTATCCCGGAACCGCGGCACACTCCCGGGCGACATGCATTATTTCGCCGCGCCGCGTTTCAAATGCTCGTCCAGACGCGGCATGATTTCGACGAAATTGCACGGCGCGCTGCGGTAGTCGAGCTGCCCTTTCAAAATGCCGTCCCAGGCATCCCGGCAGGCGCCGGGCGAGCCCGGCAGCGCGAAGATGAAGGTGGCGTTTGCAACGCCTGCCGTAGCGCGCGACTGGATCGTCGCCGTGCCGATCTTCTCATAGGAGATGCGGTGGAAGATGGCGGAAAAGCCGTCCATGCGCTTTTCGAACAAAGGTTCCAGCGCCTCAGGCGTCACATCGCGGCCGGTGAAGCCGGTGCCGCCGGTGGTGATGACGACGTCGATCTCGTCCCGTTCGGTCCAGGCCTTCACCCGGGCTGCAATTTTCTCCCGATCGTCAGGCACGATCGCTCGGTCGACCAGCCTGTGGCCCGCCTCGGTAATTCGCTCCGCCAGCGTGTCGCCTGACTTGTCCGTCTCCGGAGTGCGCGTATCCGAAACTGTGAGAATCGCGATGCCGACGGCGATGAAGGGCCGCTTTTCTTCCAGACCAGCCATCACATGCCTCCTGAAACCGTTTCCGTTACCTGAAAATACCAGTCGGGCCGCTCGGCGTGAAGAGCTGCCGCCGCATCTTGCGCGGCCGTCATGCTGGCAAAGATCCCGAAACAGGTGGCGCCGGAACCGGACATGCGAGCCAAAAGCGCGCCGCGCGCCTGCAGCATCGCCGAGATTGCCGCAATCTCAGGCACGAGATCGCGCGCAGGCGGCTCCAGGTCGTTACGGGCAGCGCCAATCGCCGCGAGCCAGCCGGTAGCCCCACGAAGACCCGGAGCGAGGTTCAGAGCCGGATTGTTCTTTGTCGCCAGTCGGCGGAAAACCTTGGGCGTCGAGACACCCTTCAGCGGGTTGGCGAGCACCATGGCAAACGCGGGCAGATCCGGCACGGCTTCGATCTGTTCACCGATGCCGTGGGCAATCAGCGGCCGGCTCTCAAGGCACATCGGCACGTCGGCGCCGAGCTGCAGCGCCAAGGGCGCGAGCGTCTCCACGGGCAAGGTCGTCTCCCAGAGCCGCATCAGCCCGCGTAGCGTCGCGGCCGCATCGGCTGAGCCGCCGCCGATGCCGGAGGCGATCGGCAGGTTCTTTTCCAAGTGGATGTGAACGGGGAAGGCGAGGGGGCCGACCGCCGCGCGCAACAAATCACGCGCCCGCAGCACCAGATTGGCTTCGCCGTCGCCGGCAAGCGTCTCGCCGAAACGGCCCGACAGGGAGAACGCGTCGGCCGGCGCGCGCAAGAAGCTCAGCCGATCGCCGCAATCTGCGAAAGTGACCAGCATATCGAGCAGATGATAACCATCTGCCCGCTGACCCGTCACATGCAAAGCGAGGTTGATCTTCGCGCGAGCCTCTTCGGTGACACTGAAAGCGCCTGATATGCCCTCGTCAGGCATGTCTCGCCCGTCAGGATTTCTTGTCGACCGGCGGCGGGGTGACCGGTGCCGGATCCGGCTGCTTCTTGTCGGCCGCTTTGGCATCGTCGCTGGCGGCAGGCAGGCCGTTGGCGACCTTTTCCTTGATCTTCGGGATCTCGGCGGCTTCGGGTTCGGAGGCGAGCGCCCGGTTCCACTGATAAACGGCTTCGAGCTTGCGGCCGACGCGCCAATAGGCATCGCCGAGATGGTCGTTGATCGTCGCGTCGCCGGCCTTGATCTGTGCTGCCCGTTCCAGTTCGTCGACGGCGTCGTCGAAGCGGTTGAGGCGGAAATAGGCCCAGCCGAGCGAATCGATGATGTAGCCATCGTCTGGGCGAAGGTCGACGGCCTTCTTGATCATGCCGAGACCTTCGTCGAGGTTCCGGTTCATGTCGATCCAGGAGTAGCCGAGATAGTTCAGCACCTGCGGCTGGTCGGGATTGAGCTCCAGGGCCTTGCGGAAGTTCGGTTCCGCCTGGTCCCACTTCTTCAGCCGCTCATAGGCGATGCCGCGCTGGAAGAAGACGCTCCAGTTGGCACGGCCGGGAATCGGACCGATCGCTTCGACGGCCTTGTCGTAATTGGCCGCCATCGCCTCGTAGTCCTTGGCGTCGGAGAGCACGCTGCCATAGGCGAGGTAGCTGCGGATATCCTTCGGGTCGGAGGCGATCAGCGCCTGCAGGTGCTTGCGCGCCTCGTCTACCTTGCCGCCCTGGGCAAGGGCGAGGCCGAGTTGCAGTTCGGAGATGCGCCGCATCGGCGAATTCTCCGGCACCTTCTTGTAGAGCGCGATGGCGCGGTCCATCTGGTTCTGCTTCTCGGCGATGCCGCCGAGCAGCACCAGCGTATCGGCGCTGTTCGGGTCGAGCGCATTGGCGGTCTGCAGGTAAAGCGAGACGATATCCTCGGCGCCGTCGCGGTTCAGCGCGCCGCCGACCGAAAACAGCACGCCGGCGGCCCCTTCTTCGGCCGTCTTGACCTGCTGTTCCTGCTTTTCGTCTTTTTCGATACTGGCGCGCAGCGCGTTCAACGGCGCATAGTTCGGCAGCAGATTGTCGCCGACGGAGACGGCGTCGAGCGCCTTCTGCTTATTGCCTTGTATTGCCTCGAGGCGTGCAAGTGCCATCACTGCGCGCATGAAGGTGTCGGGCGCCGTCGCACCTCCCTCCTTGTCGAGCACGGCATCGTTCAGATGCTTTCGGGCGGATTTCACGTCGCCGGTGGTGATGGCGATCGCGCCTGCATTATAATTCTGGAAGATGCCGACCCAGTCCGGCCCCTTCATCTTCTCGACCATGACGAGCGCTTCCTTGCCGCGGCCGGCGCCGACGCGAGCCCAGGCGAGCAGCAGGTCGTTCATCATCCGATCGAGATCGTTCGGCCCGTTATATTTGAGGATGGTCTCGGCGGTCTTGTAGTCATCACGGCGCACGGCATCCATACCGCGCACGATCGTGGTAATGCGCTCGACGGACGGATCGCCCTTCAGGTCGTTGGCATATTTGACGCCGTCCTTGATGTCGCCATTGAGCAGTAGCGAGATCATCAGCCGCTGGCGGATCTCGGGATTGCCGGGCTCGATCTGCAGCGCCTTCTTGTAGAGTTCGATCGCCGTTTCATAGTCATGGTCGACATCGGCCGTGCGCGCCGCGAGGAAGGCGCCGGAGAAAGTGGTAACGCTATCGGCATCGAAGCTGTCGGTTGTTCCGGCTTCACTCGCCTTGGCCGCATCCTCGGCGTTGACGCCGCCGACGCCGCCCAGCGAAAGGACAGCGGCAAGCGCTGCGCTCGTAAGAAGACGGATGGCAATTCTCTGCCGCATTAGGAAACCTTTCTTCGACAGCGTCCCGACACTGGTGCCGGTCGCAAACCAGTTGCGCTCACTGATTCATAACAGGATGGCTTTTTTGAAGCGGCGCTGCAAGAAAATCAGCCCGCAATCGAGCATGTGTGATCAGTTGACACGCTCGATGCAGAAATCGATCACTTCCATCAGGGCGGATTTCCATACCGTATCGGGCAGGGGCGCAAGTGCGTCCCTAGCGATCGTGCCGTAATGGATCGCGCGGCCGATCGTGTCGGCGAGCGTGCCGTATTTGGTGATCAGCCCGAGCGCTTTTTCGAGGTTCGCGTCGGTGCTGTTGCCGGCTTCGATCGCATCGCGCCAGAAGGCGCGCTCGTCCTCGGTACCGCGGCGATAGGCGAGAATGACCGGCAGGGTGATCTTGCCCTCGCGGAAATCGTCGCCGACATTCTTGCCGAGATCGGCCGCCTTGCCGCCATAGTCGAGCGCGTCGTCGACGAGTTGGAAGGCAAGTCCCAGATTCATCCCATAGGATTTCAATGCATTGCGACCGGAGCGACCGGCCTCGGCGACGATCGGCCCGACTTCGGCGGCAGCGGCAAAGAGGGCGGCCGTCTTCGCGCGGATGACAGAGAGATAATCGTCCTCCGTCGTCTCCATGTTCTTGGCGACGGAAAGCTGCAGCACCTCGCCTTCGGCGATCACGCAGGCAGCGGAAGACAAGACGTCGAGCGCATCGAGCGAGCCGACATCGACCATCATGCGGAAGGCCTGGCCGAGCAGGAAGTCGCCGACCAGCACACTTGCCTGGTTGCCCCAGATCATCCGCGCTGTCGATTTGCCGCGGCGCAGATCGCTTTCGTCGACGACATCGTCATGCAGCAGCGTCGCCGTGTGCATGAACTCGACTGACGTGGCGAGCTTGACATGGTTTTCGCCCCTGTAGTCGAACAGCGAGGCGGACGCCAGCGTCAGCATCGGCCGCAACCGCTTGCCGCCGGACGAGATCAGATGGTTCGCCACTTCGGGGATCATCTGCACATCGGAGCCGGCCTTGGACAGAATGAGCTGGTTCACCCGCTCCATGTCCGCCCTGGTGAGATCGACCAATGGCTTGATGGATGCCAGTTTGTTTTTGCTTTCTTCAAGCGGTATGACCACGCCCAACGACCCGGACTCCTGTTCATTCTTTGCATCTGACAATAGAAAGGGGCGATGGACGCGGCAAGGGGTGAATTGTCGCGCAAGACGAAATTGGAAGGAAAACGACGGCAAATGCATGAACTTATCCGCGCCAACGACCCCGTTCTGCTCTCCTTTGCCGAGAGTTTGATGAAGGATGCCGGAATTCACTGCTTCATCGCCGATCAGGGCATGAGCGTGCTGGAAGGCTCGCTCGGCATGCTGCCGCGCCGCCTGCTGGTGGATGAAGAGATGGCCGATCAGGCGCGCCGCATCCTGACCGACGCCGGCCTCGGCGGCGAATTGCGCGACAGGAAGTGAGCGCCCGATGATCGGGGAGCCTGCCGAAACCATCGATGCCTTTCATCGCGGCGCCTTCCATCTGGTGCAGCCGAAGGGCAGGGGCCATCGCGCCGGCATGGATGCGATGCTGCTTGGCGCCCTCGTCGCTGACGATCGGCCGGTCAGGGTCGCCGATCTCGGCGCCGGCGCCGGTGCTGCCGGCCTTGCCGTCGCCTCGCGCCTTGCCGATGCGGACGTGGTGCTTTTCGAGCGTTCGGCCGAGATGGCCGATTATGCCCGCCGCAGCATCCTTCTGCCCGAAAATGCCCATTTCGCCGCCCGCGTCAGCGTCGTCGAAGCCGATGTGACGCTGACTGCCAAGGCGCGCAACGATGCCGGTCTCATCGACGAGAGTTTCCACCACGTCATCATGAACCCGCCCTTCAACCACGCCGGCGACCGGCGCACGCCGGATGCGCTGAAGGCCGAAGCCCATGCGATGACCGACGGCCTGTTTGAAAGCTGGATCCGCACGGCTGGCGCCATCATGATCTCGGGCGGGCAATTGTCGCTGATCGCAAGGCCGCAATCGATCGCCGAGATCGTTATCGCCTGTGGCCGGCGTTTTGGCGGCATCGAGATCACTACCATTCATCCGCGCCAGGGTGAAAACGCCGTCCGTATCCTGATGACGGCGATCAAGGGATCGCGGGCTCGACTGTCGCTGCGCGCGCCTCTGATCATGCACGAAGAAGGCAGCCATAAGTTCTCCCCTCTCGTCGATGATTTCAACAATGGCCGGGCGGCCTATGCCAGGCTTTGAAAGCGCGTGCATCGAAGCTGTTCATTGGCGAGGGATGATTTGTGACAATATCCGACCCGCGGAAGCGCCTGCTCGATCTTCTGCGCATCGTTGCTGCCTATAATGACAAAGGATATCAGTGGATCCCGCATGACGCTGCACAGGTGGCGCTTTACCGACATCGGGTCCAAAGCGAGATCCTGCAGCTAACGACTGAGATCGGCGAGCAAGCCTTCAGCGCCGATCTGCTTGACATGTTGAAATCCGGCGTGGCCGTCCGAGACGACAGCGGCGATGCCCATCTCCTGGCCAAATCGGAACTCTCCTGAATGGTCGGAAAACCGCAGTTAGAGACCTGGTGGATCCAAATCGATCGATGAATGGCGGACAAATCAAAGCGCGGCGCATCAACCAAGGTCGATGCGCCGCGCTGTCGTTTCTTAGTCCCGGACCGCCGCACGCAGCCGGCGCCGCACTTTCGTTAGCCGGTGACGAAGTCGAAGAGCAGCTTGACGTTGAGGCCGGCGATGACGACTGCGATCAGATAGGCGATGCCGCTCAGCCAGCGCGGCGCGACGAGTTCGCCCATCTTGGCCTTGCTGGCGGTGAACATGACAAGCGGGAAGACGGCGAAGGAAAGCTGCAGGCTGAGCACCACTTGAGTGAGGATCAAAAGCTCCGCAGTGCCCTGGTCGCCATACCAGATGGTGACGATCGCCGCCGGCACGATGGCGATGGCGCGGGTGATCAGCCGGCGCACCCAAGGTTTCAGCCTGATCTTCAGGAAGCCTTCCATGACGATCTGGCCGGCAAGTGTTGCCGTCACCGTCGAGTTGAGGCCGCAGCATAAGAGCGCGATGCCGAACAGCGTCGGCGCGATGGCGAGACCGAGCAGCGGCGACAGCAGCGAATAGGCGTCGCCGAGTTCGACGACATCGGTCTTCCCATGCGCATTGAAGGCGGCAGCCGCGAGAATCAGGATCGAGGCGTTGACCAGCAGGGCGAAGCACAGGGCCACCGTCGAGTCGATCGTCGCAAAGGTCAGCGCCTCCTTCTTCTCGGGAACCGTATGGCCATAGGCCCGTGTCTGGACGATGCCGGAGTGGAGGTAGAGATTGTGCGGCATGACGGTCGCGCCGAGAATACCGAGCGCCAGATAGAGCATCTCCGGATTGGTGACGATCTCCGTCGTCGGGAAGAAGCCGGTGACGACGGCGCCCCATTGCGGGTCGGCAAGCAGGATCTGCACGCCGAAGCAGACCGCGATGACGCCGAGCAGCGCAATGATGAAGGCTTCCACCCAGCGGAAACCAAGCTTCTGCAGGAAGAGGATGACGAAGACGTCGAGCGCGGTGATCAGCACACCAAGTTCGAGCGGGATGCCCATCAGCAGGTTGAGGCCGATCGCCGTGCCGATCACCTCGGCGATATCGGTGGCGATGATGGCGATTTCCGCAAAGGCCCACAGCGGTATCGAGACATATTTCGGAAAGGCGTCGCGGCAGGCCTGCGCGAGGTCACGGCCGGAGGCGATCGCCAGACGTGCGCAGAGCGATTGCAACACGATCGCCATCAGGTTGGAAAGCAGCGCGACGGTGAGCAGCGCATAGCCGAATTTCGAGCCGCCGGCGAGCGAGGTCGCCCAATTGCCGGGATCCATGTAACCGACGGCGACCATGTAGCCCGGTCCGGCGAAGGCGGCCGCCCGCCGCCATCTCGAGCTATGACGCCCGGTTCCGACGGTGCGGTAGACATCCGATAGCGACGCCTCGCCGCGTTCGTGCCGCCAGCCGCTTCTTGCATTCGGATTCAGGGCATCCATGCGATTTCCACCTGTTTATCGTGTCTGCACTATGACGAATTAGAATGATAATGCAAGTCATTCGCAACAACAAAATCAATCCGATGTTTTCAGGTCCGATGTTTCGAGAACGCAGCCATTGCGTTTGTCGTTCCAGCGCATACATGGATGCCGATCGCGGATTGACGATCGTGCGACCCGAAGCGAAGGATAAGAGATGGCTGGATTGTTGAGAAAGCTGCTGCCGAAACGGTTCCGCAAGGACGGCATCACCATCCCGGTCGTCCGGCTGCAGGGGGCGATCGTCAGCGGCGGCGGCCAGTTCCGGCCGGCCCTCAATCTCGCCAATGTCGCTCCGGTTCTGGAGAAGGCCTTCGCCATGAAGGACGCGCCGGCGGTTGCCATCTCGATCAATTCGCCCGGCGGTTCGCCCGTCCAGTCCCGCCTGATCTTCACCCGCATTCGGGAACTCGCTCGCGAGAAGCAGAAGAAGGTGCTGGTCTTCGTCGAGGACGTCGCCGCGTCCGGCGGTTACATGATCGCCCTTGCCGGCGACGAGATCATTGCCGACGCCACCTCGATCGTCGGCTCGATCGGCGTCGTTTCCGGCGGGTTCGGCTTTCCCGAGCTCTTGAAGAAGATCGGCGTCGAGCGCCGCGTTTACACCGCCGGCGAAAACAAGGTGATCCTCGACCCTTTCCAGCCCGAAAAGGAAAAGGACATCGAATACCTGAAGAGCCTGCAGCTCGAAATCCACCAGGTTTTCATAGCAATGGTGCGCGAACGCCGCGCCGGCAAGCTGCGGGATGATGCGGCGGTGTTCTCCGGCCTGTTCTGGAGCGGCACCCGCGGCCTTGAGCTCGGCCTCATCGATGGCCTCGGCGACATGCGCCAGGAATTGAAGCGGCGCTACGGCCAGAAGACCAAGCTGGAGCTTGTCACCGCCGGCCGCGGCCTGCTCGGCCGCCGCATTCCCGGCGTGTCGCCGGTGTCGCTCGAAGGGGCGGCGTCCGGTCTTGCCACAGGGCTTGCCGAAGCCGCGGAAGAAAGAGCATTGTGGAGCCGTTTCGGGCTTTGAGGGGAGCAGAATAGGGTCATGCCGCAGCTTATTACCATCCTGATCCTGGTCTTCTCAGCCTGGTGGCTCTATCGTCGCTTCGTCTCCGATGCCCGCAAGCTCGCCGAAAAGTCGCGCCTGGCTGAGAAAGAGCGCCAGACCGGCGCGATCGGCACGCTGGTCAAGGATCCGGTGACCGGGGAATACCGGCTGAAGCGCGAGGGAGAATAGGCGCCACAGCTCCGCTTGCCGCGCGTCGGGGCTGCCCCTCATCCGGCTGCCGCCACCTTTTCCCGGCAAACGGGGCGAAGGGGATATGCCGCAACGTCTCCGTCCCTCGCTGGCTTCTCGCAGGGCAGGTCCCCTCGCCCCGTTTACGGGGAGAGTGTTAGGGTGAGGGGCAGAGGCTCTCTCCACACAGCGTTCGCCACCCGCGCAAAACTCTTGACCCCTGCCGCCCTCCATGGCACCTGTCACGCCGATAATCCCTAAGCAATCGGTGCCGTTTCATGTCAGCTATGCCAGACCATATGAACCCGAAGCGCTCCTTCCAGGCGCTGATCCTGACCCTGCATAACTATTGGGCGGACAAGGGTTGCGCGGTGCTGCAGCCCTACGACATGGAAGTCGGCGCCGGCACCTTCCACCCCGCCACAACGCTGCGCGCCCTCGGCCCCAAGCCGTGGAAGGCCGCCTACGTCCAGCCGTCGCGGCGCCCATCCGATGGCCGCTACGGCGAAAACCCGAACCGGCTGCAGCATTATTACCAGTATCAGGTCATCCTGAAGCCGAACCCTGCGAATCTGCAGGAGCTTTATCTCGGATCGCTTTCGGCGATTGGTCTCGATCCGCTGCTGCACGATATCCGCTTCGTCGAGGACGACTGGGAAAGCCCGACGCTCGGCGCCTGGGGGCTCGGCTGGGAATGCTGGTGCGACGGCATGGAAGTGTCGCAGTTCACCTATTTCCAGCAGGTCTGCGGCATCGAATGCTCGCCGGTCGCTGGCGAACTGACCTATGGCCTCGAACGCCTCGCCATGTATGTCCAGGGTGTCGACAATGTCTACGACCTGAACTTCAACGGCCGCGAAGGTGATGAGAAGATCAGCTATGGCGATGTCTTCCTGCAGGCCGAGCAGGAATACTCTCGCCACAATTTCGAATTCGCCAATACCGAGATGCTGCATCGCCACTTCGTCGATGCCGAGAAGGAATGCCGGGCGCTGCTCGATGCCGGCGCGCCTGCCGACAACGCCAACCAGCGCCTGCACAAATGCGTCTTCCCGGCCTATGACCAGTGCATCAAGGCCAGCCACGTCTTCAACCTGCTCGACGCCCGCGGCGTCATCTCCGTCACCGAGCGCCAGAGCTATATCCTGCGCGTGCGCACCCTCGCCAAGGCCTGCGGCGAAGCCTTCCTGCTGACCGACGCTGGCGGCGTCAACCTGTCGAAAGAGGCGGCGTGACGCAAAAGCCTGCCAGCCGTATCGTCCATATCAACGGCTGGCCAGGCACCGGGAAGCTGACCGTCGGCCGTTTGCTGGCTGAAAGGCTCGGCGCGCGGCTCATCGACAATCACACGCTGCTCAATCCGGCCGAGGCTCTGTTCTCCCGCAGCGATCCGTTGCACGCATCGCTGCGCGGGCAGATCCGCCAGGCGTTTTTCGACCATGCCGTGCGCGCCGACCCGGCCGAAAGCTTCGTCTTCACCGATGCGCTCTCGGATGACGCAGATGATAGTGCGGTCTTCTCCTGGTATCGCGATCTGGCTGCCGCAAGAGGCGTTAATCTTGTGGCGATCCTGCTCGATTGTGCGCCGGAAGAGAATGCCAGGCGCCTTGCCTCTCCCGGTCGGTCCGAGGCGCTCAAGCTGACGGATACGGCAACGCTGCAACGGTTGCGGGCAAACTATAAACTGCTGCGCGGACTGGCTGAACGCACCGTCGAAATCGACACGACAGGCCTTTCGCCGGAGCACACGATGGCCCGAATCCTCGGAGATATCGGCGTTTGACGGCAACCGGGAAACCTGCGTAGTCTCCGCCCGGACATTACTTCGCTGCGGGGGATTCGCGATGTATATTGCACTTGGCGTCATCGTTCTGGTCGTGCTCTACGTCGTCTTTATCTACAACGGCCTGGTTCGCTCCCGGCAGATGGCGGAGGAAGCCTGGTCGGGCATCGACGTGCAGCTGAAGCGCCGTGCCGATCTGATCCCGAACCTGATCGAGACGGTCAAGGGTTATGCCGCCCATGAAAAGACCACGCTCGAAGAGGTGGTTTCGCTTCGCAACAAGGCGCAGGCGGTGCCATCAGGCGATGTTGCCGGCAGGGCGCAGGCGGAAGGCCTGCTTGGCCAAGCGCTCGGGCGGGTCATCGCGCTCGCCGAAGCCTATCCCGATCTCAAGGCCAACCAGAATTTTGCCGAGCTGCAGGCCTCGCTGGAAACCATGGAAGGCGAGCTGCAGATGGCGCGGCGGTATTACAACGGTGCCGCCCGCGACCTGAACGTCAAGGTCGAAAGCTTCCCCTCCAATCTCGTCGCCGGCCAATTCGGTTTTGCCAAGCGGGAATATTTCGAAATCACCAACGAGACCGACCGCGCCGTTCCCAGCGTGAAATTCTGACGATCCGGCATTTTGCCTTTGCGAAAAAGCGATTAAGAGCAGGGGCAGACTGCGGCCGATAAGGCTCGCCCCATGGACGGAAGACTCAGCATGACACGCACAGCCAAACTCACGATCATCCCGCCGGGCAAGCCGCTTTCGGGCCGCGCCATGCCGCCGGGCTCGAAGTCGATCACCAATCGCGCGCTGCTGCTCGCCGGCCTCGCCAAGGGCACGAGCCGGCTGACCGGTGCGCTGAAGAGCGACGATACGCGCTATATGGCCGATGCGCTGCGCGCCATGGGTGTTGTGATCGACGAGCCCGATGATACCAGCTTCGTCGTTACCGGCAGCGGCAGGCTGCTGCCGCCGAAAGCGCCGCTCTTCCTCGGCAATGCCGGCACGGCGACGCGCTTCCTGACGGCCGCGGCCGCCCTGGTCGACGGCACGGTGATCGTCGATGGCGACGAACATATGCGCAAGCGCCCGATCGGCCCGCTGGTCGAGGCGATGCGCACCCTCGGCATCGATGCGAGCGCCGAAACCGGCTGCCCGCCGGTCACCGTCAAAGGCACCGGCCGCTTCCAGGCCGACCGCATCCGCATCGATGGCGGTCTGTCCAGCCAGTATGTCTCGGCGCTGCTGATGATGGCGGCCGGCGGCGACCGGCCGGTCGATATCGAACTGGTCGGCGAGGATATCGGCGCGCTCGGTTATATCGATCTGACCACGGCGGCGATGAAAGCCTTCGGCGCCAAGGTCGAAAAGACCAGCGCCGTCACCTGGCGCGTCGAGCCGACCGGCTACCGCGCCGCCGACTTCATCGTCGAGCCCGATGCCTCGGCTGCCACCTACCTCTGGGCCGCCGAGGTCCTGACCGGCGGCGCGATCGATCTCGGCGTTCCCTCCGACGCCTTTTCGCAGCCGGATGCGCGCGCCTACGACATGATCGCCCGTTTTCCGCAGCTGCCGGCGGAGATCGACGGCTCGCAGATGCAGGATGCCGTCCCGACGCTTGCGGTGCTTGCCGCCTTCAACGAGACGCCGGTTCGCTTCGTCGGCATCGCCAACCTGCGCGTCAAGGAATGCGATCGTATCCGGGCGCTCTCGACCGGCCTCAACGGTATCGTTCCGGGGCTTGCCCGCGAAGAGGGCGACGATCTGATCGTAAAGTCCGATCCCGCACTTGCAGGACAGCGTCTTCCGGCCGAGATCGACAGCTTTGCCGATCACCGTATCGCCATGAGTTTCGCGCTCGCCGGGCTGAAGATCGACGGCATCACCATTCTCGATCCCGATTGCGTCGGCAAGACCTTCCCCGCCTATTGGCGGACGCTCGCCGCCCTCGGCGTGACATATCAGGACAAAGATTGAGGTAACGTGCAGCCGAGGCTGCCGGCGGGGAGACAGGGATGGGGCGTCGGTTTTTCGGGTTTTGTTTTGCACTGCTGTTGATGTTCGCTGCTCCGGCGGCCTTTGCCGCCGAGGTCATCGACAGTTTCGCCTCCGACATCGTACTCGAAAAGAGCGGCGCGATGACGGTGACGGAAACGATCACCGTCGATGCCGAGGGTAACCAGATCAATCACGGCATCTTTCGTGATTTCCCGCTCTACTTCACCGATGCCGCAGAGCGTCGCCGCAGCGTCGATTTCAATATGGTCTCGGTGCAGCGCGACGGCGCGGATGAGCCCTGGCATACCGAATCGATTTCGGGCGGCATCCGCATCTATGCCGGTTCTGCCGACGTGAGGGTGACGCCGGGTCGTCATCGTTATGTCTTCACCTACCGGACCAACCGCCAGATCCGCTATTTCGACGATCATGCCGAACTCTACTGGAACGTCACCGGCAATGGCTGGATCTTCCCGATCCGCTCGGCCACGGCGACGGTGACGCTGCCGCCGGGTGTTACCGCCACCGACACGGTCTTCTTTACCGGCCCTCAGGGCGGGACGGGAAAGAACGCCAGCGTCGACGAGACCGGCGCCGGCCTGGTCTTTGCAACGACCGCGCCGCTTGACGCCAATGAGGGCCTGACTTTCGCGATCCGCATGCCGAAAGGGTCGATCGATCCGCCGAGCGCGGATATGGAAAGCACATGGTGGCTGAAGGACAACCGTAATTATTTCATCGGCTTCGGCGGTCTGATCCTGGTTTTCGCCTATTACACCTGGTCCTGGCTGAAAGTCGGCCGCGATCCCGCCCGCGGCGTCGTCGTGCCGCGCTGGGACGCACCTGATGGCATCTCGCCGGCGCTGGTCAACTACATCGACAATAAGGGCTTCTCCGGCGAGGGCTGGATCGCGCTGTCGGCCACGGCGCTCAATCTTGCCGTCCGCGGTTACG
The DNA here is from genome assembly GCF_019685025.1 of Rhizobium sp. NZLR8. Lineage (NCBI taxonomy): Bacteria > Pseudomonadati > Pseudomonadota > Alphaproteobacteria > Hyphomicrobiales > Rhizobiaceae > Rhizobium > Rhizobium sp. NZLR8. The sequence goes on along the minus strand of NZ_JABDVY010000020.1, from coordinate 5,396 downwards.
TCAAGCTCGAAGACCTGAAGAATTCAATCGTCATCCAAGGTACCGGTAAAGCGCTCGGCAAGGAGAAATTCCAGGCCGGCGAAATCGAATTGCTGAAGGTTGCCGGCGGTGCGGGTTCGACACTGGCGATCGACAAGGCCAATGGCGAGCGGGTCAAATCCGTCGGCCAGGCCTTCCGTTCGGCGATCGAGAAGGAGCACCGCGGCAAATATTACAATTCCAACCTCGGTTATACCGCAGGCGGCATCGCGCTCAGCGCCGCCGCCCTGGTGGCGCTGTTCGTCTTTGGCTCGCTGGAACCGGAGACGATCGCGCTGATGCTGATCCCGACCGCCATCGCGGTTTTTGTTGCCGTGTTCGCTGCCGCCCTCGTCAGGTCGCTGCATCGCGGCACGTCGCTGTTCGGCAAGATCATCGCCATCATCGCCACCGCGGTCGGCGTTTTCGTCGGCATCAGCATTCTTGCGGTCGTCGTTATGGCGCTTGCCTCGTCGCTGGTGGAACTGCATGAAACGCCGATGCTCTTTGCCGTCGGCGGCATCGTGCTTTTGAACATCCTCTATTTCTTCATCATGAGCGCGCCGACCCCGCTCGGCGCCAAGATGATGGATGGCATAGACGGCTTGCGCCAATATTTGACGCTGGCCGAGAAAGACCGGATGAACACGGCGGGCGCCCCGCAAATGTCGCCGCGGCATTTCGAGACGCTGCTGCCTTATGCCGTGGCGCTTGGGGTCGAAAAACCCTGGTCGCGCACCTTCGAGACCTGGCTTGCAGCCGCCGCGGCCGGTGCGGCTGCCGCCTATGCGCCCGCCTGGTATTCCGGCAATTTCAACAGCGGCAGCTTTTCCGACCGCATCGGCGGCTTTTCCTCGTCGATGGCCTCGACCATCGCCTCGACGATCCCTGCGCCGCCGCCCTCGAGTTCGTCCTCCGGTTTTTCCGGCGGCGGTTCGTCCGGCGGGGGTGGCGGAGGCGGTGGGGGCGGCGGCTGGTAAGCTTTCCCGCTTGACCTTTCGGCCCTTGGCCCTTAACCGCCAGAGGCAAAAGGAAAGGGTGGCGCATGAAGGTTCTGTTGATCGGATCGGGCGGACGCGAGCATGCGCTCGCCTGGAAGCTGGCGCAATCGCCGTTGATGACGGAATTCTACGCCGCACCCGGCAATCCCGGCATAGGCGAACACGCCATCCTCGTGCCCTTGAATATCGAGGATCATGAAGCAGTCGCCGCTTTCTGCCGAGAGAAGGCGATCGATTTCGTCGTCGTCGGCCCGGAAGCGCCGCTGGTCGCCGGCCTTGCCGACCGGCTGCGCGCCGACGGTCTGACGGTCTTCGGCCCCTCCGCCGCCGCCGCCCAACTCGAGGGCTCGAAGGGCTTCACCAAGGATATCTGCGCCCGCTACGGCATTCCGACGGGCGCCTACCAGCGCTTCAACAATGGGCCGAAGGCCAAAGCCTATATCCGCGCTGAAGGCGTGCCGATCGTCGTCAAGGCTGACGGCCTTGCCGCCGGCAAGGGCGTGACGGTTGCGATGACTCTGGATGAAGCCTTGGCGGCCGTCGACGACTGCTTCGAGGGCGCCTTTGGCGAAGCCGGCGCCGAAGTCGTCGTCGAAGCCTATCTCGATGGCGAGGAGGCAAGCTTCTTCTGCCTCTGCGACGGGAAGAACGCGCTGCCGCTCGCAACCGCCCAGGATCACAAGCGGGTGGGCGAGGGCGATACCGGCGTCAATACCGGCGGCATGGGCGCCTATTCGCCGGCGCCTGTCATGACTGCCGAAATGGTCGAGCGCACCATGAAGGAGATCATCGAGCCCACGATCCGCGGCATGGCTGAGAGCGGTCATCCCTTCTCCGGCGTGTTTTTCGCCGGGCTGATGATCACCAGGAAGGGGCCGGAACTCATCGAATACAATGTCCGCTTCGGCGATCCCGAATGCCAGGTGATGATGATGCGGTTGAAGAGCGATCTGCTGCCGCTGCTGCTTGCCACCGCCAACGGCACGCTCGATCAGCTGAAGGCGGAATGGAATGACGATCCGGCGCTGACAGTGGTCATGGCCTCCAAAGGCTATCCCGGCGCCTACGCGAAGAATACGCCCATCCTCTCCGTGCCCGAGGCAGGCGAGGGCGAGAAGGTGTTTCATGCCGGCACGGGTCTCAAGGACGGCGCGCTGGTTGCGACCGGCGGCCGCGTGCTGAACGTCACCGCCTCGGGCGGCACGGTGGCCGACGCCAAGGACCGCGCCTACGCGCTGCTCGACCGGGTGAGGTGGGAAAACGGCTTTTGCCGGCGCGACATCGGCTGGCGGGCGATCGAGCGCGAAACGGGCTCGGACAAAGTATAAACCGCGGCGTTCTTTAAATTTTTACCCTTTCCCCTGACGGGATGGAAACAAAGCTGCGCTATACCGCTCTCACAGTGAGACGGAGGTGCGTTGATGCGTCAGATTTTCCTCGGTGCGGCAATCCTGCTGATGGCAGGTTCGGCGATGGCGTCCTCGATCGAGGTGATCGGCAAGACCGCGCCGCACGCTGACGGCAGCATCGTCACCGAAACCTGTGTCAATTGCCCGCCGCTGCAGGCCGAACTCGTCAAGAAGGACTATAAGGTGCCGGAACTTAAGCCCGGCGTCCTCCAGGCCAGTGAAGTCCGCGATGTCGGCGGCGAAAAGAAGATCTATCGCACCGAAGGCTGGATGGGCGGCTCACCCGTAGTCTTCGTCAGCAAGGCGACCCCGGAAGCGATCATTGCGGCCATGCCGCCGACCCCGCCTGCCGATGGCATCGATATGAGCGCGACGACCGCAGCCGTCATCGGAAGCGACACCAAGCCCGTTGCCGCCGGCATGGCGGAACAACCGGCGACGCTTAACGTTTCCGAATTCAAGATGCGTTTTTAAAGCAACTTCGGTTTTAACGTCCGGAATTGCGTAAAGACGAAAGTTCCCTGCCCCTGCCTGATCAAGGTTTCGATCGCTTGGGGTTCCACTTCGGTGGACCGGATGCATCCTCGAAGAGAAGCGAGGGTGCATTCCTGTTTTGGAACATATGCGGAAAAATGGGCGCGGATTTCGGCCCTTGCAGACCGCCGGATGAACGTCCGGCGGTTCTGCTTTGTCGGTGCCCCCAGATTTTTAGGGAATTCGCGTCGTAAACAGTAAAATTAAAGCTTTCTTATCGGATAAGCCTCAATTGTTACTCACCGGTCGCAGCATGTTGTTTTTAGCAGCGGTAGACGCGTCGTCTTCTTGGGCGCGCTCGCACAAGCGGTAGAAGACCGCACCGGAATGCCCCACCATTCCCGTTGCGAGGATTCATGAAAAATCTCAAAATATCGAAGCAGCTCATATTGCTGGTCATCGGCCTGATGATCGCCTTCGCGATCGCCACGTCCCTGCAGATCCGCTCCTCGGTCGATGCGATCTACAAGGAGCGCTATGACATGCTCCGTTCCGAAGTTCAGTCGGCGGTCTCTGTTCTCAAGCTTTACCAGGCCAAGGTCACCGCGGGCGAAATGACGCTTGAGGACGCCCAGAAGCAGGCCTACGCCACCGTCAATGCAATGAAATACGATCCCGATGGCTATTTCTTCGGCTATAGCTACGACATCCAGATGATGTTCCACTTCGATGCCTCGAAAGTCGGGCAGATCAACAAGGGCCAGCCGGACAGCAAGGGCAAGCTCTATCGCGAAGAGCTGGTCAGGCTCGGGCAGCAGGGTGGCGGTCTCGTCGAATATTATTCCACAGCCAAACCGGGTCAGCCGGCTGGCGATTTTCGTAAGACGGCCTATGCACTGGCCTTCGACCCTTGGAAGGTCGTCGTCGTCACCGGCGTCTACATGGAAGATCTCGATGCCCAGATCAACAGCACGATCCTGACCGCTTTGTCCGGCAGCATCATACTGTTCTTCCTTGCTATTTTGGCCGCTTATGTCGTCATCCGCGGCATTTCGGGCCCTCTCAACAGCGTCCATGCCGCCCTGAAGGCGGTGGCCGAAGAGGACGTTTCCATCGCCATTCCGCATACCGGCATGAACAACGAAGTCGGGATGATGGCCAAGGCGACGCAGTCGCTGCAAGAAAAGATCAGGGAACGCCATGCGATGTCGGATCGCGAGGCGGCCCAGCAGCTGGCGCTGGAAAACGAGCGCGAGAACAACCTGCGCCAGCAACAGGACGAAGCGACGCTCCAGGCCCGGGTGGTGACGACGATCGGCCAGGCGCTGGAGATGACTGCGCGTGGCGATCTCACCGTCCGCTGCGCCGATCTCGGCCAGAAATATGCCGCCCTTCGCGACAACTTCAACGATGCATTGTCGCATCTCGAAGCCGCCATGGCCAAGGTCAGCGCCAAGGGTACCGATATCGGCACCAGCAAGGAAGAGATCCGCCGCGCCTCCAACGAATTGTCGCAGCGCACCGAGCGCCAGGCGGCAAGCCTCGAGGAAACCTCGGCGGCCCTCGACGAACTCACCGTCGCCGTCCGCCAGACGGCCGACGGCGCCCATGAGGCGAGCAAACGTGTCCATTCGGTCAGCACCGAAGCCACCCACAGCGATGCGATCGTCACCCAGGCGATCGAAGCGATGAGCGGCATCGAGAAGTCGTCCTCGGAGATCACCAAGATCATCGGCGTCATCGACGAGATCGCCTTCCAGACCAACCTTTTGGCGCTGAATGCCGGCGTCGAGGCGGCCCGCGCCGGCGAATCCGGCAAGGGTTTTGCGGTCGTCGCCCAGGAAGTCCGCGAACTTGCCCAGCGTTCCGCCGCTGCGGCCAAGGAGATCAAGGACCAGATTGCTCGTTCTTCCAGCCAGGTCGACCATGGCGTCCGACTGGTCGGCGAGGCTGGCGAGGCGCTGAAGCGCATCTCCGACCAGATCAAGGCTGCCAACGAGATCGTCGCCAAGATCGCCCACAGCGCCTCCGAACAGGACACAACGCTGCGCTCGATCTCGTCGTCGATGAACCAGCTCGACGCCGCCACCCAGCAGAACGCCGCCATGGCCGAGGAGACCACGGCCTCGGCGGAAACGCTGGCCACCGACACCGACGAGCTGATCGATCTCATCCGCGGCTTCCGCGTCAGTGGCGAAAACATTGCTCCGGCCATGCATCAGGGTCGCCGCGCCGCTTAAACGGCGCGGGGACAATCGGCGTTTCATCACCAAATTCTTAGCGGCCGTCGGTTCTCCGGCGGCCGTGCCGTTTTGGACGCCTATCAGCATGAATGAAATTGCTCGGCGAGAGCAGCCCCTCATCCGCCCGGCACCTTTGTAACTTCCCTTTACCCGCTATTGGCGTAGTACTGCCTGTTGCGGTGGCGGATGGAAGACCGTTGCACCTTTGGGACACCAAGCCCGTGGGAGAGCCTGGGTCTCCGTCCGCCGTT